>CAYUJV010000044.1:0-22420 GCA_964445085.1 uncultured Burkholderiales bacterium
ATTCATGCGAGACGATCTGGATGGCGGCCGCGTCTGATTGCGCGAGCGCGAGCAACTCCTGATAGAACTTGGGCATGCGGCGATTGTACGAGTCGATGCGATTCCCAACCTGATCGGCGCGGCGCCGGAGCTGCAGGAACTGACGCGGCAGCGCGCCGGCGCGACGGTGCTGACGCCGCACCCGGCCGAGGCCGCGCGCCTGCTCGGCGCGACGCTGCAGGACGTGCTGTATCAGCGCGTGGAAATCGCGAGCCTGATCGCGGCGCGCTTCAACGCCTTCGTCGCCCTCAAGGGCGTCGGCACCGTGTGCGCCATGCCCAACGGCACCTGGTTCATCAACAGCAGCGGCAACCCCGGCCTGGCGAGCGCGGGCACGGGCGATGTGCTGTCCGGCTTCGTCGCCGCGCTGATCGCGCAGGGCCTGGCGCCGCGGGATGCGCTGCTGCTGGGGGTCCACCTGCATGGCGCCGCGGCCGACCGGCTGGTCGAGGGCGGCATCGGGCCCATCGGCATGACCGCGTCGGAGGTCATCGATGCGGGCCGCGCCTTGCTGAACGAGTGGGTGTACGGCGCCTAGCAGCTGGGCGGAACACCACGCCACTTCACCCTCTCTCCTGCCCTCTCCCATCGAGGGAGAGGCCGCAATTCAACAGGCGCCTAACCGATGATCAGCTTCGCGCCGATGAGTATGGTCACGATCTCGAAGGCGCGCTTGATCCACACGTTGCCCTTTTTGATGGCGAAGTGGGTACCGATGTAGCCGCCCAGCAGCGAGCCCGCCAGCAGCGCCGGCATCCAGTCCCAGGCAATCTGGCCGATGGTCCCCAGCACGATGGCGCCGGTGCCGTTCCAGAAAATGCCGCACAGCACCAGCGTATAGGCCACCGCCCGCCGGTAATCCAGCCCGAACCAGTGGATCAGCCACATGGTCAGGAACAGGCCGGTGCCCGAAGTGATGGAGCCGTTGAGAAAGCCGATCACGAACAGGCCGAGCATGCCGCCCGCCAGCGCCCCGCCCTCGCGGTTTTTCGGCGCGTGCTCCATGCCCAGCTTCGGCTTGAGCACTGAATAGATTCCCAGCCCCAGCGTCAGCACGCCCAGCGCGAGAAGCGCGGCGCGCTCCGGCACGCGCAGGATGGTGCTGGCGCCCAGCACCACGCCGGGCAGGCCGGCGCCGAGGATGATCAGCGAGAACCGCCGCTCCAGCGAGCTCTCGCGCAGATGGCGCACGGTGGCGCCCAGCCCGAGGGCGACGCTGGCCACCTTGTGCGTGGCCAGCGCGATGCCGAAGGGCAGGCCGAGGAAGATCAGCATGGGGAACTGGATCAGCCCCGCCCCGCCGCCGGACAACGCGGAGAACCAGTTGGCGACGAAGGAGGCGAGAAAAAGGACGAACTGGTCGAGCAGCGACATCGGGCCGGCGCCGAAAAACCGCTCAGCCGGTGATGCCGTGCTCGGCGGGAATCCTGACGTAGAACACGCGCAGGTTTTCGCGGCGCAGCAGGTCGAGCAGGCGCTCGGCCTCCTCCGCGCTCACGGCGAAGCCCACCTCCACCGGCACGTTGCCGGCGAGCTCGAAGAAGCTCTCCTCGTGCAGCACGCCGTGGCGGCCGAACCCCGCCAGCGCGCGGAACGCCGAGCCGCCGGGGATGCCCATCCGGCGCGCCTCTTCCAGCAGCCATTCGTAGAGCAGCACGCCGTGGTGCTTCTGGGCCTCGCCCACGTAAATTTTGAGGAACACGTCAGCCACGGGCGATCATCCTTTCAACAGCTTGAAGGTCCAGATGCCGAGTGCGGTCAGGCTCAGGGAGCCGAACAGGTGCATCGCCGCGGCGGCGAAGGCCCAGCCCAGTTGCCCGCGGAGAAGGAGCGTGGTGACCTCGGCGGAAAAGGTGGAGAACGTGGTCAGCGCCCCGAGAAAGCCGGTGATGGCGAACAGGCGCCACTCCGGCGGCAGGCTGGCGCTGTGACCGAAAAAGGCGACGGCCAGCCCGATGAGATAACCGCCCAGCAGGTTCGCCGTCAGCGTGCCGAAGGGGACCGTGGGAAACACCGGGTTCAGCCACAGCCCCAAGCCCCAGCGCAGCCAGGCGCCGAACACGGCGCCGAGGCCGACGGCCAGGAATGCGTAGATGCTCATTGCAGGATTCTTGTTCTATGCGTCCGCGAAAGCCTGCAAGGATAACGCAAAGTCCCCCGCTCAGCGAATCAGCGCGAGCCAACCCGCCAGGCCGAGCAGGGTGGCAAGCAGCACCGGCAGCGTGAGCGCCACCCCGACGCGGCAGTATTCCAGCCAGCCGATTTTCACCCCGCGCTGCGCCAGCACGTGCAGCCACAGCAGCGTGGCGAGGCTGCCGATGGGCGTCATCTTCGGCCCCAGATTGCAGCCGATCACGTTCGCGTAAATCATCGCCTCGCGCACGCCCTCGCTCAGCGTCGCCTGATGGATGGACAGGCTGCCCACCAGCACCGTGGGCAGGTTGTTCATCACCGCCGACAGCAGCCCGAACAGCAGCCCCGCGCCCACGGTCGCGGCGAGGCTGCCGAAGGAGGCCAGCCACTCCAGGCCGCGGGCGATCTCGGCGGTGAGCCCCTGGTTGCGCAATCCGAACACCACCAGGTACATGCCCAGGGAAAAGATCACCACCTGCCAGGGCGCCTCCCGCAGCAGGGTCAGCACCGGGATCACCGCCTGCGGCTGGCGGCGCAGGAAATGCTCCCGCGCCGCCGCCAGCACCAGCGCCAGCGCCCCGATGCCGGTGATCACCGAAGTCGCGACGCCCAGGGCATGGGAGGCCAGATAGCCCGCCAGCAGGCAGACCAGCACCGCCCAGCCCGCGCGGAACACGAAGGGATCGCGGATCGCGCTGCCGGGCGCGGCGAGCGCGTGGGTGTCGAAGCGCGCCGGCACGTCCTTCCGGAACATCAGCCACAGCACCGCCAGCGTCGCCGCCAGCGCCACGAAATTCACCACCACCATCACCGCCGCGTAGTGGGCGAAGGAGATGCCGAAGTAGTTGGCGACGATGATGTTGGTGAGGTTGGAAATCTTGAGCGGCAGGCTCGCCGCGTCCGACACGAAGCCGATGGCCAGCAGAAACGCCAGCATCGCCCGCGGCGGAAAGCGCAGCGCATGCAGCATTTCCAGCACCAGCGGTGTGAGGATCAGCACCGCGCCGTCGTTGGCAAGGAAGGCGGCGGTGGCCGCGCCGAGCAGCACCAGCAGCAGGAACAGCCAGTGCCCGCGCCCGCCCGCCCAACGCGCCACGCGCAGCGCCGCCCACTCGAAGAAGCCGGCGCCATCGAGCACCAGCGAAATGACGATCAGCCCGACCAGGGTGAAGGTCGCATCCCACACGATGTGCCAGACCAGCGGGATGTCGCCCCAGTAGACCACGCCAGCGGCCAGGGCAAGCAGCGCGCCGCCCGCGGCGGACCAGCCGATGGGCAGGCCCCTGGGTTGCCAGATCACCAGCGTGAGCGTGATAAGGAAAATGACGACGGCGAGGGTCACGATGGCGCCTGTATGGGTGGGCCGCCAATCTACCGGAGTATGGGGGCGGCGCCAAGGGCGCGGCCGCCGCCCGCCCGGCGGGCCCATGCGCCGACACCAGCCCCTGCCGGCGGCGCGCCTCGCCGACCAACCCCGCCACAGGGAAGGCTATAGTGGTTTAGGGAACCTCTGCAAAAGTACTGCGCAGCCCGTCTGGCCGCCTGCGATGCTCGCTGTACTCCCTTGTACAGGTGCGCTTCTCGGCGGCCAGCCGGGCTTGCTCGCTACCTCTTGCAGAGGTTCCTTAGTAAAGTCATGCAGGAGAACCCGCGATGCCAGGCTCGACCCGTGCCCCCTCCATCCGTGACCGTCACGTCGCCGCCGCATTCACGGCGAGCGGCGCGGGTTTCGCATCCTCCCCCCGGCGTGCCGGACAGCGCGCGTGCTGGCCGCGTGGCCTGCGTCAGTGGAAGCAGACGTGACTGACCCCCTGCCGCCTGTCGCCCTCGCCCGCGCCCAGCTCGAAGGCGCCCTCGACGCGCTGGATACGCTGCACGCGGACCTCGTCCTGCGCCGCGACGAGGCGCAGAACGAATCTGCACGGGAAGCCTACGACGAGGTGCTGACAGTGCTCGAATCCCTGCAGCTCGAAACCCGCCGCCGCCGCGACGCCCTGCCGTCCGCGCCGCCGCACCATGCCTCCTTCGTCTTCCTGCTGAACGAACAGGGCGAGACGCACCCCCTGCCCCATGCCCTGTTCGTCGCGCTCGCCCGCGGCGCCGCCACCGCGCCCGAATTCGCCGGGCAGACCCTGCGCCTGGCCGAGTGGTACGTGCGCCTGAAGCAAGGCAAACCGGAGGCGGTGGTCAACGAACACTACGGCTATCTGAGCTTCGACGCCCAGGGCCGCATCGACTGGGCCACGACGCCGAAGGCAGATGCGAATGCCCTGCCCTCGACCGCGGAGCGGGAACGGATGCACGCGCGGCTGTTCGGCGCGCACGACACGCCCTCAACACCCTGAAGACACACCCTGAAGGCACGCCCATGGAACACAACTTCCATCCCTTCCACGAACTGTTCGAGCAACTGGGCCTGGGCAACCGCCCGGAAGAGATCGCGGCCTTCCTGCGCGCCCACACGCCCCTGCCCCACGACATCGCCCTGCCCGATGCCCCCTTCTGGACGCCGGCCCAGGCCGCCTTCCTGCGCGAGGCGCTGTTGGCCGACAGCGACTGGGCGGAGGTGGTGGATGCGTTGAATGCGGCGTTGCGGCGGGGGTGATTCCCCTTAGCTTGGGTTGGCGCAGCGTAACCCGACCTTTCCCTGCCCCAGTCATGTCGGGTTGCGCCCTTGGGACCACCCCGGCCTATACCTACTGGGCTCTCATTATCGACTGTGCCGCAGAAAGAAATCGACGATGACCGCGGTGGCATCGAGGTTGCCGGAGGTCGCCCCCAGCGTGCGGCCGCTCTCCGGCGCGCGCGGCGGCCAGGCGTGGCCCATGCCGTGCACGATGTACGACACCACCTCGGCGCCGCCACGGCAGCCGCCGTAGCTCAGCTTCTCGACCGTGGTGCCGTCGTTCACGCTCGCCGGAAGCCGCGTGGAGACGGGCTCCGGGGCGCAGCCGCTGGCGGCGGCGAACCGGCCCACCGATTCCTGCCGCGAGATCACCTCGCCGCCCTCGCACAGCTGCTTGCTGATATTGCGGCACACCGTTCCGCCCTGCAGGGGAATGGCGGGGTCGGCATCGCCGTTGATGGTGAGCACGGAAAGGCCGGGCTCGGGCCGGCATCGGTCCTTGAGACTCGCGGCGAGATTGGCAATCACCGGCGCGATGGCGGCAAACGTGCCCGGCAGCTCACAGCCCAGGCGGTAGGTCATGATCCCGCCATTCGAGCCGCCGGTGGCATAAATCCGCCTGCGGTCGAGCGGCGCGCGCCGGGCGATGTCTTCGATCATCGCCTGAATGAAGCGCACATCATCCACCCCCAGCGCGCTCGATTCCAGCGTACCGCGCCCGTCGTTCCAGCGCGTGGTGCGGGCCCGCAGCCGGGATTTCCGGAAGGCATCGGGATAGGCCGCCATGAAACCGCGCGCGTCGGCGTGAGCGTCGAAGCCCAGTTGCTCCTGCATCTTCGCACCCGTGCCATAGGTGCCGTGCAACACGATGACGAGCGGCAGCGGCGTGGCCGCCGCGCGCCGGCCGGGCACATGCAGGATGTATTGCCGGCTCCGGCCGTCCACCGTGACTTCGTGGGCGCCGCCCCGCTCCTTCTCCGCGCGCCGCTCGGCCAGCCGCTCGGACAAACCCGCCGCCACATGCTGGGAGGTGAGAGCAAGGATCAGAGCGAGGGCGAGGCAGCGCATGGCAAAAGTTTACATAGCGACGTTGCAAAACGGGAGTGTGGGCAAAACCCCCTCCTAATGCACCGCATGCCGCGCCGTTGCTGCGGACGCGCTGCGCTGCCACACATAATCGTAAACCCGCGCCGCGACCGCCTCGGTGTCGTCGTCGGTGAATGGCGGGCGCGGCAAGGTGGTCCAGAGATTGTCGAGGATCAGCACCTTCACTTCCGCCTGGGTGGCGGTGTTCTGCGTCCAGTCCGGCATCGGTTGGAGCAGCTCGGTGAGCGCGGCGAGCAGGCCCTTGCTCGCCTGCTTTACCCTTTCTCGGTCCTTCTTGCTGATATCCCCTTTCATCAGGAGATCAAACAAGGCCAGTTCGTCATCACTTAGCCCCTCTTCCGCCGCGCGGCGCTGTTCGGCGTCGAGGCTGTTGGCGAGCTCGATCAGTTGGGCGAAGGTCTGCTCGACCGTGACGCGGTCCTTCTCGCGGTTGTAGTCGGCGATGATCTGCTGGTATTTCTTGTAGTAATCCATGCGCAGCGGGTTGGCGGCGAGCATGCGGGCGAGTTTCTTTTCGATCAGCTCGCGGATGTCCTGCAGCGCGGCGTGCTTGCGTTTCACCTTGCTTGCGAATTCCTCGCGCAGCCGGGCGAAGTCGATCTTGCTCAAGTCCACCGTCAATCCCTCGGCGTGATCCTCGCCCGGGGCCTGGGCGCGAATGGCTTCGTTCACGATGCGGTGCAGCTCCTTGAGCAGCTCGGTGACATCCGCGGTGTCGCGCCGGTCGGTGAGCTTTTTGTAGATGGCCTCGATGTTGTCGTGGCGCTCGGCGTATTGAAACACGCTCGGCTCCATGAGCAGGGTCTTGAAGCGGATGAACACCTGCCGCGCCATGATCTCGAAGCGGCGCTTGGCTTCGTCGGAGGTGTAGACGGCGTCCACGGCATCGCGCAGGGCCTCGATGCGCTCGAAGCCCGTCGCCCCGGCCAGCCGCGCGGGGTCGAAACCCAAACCCTTCAGGTGGTTCTCCGCCGCCTCGATGGCCTCGATCAGCGCGGTGAGCAGCACTTCGATCGGCGCGATGGGCTCGGCCTCCCCGCCCGCCTCGTCGCCGTCGGTGGCGTAATCCGCCAGCGCTGCCCGCAGGGCCTTGAGCATGCCGTTGTAGTCCACGATCACGCCGCAGTCCTTGCCGGGGTAGACGCGGTTGGCGCGGGCGATGGCCTGCATGAGGGTGTGGGCCTTCATCGGCTTGTCGATGTAGAGGGTCGAGAGGCACTCGACATCGAAGCCGGTGAGCCACATGGCGCAGACGATGGCGATGCGGAACGGGTGCTGCGGGTCCTTGAAGGCGTCCTCGACGTTGACGCGCCGCCCGTCCGGGGTCTCGAAGCCGGTCTTCATCCGCACGCGGTGGGGGATGATGTCGAAGCCCCACTTCTTGAAGTCCCGCACCTCGTTCTGGGCTTCGCTGATGATGATCTCGATGATGGTGCGTTCCATCCACTGCGCCTGGCCGTGCAGCCGTTCCAGGTGCCTGGCGAGGCGCTCGCGTTGCTCCGGATTCTGTTCGCCCGCGAGCTCGACTTCCTTCCTGGGAATCTGGTCCTGGAGTTCCTTGAGCTTGAAGCGCCAGCGCGGCTCGATGCGCTGCAACATGCGCGCGCAGGTGATCTTGTCGATGCACACCAGCATGGACTTGCCGGCCTCCCAGCGGGTGGAAACATGCTCGACGAAATCGTCCGCCAGCTTGTCCAGCCGGTCGTCGGCGGTGATGACCTCGTAGTCCTTGCCGAGCAGCTTTTCCAGCAGCGCCATCTGGTCGGGCTCGAGCTCGGCCTTTTCGATGGCCTCGGCGATGCGGTCGTTCAGGTCCAGCCGGGCGATGCCGAGCTTCTCGCCGCGGTTCTCGTACACCAGCCGGACCGTGGAGCGGTCATCCTCGGAGCGCTTGAAGTCGTAGCGCGACACATAACCACCGAAGATGCGCTTGGTCAGGTGGTCGTGCTTGAAGAGCGGCGTGCCGGTGAAGCCGATGAAGGCCGCGTTGGGCAGGGCAAGGCGCATGTTGCGCGCGAACTTGCCGGCCTGGGTGCGGTGCGCCTCGTCGGACATCACGATGATGTCGTCGCGCTCGCTGTAGGGCGCCTTCACCGGCTGGTTGAACTTGTGAATGAGCGTGAAGACGAAGCGCGGGTTCTGCTTGAGAATCTCCTTCAGATCGTGCCCGGAGCTGGCGCGCGGGGTCTTGGCGTCGGTCACGCCGCAGCCGATGAAGGTGCGCCAGATCTGGTCGTCCAAGTCTTCGCGGTCGGTGATGACCACGAAGGTGAAATTGCCGGGCACCACGCGCCGCACCTTCTCGGCGAAGAACGCCATGGAGTAGGACTTGCCGCTGCCCTGCGTGTGCCAGAACACGCCCAGCCGCCCGAGGTCCGGATGCGCGCGCTTCACCAGCGGCAGGTCGTCGCCAGCGTCCTGGGTTGCCAGTTCCTGCGCGGGCTGCGCGCCCTTTCGCGCATCTTCGGCCGCCTTCAAGGCGGACTGGAACCAAGAAATTCCGACTCGACCATCTTTAATCCAGACAGTTTGGCATAAAGCCGGTTTTAATCCGGCTAAAGCCATGGCAGAATCACCAGTTATGAGCGTCTATGCCGTGGGAGCCGCCATGTCCGACCGATGGTTGTCCGTCGAGGAAATCGCCGAATACCTTGGGGTCAGCAGGGACACGGTCTATGCGTGGATCGGGAAAAAGGACATGCCAGCCCACAAAGTAGGGAGGTTATGGAAGTTCAAGGCCGATGAAGTCGACGAATGGGTGCGATCTGGAAAGGCGTCGGAAGAATCCGACGATGCGTCGAGCCGATGATGGAGAGGAGCGTCACGGTGCCAACTCGTTCTAGCCGACCAAGGGAGATCATGAATGACGACCTTGTCCTGCATTGATTTGTTTTGTGGTGCGGGCGGGCTCACTCACGGTTTGACCTCAGAAGGAATTCCTGTGGTCGCTGGCATCGATGTCGATCCTGCGTGCCGCTATCCATTCGAAACCAACAACGGCGCACCATTCATCGAAGAAGACGTCTCTCGATCGAAACCTGCGAACCTACGTGCTCTTTTCGGCGACGCGGACATCCACATCCTCGCTGGGTGCGCACCCTGTCAGCCATTTTCGACTTATGCACAACGTTACGACACCGTGGGGAGCCCGCGCTGGGCGTTGTTGTATGAGTTCGCACGATTGGTCAAGGGTGTGCGCCCGGACATCGTCACCATGGAAAACGTGCCGACGGTAGAAAAACACGAGGTGTACCGTGATTTCGTGGCCACTTTGAAGAAGCTCGGCTACAAAGTTTGGCACGATGTCTTGGACTGCTCTGGCTATGGCTTGCCCCAACGTCGACGTCGAATGGTGCTACTTGCGTCGCGACTCGGCCCCATCGAACTCATCGAGTCCACCCACAATCGCCCAGTGACGGTACGTGAAGCGATTGGCAAGCTCCCAGCGATCACCGCAGGCGACTATCTGCCACATGATCCGCTGCATGCAGCTTCCAAACTGTCGAAACTCAACCTCAAACGGATCCGGGCATCGCGCCCTGGTGGAACATGGCGAGACTGGCCAAAAAGTCTGATTGCGGAGTGTCACCAGCGTGATACGGGGCGCACCTATCCCGGTGTTTACGGCCGCATGGTCTGGGATGAACCCGCCCCGACGCTCACCACCCAGTTCTACGGTTTCGGCAACGGTCGCTTCGGACACCCCGAACAGGATCGGGCCCTATCGCTCCGTGAAGGAGCGATCCTGCAAGGTTTCCCGAAGGATTATTCCTTCGTTCCGGATGGCGCGCCGATCCACTTCAAGAGTTTGGGACGCATGATCGGCAATGCCGTGCCGGTGACACTTGGAAAGGTCATCGGTCGTAGCATCCTTCAGCATCTCGCCATTCAACCATCAATGACGGGCACAAAGGGGAAATGTGGTGTCGCGCGCGATCCCCTCGTCGCCTGAGGCAAGTCGTCGTATGGCGCGTGTGCGCCAGCGCGGTACCGACATTGAGATAGAACTTCGCAAGGCACTATACGCATTGGGTCTGCGATATCGCTTGCAAGTACCACTACTTTCGAAACCGCGGCGGGTCGCGGATATTGTTTTCTTGGGGCCACGCGTCGCAGTGTTCGTCGATGGGTGCTTCTGGCACGGCTGCCCTCTACACGCCACCTGGCCAAAGGAAAACGCCGAATTCTGGCGAGCGAAAATCGAAGCCAATCGAGCCCGTGATACCGACACCGATCGACGCCTTAGTGAGCTCGGTTGGAAAGTAGTGAGGATTTGGGCGCATGAATCACCCGCCGACGCAGCGCGTCATGTTTCCAGGATCGTTGAGATGCGCAAGCAAACGAGGCAGCCGATGATCACCACCGACCGGAGTCTCCGTCAATCGCCACGGAAACCGGACCAATCGAGCCAATGACGACCTTCTACCCCCGCGAAGCATCACCGAGTAGCCCGCGATCGGAGATCAAGGTGCGCGATTGCTTGTCCACCGCTGATGATCTCGTCGTCTTCCATTCGGTTGCCTGGCAATCACGTCGTGGGGGCAAACAAGGCGACGGCGAAGCCGATTTCGTCGTGCTGTCTCCCGAGCTCGGCATCCTCGTTTTGGAGGTGAAGGGTGGGGGGGTCGAAGTCATCGACGGCGTCTGGTTTTCGACTGGGGGCGACGGAATCCGCCATTCCATAAAGAATCCGTTCGATCAGGCGAAAGACTCAAAATATGCGTTGCTCAACTTCTTCAAGGCGGTCGATCCCACCCTGACACGGTATCCGATCGTGCATGCCGTCGTGTTCCCGGATATAGAAGTCACTCAACTTCTCGGGCTTAATGCACCTAGAGAAATCGTCGTCGACCGTATCGATCTGGCTCGGCCAATGGAGGCGATAGAGCGGATATTCCGCCATTGGGGACAGAAGCGAGCCTTGTTGTCCAAGAGTGACGTCCAGCGGATCACCGAACATCTGGCCCCCACGATCCGGGCGAGACCTTTACTCCGAGACCACGTCGCAGATGCCGGGCAAGCATTGCTCGATTTGACGAGCGAACAGATGGTGGTGCTGCAAGCGACCAGACGCGTCAAGCGCGCCATGATCCTCGGGGGTGCCGGGACGGGGAAGACGGTGCTGGCCGTAGAGAAGTCGCGTCAGCTCGCTTCATCTGGTTTTCGCGTACTGCTGCTCTGCTACAACGCACCACTGCGACAGCATCTCGCGTCGACACTGCATGGCTCATCGGTCGACGTCGAAACCTTTCACAGCCTCGTACTTCGTGAGGCACGACGCGCCAAATCGAAGACCCCGTTCGACCCGACGAGCGAGTGGTACAAAATCGAAGCCCCTCGCATCATGGCCGAGGCTGCCGCTCGCAACGGCACCCACTACGATGCAATACTGGTCGATGAGGCTCAGGATTTCGCCATGGAATGGCTCTCGGTGACACAATCTCTCGTTGCCGACGATGGTCTTCTATACCTATTCGCCGACTCTCACCAAGATCTGTATCGACGAGGCTGGTCGATACCCGAAGGACTGGTCGAACTCGAGTTGACCGTAAACTGCCGGAACACGCGCCCGATTGCTCGAAGGGTGGCCAGCATTTTCGGCGATCGCCTGGATGGCAAGTTGGTCGATGGACCGGAGCCGAGGTTCGTAGAGGTAGATCGTCGAGAGCAGCTCGCACCTTATGTCATCGGCCTGGTCGAGAGCATAGTCCTCGAAGACAAGATCGAGCCGACCCAGCTGATCGTCTTGACGGATTCCACATCGGTGGTCTCAGAACTACGATCCACGGGTGTAGCTGGGCATCTATTTACCACGCTGGATGGGCATGGCATCCCCGTCGAGACCGTTTACCGTTTCAAGGGACTCGAACGTGACGTGGTCGTCCTTGCCCTATCGGATGCCGCAACGGCGGAAGACCTTCCCGCCGTTGCTTACGTTGGGCTGAGTCGGGCGAAGGTGGGCCTTTATGTCGTAGCCAGCCGACAGATCAAAGATGCCATCGCCTGGGGCCCGTGAACCGAGACTCATGGGCTGCGCAGATACCCATGCTGTCCAAAGAGCGCCAGGCGGCTCAAATACCGATTGAAGTAACGGCAGGATGGCTCTCCGACATGAAGGCAAGCCATGCAAGCCGCGCCTGCGTCGGAACAACCTGGGTCCAGTGCGCAACGATGCTCGTCATACACGACGGCGTCGAGCAGACGGTGCAGTTCCGTCTCGAACACGGCCTGGAGCCCACCCAACACGAAGTCGCCCCTCGCGGCAGCATAGATGAAGAAACCCAGATGCAGAGGGACCAAGAGTTCCGAAAGGGCGTTTCTGTCGATGCCGGCGTGAACGGCAGATATCCTCAGGAAGCGGTGCGCATAGGAATGGACCAACTCGAGCAGTGAACTGCCGACGGATCCATCCCTATCGTCCGTCGAGGAAGGCAGGCGCGCAGCCTCCAATATGGCCGATCGAGCCGTTCTTTCGTCGTGCCAGTCGGCGAGCGTATGGCCTGCATCGGACAACCATTTCGCAACTCTCATCGGATCCAACCTGACGAAAAGGGCCTCCGTCTCGGCGATGTCCGCGTACACCTTGTAGCCTTGTCCATGTCGCCCCTTGTAAGGGACGAGCCGCCCTTTACCGGGCTCATGGTCACCACGGGTATAGCCGAAATGCCCCGTGAGGACGGGGAAGTGCTCGATCAGGTCGACCGCGCACAGCCCCGCCGAACGCAAGGCATGGGCATATCGCACGCGATAGAGGAGACCGAGCTCGCTGGAAGGATCCGTCGCCTCGACCAAATCGTCGATTCGTATTCGGGACTCCATCGTCGCCAGGGCGATGGTCACCGCCTGCGCCTCTGCATCTTCTCGCTGCCCCGATGGCAGCACGATGTCTTCACCTTGCAGCGCCCCCGGTACCGTTCCGGCGACGTCGAGCATCTTGTCGATGATCTCCGGGGACAGTCCTTGCGCCTCCAGTTGCCGCCTGAGGGTTTCGCGGCTGGCAGGGACTTCTTCGACTGTCTTGGTCTTCATGCCATCCACGACCCAGCTCAATGTCTTGGGTGGCCCGCCCGCTTCCGCGATTGCGCGTATGCGCTCGCGCGATGGCGGATTGACGATCACGACGTTGCGGGGTGTGTAGACGGAAGACGCACGGTGGGGTTGGAAGGTGAGATTGCCCTGACCACAATCGCAAGGGACGTGCCCGAATCCTTTTCGTAGTTCTCGATCGCATACCGGACACTCGAACCGAATCTCGGTCGCGGAGGACGTCCCCGGAAATACGATGCGCACCTGCCTGTGTTCGGAACACTTGGGGATCCAGGGTGCTCGAAGCGTCCCACACTTGTCATGATAGCCCACGAAGAACAGCTGTCCCTTCTGGCCTTTCGCTCCACAGGGGCACGTCGCGTCCGGCGTATCGTGTACCCTCTTGCAGGACTTGCATATCCACGATTTCGGAAACGGCTCGACTTCGACGCCGTTGTTCTCGTCGAGCGTCAACACGGTGATGGGTGCACCTGCATGCAAATGGGCGACGAAACCAGCGTCCATTCCCACCGCACTCCACGGCGTCGCCTGCCGGATGATTTCCCGCCGAAGCGATGCCGAATCGATCTCGCTGCGCACTTTGGGATGCCGCCAGTCCTTGACTTTCCACACTCCGCCGCGCAGGTCGACGGTCTGCTCCGGAAGGAACCCGAAGAGGATCTGAGACGCACTTCTCGATTCTTTCATTTTCTACTCCTTCAGACCCTGGTCCCGATGACTGGAACCTGCTTCTCGACGTCCCGTAGCGACAGCATGGGCGGGCCAGACGGCGACAGATCGGAAGGGAAACGAGCGTCGTTGGGTGGAACGAGGATGTTGTTGCGCAACTCTTCGAACCATGCTTGCAGATCCCTCCTCAATGGTTCGTCGAGTTCGCTCGTCAGACCTAGGGCTTCGGTGAGTGCGCCGAGTTCCACGCCGACGTCGAATTTTCCAGACGACACATAGTCCTTGAAAGTGCGCAAAGTCGTCAGAGCGGTTCCGGAAGACGCCTCGTGGATCACCAGCAAACGAGCCAATTCCAGGCCGGCAACGGTTCGGTCCAAGACTCGGCGGCTGCGCCTGGTGACCGGTATGGGCTCGACGAATCGATCCCCTTGCTCGATGAATTGCCTGAAGGAACGGAATACTCCGGCATCACGTTCCCGGCCGATTTTGTGGACTACGAACACGATGCCCGGGAAGCGGCGTCCTACCCGGGCGGTGGCCTGGATGAATTCGGCTGCCGAGAGCGGGATACCGAGCATCACCATCACGTTCAACCGATCGACGTCCACGCCGTGGGACATCATCGACGATGCCGATACGATGTGCAGACGTTCTTCGAACGAGTCCTCTGGGCTCTGTAATCTTTCGAGTATCTCGCGCACTTCCGAGAAGTCTGTCTTGCCCGTGAGGGTTGCCGTATTGATCGCACCGGGAACGAGTACCTGGGTTTCCATGGAACGCATCACCGCTTCCAGGTCACGCAAAGTATTCCCGTAGACCACGTTCGTTCCATACAGGGACAGCAACTCCCCTGAAAACTTCGGATCGACACCGATTTCCGCGCACGTCGATATTGGATCTCGAGCGAGATCCCTCACGGCGATCTGTAGTTCCGTCAGCAATCTATCGACGGTGTATTCGATGGTGACCCCACGAGGCGCTATCGCCACGAACCGGCGCATCAGGCTTTCCGAATCCGCAGTCCAGAAACCGCCGCCCGCGCGCGGCGGCGGCACCGGAAACACCCGTGCCCCTCGCCGGTAGAGCACGTCCACTTGCTTTTCGTAGCCGGTCAGCGTCGCGGACGATGCGAGTATCTTGGGCTTCCTCCCGCAGAGTTCATCTTGCAGTGCGTCGTACAAGGCCTCGTAGTGTGAGTCGACGGCCCCAAGGCTATCCCGCAGAAGATGCAATTCGTCTTGGAGTCGGAAGGATGGTCCGTACCTGTCTTCCTCCATGGGGAGCGCTTGCCGGGTCCCGCGACAGCCGGGAACGAGGCATCCCGAAGGGCGTGAACTCCTCGGGGCATAGGTATAGCCATGTCCTTCCTTGGAGCACACGCCCAAGGGCGCACCGACCATGCCGCGCATGGATGCCTGTAGGGCGATTGATGCCGCTTTGTCGAGCGTCCCTACGACGACCGTCGGCAGGAACCTGTAGATCTCTTCATCGACCACGTAAATCGGTAGGGCATCACCATTCGCCACACAGGCCGTGTTTCCGCATCGGTGTTCGAGCCTCCATGTGCGCCGGTCGAATTCCATGGTTATGGAACGCTCGTGACAGAAGGGGCAGTATTCCAGTACCTGATATCGCCCCGGCATCTGGTCGTCGTCGGGATCCGGTTCGCCTGGTTTGGGGTTTTCGGGGATGCGATTGGGAGTAGCACCCTGTCCCACGAAGAACCCCAACGAGAAGCCGTCCCCTCCCAAGCCCATATCGCGGCGAACCATCTCTGCCGATGCGATTGCGTCCGCGAAGCGTTGGGTCTGCTGCAAAGACAACATCCTCAACGGGAAGCGGCTCCACGCCGTGATTCCTGAAACCTTCCCCGTCATCCGGTCGTACAACGCGGCCGTCACCAGAAGCCCGAGGTACGTCTCCGTCTTGCCGCCGCCCGTCGCAAACCAGACGACGTCGACGACATCAGGTTCACGCTCTTTGTCTACGACCGACGAAAGGTTGACGAGCAAGAATCCCAATTGGAACGGACGCCACGAATCGTACTTGCCCTGGGCGCTGAAGGACATCGCGCGATTCATTCCCTTGAATGCGCGAGACAAAGCCTCGTCGGACCTCAATAGCTCGATGCCCTTCGCGAGTCGCTCACATTCTCTTTTGAACTCTTCAGCGGCGCGCGCTGCCTTTTGCCGCATCTCGGCAGACCAGCGTTCTTGGTGCGCTCGATGATCCAGTACCTCGGTTGCCCAGTTGGCGCCTCCCCAACGCTTCAGTGCTGCAAGAAGGGATTCCGCCGGCCCGATAGGGTCGTTTGCCAAATCCTCGAATCGCATGGCTGGCATCGGATCGTCCACGTTCCAGTACCGCGGTCTTTGGCGATCGACCGTGACCGCGTCTTCCGTCACGAAAGCGCCTGCTTCGACACGGACCCCGCAGTTGATGCCATATGCCGCGATGCGCCTGTCGTATCTGAAAGAATCCTCCAACGCCTCGAGAACGAAAGGAACGGTGTCCAGTTCCTCGACACGCAACTCGCATTGATAGAGCCGCGTGTCCCTGAAATCCGCATGTTCTTTGGGAGAGCAATTGACCAGCGACACGCTCAGCTCGTGATCACCGGATTGTCCAATCTCGACTTCGACGTCGATACGTGCCGAGAGTCCCGCTCGCCCAGTCGCTCTCGCAAGAGCGTTTGCGAATTCCACTCCAGCATAACGATGTGTCCCTATCCGTACCGGCACATCGATCGCGGATCTGATGCAGACGGGCTCGGTCTTCTTCCAGATCTTCGCCGATTTGTCCCACAGCCAGACGCGGAGGCTCGTGACGACATGGAAACGCCATGGCCCCGCCTCCCTTGGCTTGACCTTGATCCCGAATGCACAGGGTTCGAGTCGTTCCCCCCTGTCCCCCCAATCACTCTCGGCTACGGCTTCGGCAGACTGCAACCTTCCCAACCAATACTTTCCAGACGGCTCCACTTCCAGCACGTCGTCGCGGTCGCCCCTGCCGGCCAGGGTCATGCGCCTTGCCAGCCAATCGACGAATTTCTCTCGAGCCGCCTCTGCTTTCATTCTCGTTCTCCTCTTTGAAGCTTCATCCTCGCCATGCTCCCGTATGCCTCATGAGTCCAAAAACTCGCGAAGCGCATCCCCTCGACTTGGATGCCTGAGTCGACCGAGAGCCTTGGCTTCGATCTGCCGGATCCGTTCACGGGTCAGACCGAACATCTGACCGATCTCTTCCAGGGTCGCCCCGTCCCCGGAATCACTCAGCCCGAATCGGAGGCGTAACACTTTGCTCTCGCGCTCCTTTAGGCCGCTCAGGGCGTCGTCGATGCACCTCGCCAGATCGGCCTGATCCAGCTGCTCCTCCGGCGAAGGGAGATCGGAAACCAGTGTCTCCATCAGCGTGAGATCGTCATACCCACTGATCCTCTCGTCCAATGATGCAGGAACGAAGGCAGCGATCTGTTGTATGAAATGGACTTTGTCGATCGTCCAGGCGAGTTCATCGGCGAGCTCGGCCATGCTCGTGCGTCGCTCTGGATGTGCTTGCCCCAGGAGTTTGTGTGCACGCTTCAGCCGGAGCACGTCGTCATACACATGCACCGGGAGCCGTATCGTCGTTCCCCGATCGGCGAGGGATCTCGTGATGGACTGCCTGATCCACCATGTCGCATAAGTGGAAAACTTGTACCCGAGCGTGTGGTCGTACTTGTCCGCAGCACGCATCAGCCCCATCACTCCCTCTTGGAAGAGGTCATCCAGGCTGAGATCGGAAAGACCTACGTACGGTTTCGCGATGTGGAGCACTAGCCGGAGATTCGCCAAGATCATCGTCTCCTTCGCACTCCTTCCTCGTTCGATGATCCTGTCGTGCTCCTCCGATCTGGGCACACCTTCTTCCAGTTCACGCTGGGCGCGGCGTCCGAGTTCCATCCGCCGCCCAAGCTCGACTTCTTCCTCGGTGGTCAGAAGACCGGAGCTCCGGCTACGCAGCCTGGCGTCGAGACGCTCATACGAACTGTCGACGCCGGCATCGACAGAGTCGCCCCTCTCGACGCCGGGGCCTTCGGTCTCGTCCCGATTCTCGGATTCGTCCTCGACGCTGATACCGAGAGCATCAAGCTGCCGATAGACTTCCGTGCATTCCTCGACGCTCAACCGGCGCTTCTCAAGCAACCTTTCCACATGGGCCTTGGACAAAAAACCATCCAATCGGTCGTGGTCCGCGACCAAGTCTTTGACGACCTTGTCGACCTTGGCTTCTTCCACACTCCCTCCCATGCTGCCCCAGCGGTTCGCGCCATCGTCAAAGGTAACTCTAAAAATAAGAGATCAAGAGGTAGTTGCCGTTCGACAGCTTCTTCTGCTTGTTCACGCCCGGGAGCCCAAAGGGCAGGCGCGGGTCGCCCTTGATGCGCTCGGCGTCCACCAGGTCCACGTTGAACGGCGGGTTGGCCATGACGAAGTCGCACTGGCCGGTGAGGCTGTGTTCGTCCTGATAGTAGGTAATGGCCTCGGCGATCTTGCCTTCCAGGCCGTGGACCGCGAGGTTCATCTTAGCCAGGCGGATGGTGCGGGGGTTTTTCTCCTGCCCGTAGAAGACCACCTTCTTCGCGGTGTCGCCGCCTTCGTGCTTGATGAAGTGGCTGGACCGCACGAACATGCCGCCCGAGCCGCAGGCGGGGTCGAAGACCGTACCGTGGTCGGGCTCGATGACGTTGACGATGGTCTGCACGAGGGACGAGGGCGTGAAGAACTCGCCGTTGTCGTGCGCCTTTTGCATGGAGAACGCGGCGAGGAAATACTCATAAATGCGGCCGAAGACATCGCCCGTGGCCTGCTTGATCTGCTCGCTGTTGAACAGCCGCATGAGGTCTTCGAGCACCTTGGGCTCGAAGATGCCGTAGTCCTTGGGCAACACGCCGGCGAGCGGCTCGAAGCCGGCTTCGATGGCGGTCATGGCCTCGGTGACGAGGCGGGGCAGATCGGCGTTGCGGGTGGCCGCCTGCTCCATGATCCAGTCGTAGCGCGCGGGCTCGGGGAGGAACAGCGCGCGGCGGCGCAGGTAATCCTCCGGCTGCACCTTGCGTTTGGGCATCTTGCCGCTCGCCTGGTCGGCTGCGATCTGGCGCTCGGCCTGCGTAAAGCGGTTGGCCGCGTGGCGCAGGAAGATCACCCCCAGCACGGGCAGGAAGTAGTCGCTCGAGGTGAGCTTGGAATTGGCGCGCAGGTTGTCCGCCGCGGCCCACAGGTCGGTTTCGAGTTTTTCGATGTCGTGGAAGGTGTCGGTCATTCGTGAACTTTGCAGGGCATCCAGCCGACTTCGGCCAGGTGGATGAAATAGGCCGGCCGGTCTGCACCTTCGGAGGCTTTGCGGTGATGCGGGCCTTCGGGGCGCGTGCGGTGGGCGCGCTCGGCCGGGCGCATGGCGTCCAATACCAGGTCGGCTTGCTCTCCCATGCCTTTATCCTCTTTTTTCTGTCCCCGGATTTTCGCATGAATGGGCGGAAGGGGTCACTGGCGCGAGGGCGGCCGTTGGACTACCCCCCTGCCCTGCTACCGAAACAAGCGCCCCGGCAGCCACCACAGATAGAACATCATCCCGAACAGCCTTTGTGCCTATCCCGGCATTTTCTATTCTTGCGTCGCTGGTTTGCTGAGATTGTTCCACTTCGCGCCGCGCCCCTTGCCCGTCGGCGCGATCAGCCCGTCCGCCTTCATCGCCCGCAGCACCAGCCGCACCGTGTCGCGGCTCACGCCGGGGCAGGCTTGCTCGATATCCGAGATTGAAAACGGTTGCGTGCGTTTGAGCACTTCGGCGCGCACCCGGTCGCCCTTGGCGCCGCGCCCGCGTTCGATTGTGCCGACGCGCTCCTCGAATTCCTTGTAGGCCCGCAGCAGCGCGCCCCAGAAGTAGTCGAGCCAGGGCCGCACGTCGTGCCGGCCTTCGTGCCAGCCTTGGGAGCTGGCTTCGAGGGTTTCGTAATAGCTTTCCTTCGATTCCTCGAATATGCGCTCCAAGCTGATATAGCGCCCGACGGCGTAGTCGCATTGATACAGCAGGAGCAGGGTCACCAGGCGAGCCACCCGGCCATTGCCGTCCGGGAAGGGGTGGATGCACAGAAAGTCCAGCACCGCGAGCGGGATCAATACCAGGGGGTCGGCGAGGTGTTGATCGTTGGCCGTCTGATATCGACCGACAAGCTCGGCCATGGCCATGGGCGTGAGATGCGCCGCCACCGGACGGAATCGCACGCGCACGCTGCCGTCGGGATGCTTTTCAACGATGTCGTTGTTGGTGGCCTTCCACTGCCCGCCGCCTTGCGGCATGTAGCGGTAGAGCATGCCGTGCAGTTGCCGGATGATGCCCTCGGCAAACGGCATGTGGGCGGCGGATTCGTGGATCAATGCCAGCGCGTCGCGGTAGCCGGCGACTTCCTGCTCGGACCGGCTCTTGGGTGCGGCGTGCTTGAGGACCAGGGACTTCAGGCGATTCTTGGGAACGACCACGCCTTCCAGGCGGTTGGACGATTCCGTGGATTCGACGGACGCGATCTGCCGCAGGTCGCCCAACACCTCGGGCGACTGGGCGAAGTAGAGCTGCTGCTTGCCCCGGTATTCGCCCAGGGTGCGCATGGTCGCGATCTGGACGCCGTCGTAGCGGAGGTTTGCCAGGAATTCAGGGGTCAGCGAGTGCATAATGGGGTAATCTTACCAATAATTAGGGTATTTATGCAATCAATTACCCCATTTTTTGGGTGATTTACCCCATTATTTGGCAAGCGCTGTTCAGCCCTAGCGCGCTAAGACCGGCACCACCTACCGAAACAAGCGCCCCGGCAGCCCGCACGTCCTGCAGCGAGCTTTGCGTGCCCTCGTTCTGGCTGATGAAGGCTTGGTAAGCTGCAAGCTGCGGGACATAGCGCCCGGCCCGGTACCGCTGCCCCTGCATCAGCGCTCATATGCAGCCTCTCTATAACACAGGACAAGTTCGGCTCCATGTTATAGGCAGCGTTTAGCATGGCGCCTGGTGGGGGGCTTATTTTAGTTTCTTGACCCCAGGCGGCCGTTGGGCTGCCCCGCCCCACTTTGCTACCGAAACAACCGCCCCGGCAGCCACCACAGATAGAACATCATCCCGAACAGCTCCACCAGCGACTGCACCACGATCACCACCACCGCCGGCTCCCAGCCGGCGGGCAGCGCCAGCGCGAACGGCAGCACCACGAAGGAGTTGCGCGTGCCCAGGCTGTAGGCGAGGGTGCGGCCCTGGCGCTGTGGCAGCTTCACGGTTACGGCGATGGCCTTGGCGATGAGCGCGGCAAATACGAGGAAGGCCACGTACACCGGCACCACCACCGGCAGCAGGCCAAGGGCGTGGCCCACGGCGCCAACCTGGGCGCCGGCGATGAGGAGCACCACCACGGCGAGCAGCGGCACCGGCCACCAGGCGAGGCGCTCGCGCCACACGGCGCGTTGGCGTTTCGCCTCGATCCAGCGCTCGCTGAGCGCCGCCGCCACGAGCGGCACGAACACTACCGCGGCGGCGGGCGCGAGATCGGCCGGGACCAGGGCGGCCTTGAAGTCCGGCCCCGCCATGAGCCACAGGTAGAGCGGCAGCAGAAACAGCTGCGCAAGGAGGTTGAGCGGGGTGACCGCGATGGCGCGCGGCGCATCGCCGCCGCCCAGGGCGCTGAAGGTGATGAACCAGTCAGTGCAGGGCACGAGCAGCACCAGCAGCACGCCCACGCGCAGCACCGGATCATTCGGCAGGAAAAACAGCAGTCCCCACACGAGCAGCGGCAGCAGCAGGAAATTGCCGCCGAACACGGCGGCGACGAAGCGGTGGTCGCGCACCGCCTCTCGCAGGTGCAGCAGTGGCACCTGCACGAAGGTGACATAGAGCAGGAGCGTGAGCGCCGGCCACAGCAGGGCCTCGAAGGTCTTGCCCAGCTCCGGCGCGGCGCTGCCCAGGGCGAGCCCCACGCCGATGGCGGCGAGGTAGATCCACACCTGGCGGCGTTCCAGGGTCAGGCGGTCCATGGTGCCCCTCAGGCGGCGCCCAGAATGCGCACGGCTTCCGCGCGCAGCACCGCGTCGGCAACCGCGCCGGGTGCGAGGCGCAATTCCTCGGCGAGGCGCTCCGGCGCGCGCAGGTGCAGCGGCTCGGCCAGCCCCGGCAGGCGCCCCGTGATCTGCGCGTCCTCGCCCAGCGGCAGCACCTGCTCGATGCCAAGGCGCACGCGGTTGGGGTCGTCTGGCAGATCGCCGCGCCCAAGCGAGCGCAGGCGCACGCCGCTCGCCGGGATCATCCAGCGCACGCGCGCGCCGGCGGGCCATTGCGGCGCGTGGGCGCAGGCGAGCGTCAGCTCGCCGGCCTTGAGCCAGGTCCGGTTTTCCTCGTGGCGCAGGACTTCGCCGTCGAAGAGGTTGCGCACGCCGAGCAGGCGCGCCGCCGTCTCGTTGACCGGGTTGCTCAGCACCTCGCGCGGCGCGCCGCTCTGCAGGGTGCGGCCATGGTCGAGCAGCGTGAGCCGGTCGGCGAGCATGAGGGCCTCGGTGAGATCG
Source organism: uncultured Burkholderiales bacterium (assembly GCA_964445085.1). Classification (GTDB taxonomy): domain Bacteria; phylum Pseudomonadota; class Gammaproteobacteria; order Burkholderiales; family Thiobacteraceae; genus Thiobacter. The sequence continues at coordinate 22,198 of CAYUJV010000044.1, forward strand.
TGGGTGACGAGAATCGCCGGGATCGACAGCCCGCGCTTCAATTCGGCCAGCTCCAGATAGAGCATCTCGCGCGTGGCGCGGTCCACCGCCGAGAACGGCTCGTCGAGCAACAGGATGGCCGGCTCGCGCGCCAACGCGCGGGCGAGCGCCACGCGCTGCTGCTGGCCGCCGGACATCTCGGCCGGGCGGCGGTCTTCGAGGCCGGCCAGGTGCACCCGCGCCA
>CAYUJV010000045.1:0-21968 GCA_964445085.1 uncultured Burkholderiales bacterium
GGCCAGCGGGAAGGGGCCGCCCACCAGCGCGTAGCCGCCCATGAAGCGATGCTTCACGTCGAAGATGTGCATGGAACCGCCGCGGCCCTTGCTCGAACCGGTTTCCTTGCCGTAGAGCTCGGCCATCACTTCCTTGGGATCGGCGCCGCACTTGATGGCGTGCACGTGGTCGCGGTAGCCGGTGATCACGTAGTCGTGGCCGGGACGGGCGGCTTCCATCACGCCCATGCAGCACGCTTCCTGGCCGGGGTAGAGATGCAGAAAGCCGCCGATCTTGCGCTCGATGTAGGCCTGGTAGCAGCGCTCCTCGAAGCGGCGCGCCAGTACCATTTCGCGCAGGACGCGTTTCTTGTCTTCCAGTTTCATACGCGGTTCCTTAAAGAATGAATCTTGAATGCTATGCCGTGCACTGACGGCGGACGCTGAATTGGGAAGTGGGACTGCTCGTGATGGTGCCGAATCCAGCGCCGGTGAATTCTCGTTGCAAGGGCTTGGGGTTTGTTGTGTTTTGCCCCAAAATCGGTCCGAACAAAGTTCGCTATGATCGCGAATATGCCCTGGTACGTCAAGTGATTTATCAGGTTTTACATGGGTTTACAGGAGTTTAAATGCTGCCGCAATTGACTGAATTCAAAGCGCTCGCCACCGAAAAAACGCTGGCCGGGGCGAGCCATGTGCTGATGGTGCTGCCCTATGCGAAAAAGCTCGCGCGCGATGGAGACGTGCCGTTCATGGACGGACTGCTGGCCGCCCTCAGGCGCAAGCAGTCCGAGGCGTCCGATCTGGCCAAGAATCCGATCACCACGCAAACGCCCGCGGGCGGCCTGCTGGCCTGGGTGATGCTGGATGGGACGACAAGCCGCTTCGAACAGCACACCATCCTGCGCAAAGGGGTCATGGCCCTGCTGGGCGAGAACCCGAAGGAGCTGGCCATCGCCGTGTTCGGCGACGCCAGGCAGCGGGCGCTGGCGGCGGAACTCGCAGCCTATGTCGCGCTGGTGAATGGTGCCGATCTCCCCAGCCGCAAGAAGAAGGACAAGCCCGGCCCTCTGCGCCGGATCGCGCTCCATGGCCATGCCGGATCGGATGTGCCGTTGCCGGTGGTGCAGGGCAGCACGCTCACGCGCGAGCTGACCATGCTGCCGCCGAACGAGCTCACGCCCGGCCTGTACCGGCAGCGGGTGAGGAAACTGGCGAAGGAGCAGGGCTGGAAGCTGGAGGAATACGATTTCCGGAAGCTGAAGAAGATGGGCGCCGGCGCCTTCTGCGCCGTGGCCCAGGGCAGCGAGGAGAACGATGCGGCGGTGGTGCGTCTCAGCTACGCGCCGAAAAACGCCAAGAAGGCCATCGCCCTGGTGGGCAAGGGCATCTGCTTCGATACCGGCGGCCACAACCTCAAGCCCGCGCGCTACATGCACGGCATGCACAAGGACATGAACGGCTCGGCGGTGGCGCTGGGCATCCTGCTGGCGGCCACGCGGCTGAAGCTGCCGGTCAGGATCGACACCTGGCTGGCGCTGGCGCAAAACCACATCAGCCCCAAGGCCTACAAGCAGAACGACGTGGTGACGGCGCTCAACGGCACCACCATCGAGGTCATGCATACTGACGCCGAAGGGCGCATGGTGCTGGCCGACACGCTGACGCTGGCAGCGCGGGCAAAGCCCGACGCGATTCTGGATTTCGCCACCCTCACCGGCAGCATGAAGGTGGCGCTGGGCAACCGCTACAGCGGCATCCTGTCCAACTCCGCGGCGCTGCTGGATGCGGCCATCGCCGCTGGCCATGCCACCGGTGAGCGCGTCTGCGCCTTCCCGCTGGACGCGGATTACGAAGCCGCGCTGGAGAGCAAGATCGCCGACATCAAGCAGTGCACCCTGGACGGCGACGCCGATCACATCCTGGCGGCGCGCTTCCTGATGCGCTTCATCGACGAGCGGCCCTGGCTGCACATGGACCTGTCGGCGGATGACTGCGAGGGCGGGCTGGGCGCGGTGGCAAGCGAGGTGACCGGCTTTGGCGTGGCGTGGGGCGTGGAGATGTTGCGGCGGATGTAAAAATCGTGAACCACGGAGTACGCGGAGGGCACGGAGGAAATCAAATCCTGAAAACTCCGTGTCCTCCGCGTACTCCGTGGTGAAAAGGGTCAAACACCGGTCAATGCGACCGCGCTCGATCCGCCTTCCAGCGGGAACTTCGCGTTTGGGCTTTTTCGTGCCCTCAGCCGCCCGGCTCCCAGCCGTCCTTCCACTGCTGGAGCGGGACGATGTGCGGCGGCTTGCCGTTGTCCTCGAACCAGGAATCGACGGCATACAGTTCGCCGCTGCGCGTGTCGCGGATCACCGCCGTGGTATGCGGCCAGCCGCGAATGAACCAGCCGCGGGTGGCGCGATCCTCCACCGTGTGCCAGCGCAGCAGCCTGGCGCCCTGCAGGATGCGCAGATAGGTGGTGGTGTTGGTGGACTCGTCGATGCAGTCCATCTGGCCGTCCAGGCCGAGCCCTTTCAGGTCGCCGCCCTTGTCGTTCCAGGTGCCGGTGCGCCTGCCGACGAGGGTCTCGAAGCGGGCGATGGCCCGGGCGATGTACTGGCGTTCCATTTCGGGGCTCATCGCCGTGCGGGAAAACAGCTGCTGGATGCTGCGCCATTCCTGCGGGCTCAGCCCGATCTGGTCCACCTCGGCGCAGCCGTGCTCGTGGCAGACGGAGAAGTGCGCGGGGTCCGGGTCGGTGACGATGTCGTCGCGCACGAAGGTGTCGGCCGCCGCGGGTCTCAGGATGGCCAGCGTCATGATTAGCGTGATGGCCAGGGGCGGCAAGGCGCGAAGCGGCATGCCTCCTTAACGGCGCAGGCGGCAGGGCGTTGACCGGCTCAGGCGATGTTCAGCACGATCTTGCCGGTGGTGTGGCCTTCCTCGATCATCGCGTGGGCCTGGGCCGCTTCCTCCAGCGGCAGCACCTGGGACACCCTGACCTTGAGCTTGTCTGCCTCGATCAGGCGCGCGCATTCTTCCAGCATGCGCCGCTGGTGGACGCGCTCCTCGTGCATGCCCAGCACGGAAGGCGTGAGCATGAGTTCGTAGATCAGCGCGAGATTGCGCAGGCGGGCGAGCTTGTCCTGCTCCGGCGGGCAGGTGTTCTGCAGCAGGGTGACGACGCGGCCGTAGACGCGCGTGCAGGCGAAGGAACGGCAGAAGGTGTCGCCGCCCACGGTGTCGAATACCACGTCCGCTCCCTTGCCGTGGGTCCAGTCGAGCACGGCCTGGGCGAAATCCACGTCCTTGTACACGAACACGCGGTCGGCGCCGAGGGAGGTGACCCAGGCCGCCTTGGCGGGCGAGCTCACGGTGCCCAGCACGGTGGCCCCGGCCTGCTTGGCCAGCTGCACCGCGATATGGCCGACGCCGCCGGCGGCGGCATGGACCAGCACCGTGTTGCCGTCGCCCACGCAGCAGCGGTCGAACAGGGCCTCCCAGGCGGTGATGAACACCAGCGGCAGCGCCGCCGCTTCCTCCATGGTGACATGGCGCGGCTTGAACGCGACGTAGTCCTGGTGCACCACGGTGTACTCGGCGTAGTTGCCCTGCTCGCCGCCGAGGCCGCCATTGAAGAAATACACCTCGTCGCCGGGCGTGAAGCGGTGCACGTTGGCGCCGACGCTCTCGATCACGCCGGCGCCATCGCAGCCGAGGATGCAGGGGAGCTTGTCCGGATGGTAGGCCGCGGTCTTGCGCAGCTTGGTGTCCAGTGGATTGATGCCGGCGGCGCGCAGCCGCACGCGGACGTGATCCGGGCTTGGCAGCTCCGGCAGCGGGACGTCCGCGAGCTTGAGCACCTCGGGTCCGCCCTTGGCGGTCATCAGGATGGCTTTCATGGCTGGGTCTCCGGTGAAGGCCGAAAGTGTATACGCGCCCCGGCGCGTTGTGAATTGCGGTTTCGCAATGTGGAATCAGGCCTGCGAGGCATGCCGGCGCCATAGCCATTTGCGCGCTTCCTCCAGCGCGATCATGGCCAAGGCCATGGGCGGCATGAGCAGCCAGGTTTCCGCGGCGAGGGGCGCCGTGCCGAACACGGCCTGGCCCCAGGGCGTGTAGTCGATGAACAGGATGATCGCGAGCTCGGCGGCGATGCCGGCGAGGATCAGGGGATTCCCCAGGACGCCGGTCTGGACGAGGGCGCGGCGCGGGTCGCGGCAGAGGAATACATTGGCGATCTGCATGGCGATGATGGTGGAGAGGCAGGCCGTGGTCGCCTGCAGGTAGACCGGATCGCTGGCGGACAGCATCCCGCCCGTCCAGCCATTCGCTTCGAGCACCCAGAAGAACGCCGCCATGGCCGCCGCGGCCTCGATCGGGCCCAGCCACAGGTAGGCGCGGGCCAGCAGCGCCCGATTGAGCAACCGCTCGCTGCCGGCCCGGGGCGGGCGCTGCATCACCGCCGGGTCGGCCCTTTCGGCGCCGAGGGCCAGCGCCGGCAGCAGGTCGGTGCCCAGATCCACGGCGAGAATCTGGATCACCGTGAGCGGCAGCGGGATGCGAAACAGCACGAAGGCCAGGTAGGGAACCAGCTCCGGGATGTTGGACGTGAGGATGTAGGTCAGGAATTTGCGCAGGTTGTCGTACACGGCGCGGCCTTCCTCGATGGCGGCGACGATGGTGGCGAAGTTGTCGTCGAGCAGCACCATGTCGGCCGCTTCCTTCGCCACGTCGGTGCCGGCGATGCCCATGGCGATGCCGATGTCCGCGGCGCGCAGGGCGGGCGCGTCGTTCACGCCGTCGCCGGTGACCGCCACCACGTGGCCCTTGCGCCGCAGGGCTTCCACCACGCGCATCTTCTGGTCGGCGGCCACCCGCGCGAACAGGATCTCCGGCGCATCCAGCGCCAGCTGCAGCTGCGTGCGCGAGAGCCGGGCAAGCTCGTCGCCGGTGACGACGCGCGGCGCATCGCCCAGCACCAGGCCGATCTCGCGCGCGATCGCGAGGGCGGTGTGCGGATGATCGCCGGTGACCATGACCAGCTTGATTGCCGCCGTGCGGCAGGTGCGAATGGCGGCCGGCACCTCCGGCCGGGGCGGGTCCTCCAGGGCGACGAGACCGAGAAAGACCAGATCCCGCTCCCAGGCCTCGCGCGGCGTGTCCTGCGCCAGCTCGCGCCAGGCAAAGGCCAGCACCCGCAGGCCGCGCCGGGCCATGGCCTGCTGCGCCGCCACGATCCGTGCCATCTGGGCCGGGTCGAGCGCCTGGCGCGCGCCGCGCACCAGCATTTGGGTGCACAGCGGCAGCACGCTCTCGGGCGCGCCCTTGCAGTAGAGCACGCGCCCGCCGGCCACATTCTGCACGGTGGACAGGCGCTTGCGGTCGCTGTCGAAGGGCAGCTCGTCGGCGCGCGCGGCGGAAAAAGGCAGATTGCTGCGCGCCTGGGCGAAGTCGGCCAGCGCGATTTCCATGGGATCGCCGGCGAGGACGCCTTGCACCTGCTGCAGGTTGTGGCACAGCCGCGCCACGTCGACGAACTGCGGCGCCAGGGCCGGCGATTCCTCCGACGCCCATTCGCGCCCGTCGGCGAACAGGCGCACCACGGCCATGCGGTTCTGGGTCAGGGTGCCGGTCTTGTCGGTGACGATCACGGTGGCGGCGCCCAGGGTTTCCACCGCGGGCAGATGGCGCACCAGGGCATTGCGCCTGGCCATGCGCTGGGTGGCCATGGCCAGCGACAGCGTCACCGTTGGCAGCAGACCCTCCGGCACGTTGGCGACGATGATGCCGATGGCGAACACGAAGTTGGCCCAGAACGGCAGGCCGACCCACTGGCCGACGAAGAAGAACACGACGCCGAGCAGCGCGGCGAGGACGGCCACCAGGCGGCTCATGCGCGCGATCTCGCGCAGCAGGGGCGAGGGAACATCGGACTCCGTCTGGCTGAGGTGGGCGATGGTGCCGAACTCGGTGTGCATGCCGGTGGCGAAGACCACCGCCTCGCCCTCGCCCGACACGACCGAGGTGCCGGCGAGCACGACGTTGCGGCTGCGCAGGACCGATTCTTCCATCGATGGCGCGGTCTGGCAGGCGTGCGGCAGCGACTCGCCGGTGATGGTTGCGCTGTTGATGCGCAGGGAGAAGCTCGTGATCAGCCGGCAGTCCGCGGGCACCGCGTCGCCCTGCGCCAGCAGCAGGATGTCGCCGGGCACGAGTTCCTCCGCTAGCACTTCCGTCAGGGCGCCGTCGCGCCGCACCCTGACGCGGTGCGGCAGCAGGCGCTGCAGCGCGCTCAGCGTGCGCTCGGCCCGGTATTCCTGCCAGAACGAGAACGTGCCGTTGACGAGGATCACGCCGATGATGGCCATGCCCAGCGTGGCCATGCCCTGGCCCGGGGCGCGCCATTCGGCGACGAAGGCGAGGGCGGCCGCGACCCACAGGATCAGCGCGAACAGGTGCACGAACTCCCGCAGCAGCCGCAGCAGCAGATGCTCGCGCGCCACGGCTTCGACGCGGTTGGCGCCGAATTCGCGCAGGCGGCGCCGGGCCTCGGCGGCGCTCAGGCCGGCCGCGCTGCTGCCGAGGCTGGCGAGCGCCTGATCGATGTCGAGCTGGTGGATTTTCATGGCGGGGGGGCGGAGGCTCCTCATGTTAAAATTAGCCGAAAATCTCCAAGAGCAATTTCAACAAGAGAATCGCGCCATGTCCGGCAGCACCCTCGGCAAACTGTTCTGCGTCACCAATTTCGGCGAGTCCCACGGCCCGGCCATCGGCTGCGTGGTGGACGGCTGCCCGCCGGGCATGAGCCTGTCGGAGGAGGACATCCAGCATGACCTCGACCGGCGCAAGCCCGGCACCTCGCGCCACGTCACCCAGCGCCGGGAGTCGGACACGGTGGAAATCCTGTCCGGCGTGTTCGAGGGCAAGACCACCGGCACCCCCATCGGCCTCTTGATCCGCAACGAGGACCAGCGCAGCAGGGACTACGGCAACATCGCCAGCACCTTCCGCCCGGGACACGCCGACTACACCTACACTCAGAAATACGGTGTGCGCGATTACCGCGGCGGCGGGCGCTCTTCGGCGCGGCTCACCGCGCCCACGGTGGCGGCCGGCGCCATCGCCAGGAAATGGCTCAGGGAAAAATACGGCGTGGTGATCCGCGGCCACATGAGCCAGATGGGCGAGAAGGAGATCCCCTTCGTCAGTTGGGACGAGGTGGAGCAGAACCCGTTCTTCGCGCCGAACAATGCCTTCGTGCCCGAGCTGGAGGCCTATCTCGACGCGATCCGGAAAGAGAAGGATTCCATCGGCGCGAAGATCCGGGTGGTCGCCCACAATGTGCCGCCGGGCTGGGGCGAGCCCCTGTACGATCGTCTCGATGCCGACATCGCCTACGCCATGATGGGGCTCAACGCCGCCAAGGGCGTGGAGATCGGCGCCGGCTTCAGGTCCGTGGTGCAGCGCGGCAGCGAACACGGAGACGAGCTCACGCCTCAGGGCTTCGTCGGCAACAACGCCGGCGGCATCCTGGGCGGGATCTCCTCGGGCCAGGACATCGATGTGTCCGTCGCGATCAAGCCGACCTCCAGCATCGCGATTGCGCGCCACTCCATCGACGCCGGCGGCCATCCCGTCGACGTGGCCACCACCGGCCGCCACGACCCCTGCGTCGGCATCCGCGCCACGCCCATCGCCGAGGCGCTGCTGGCCATCGTGCTCATGGACCACGCCCTGCGGCAGCGGGCGCAGAATGCCGATGTGGTGTGCGCCACGCCGAAGATTCCGGGCCAGGCAGGGTGAGTTCCGGCGCGCGCCCTCACCCCCAGCCCCTCTCCCCGAGGGAGCGGGGTGCGCGGCAGCGCGGGTGAGGGAGCACGGCTTCGCTGCCGTACGGCGCAGGAATATCGGTAGGCCTCATTCGTGACTTCATACAGACGCGTCCCGTATTGGGAGCTCTCCGGCTTCTATTTCTTCTACTTCGCCTTCGTCGGCGTGATCTCGCCCTACTGGGGGCTGTATCTCAAGTCGCTGTCCTTCTCCGCCCTCGAAATCGGCGTGCTGATGTCGCTGCTGGCGGTGATGCGCATGTTCGCGCCCAACGTGTGGGGGCACTTCGCCGACAAGCACGGCAAGCGCGTGTTCATCGTGCAGATCGCCGCCTTCGCCAGCCTGATCGCCTTTGCCGGCGTATTTTTCGGCACCGGCTTCTGGACGCTGTTCGCGGCCATGGCGCTGATGAGCTTCTTCTGGAGCGCCTCGCTGCCGCTGGTGGAGGCCACCACGCTCAGCCACCTGGGCGAGCGCACCGACCGTTACGGCAGCATCCGGCTGTGGGGCTCGGTGGGCTTCATCCTGGCCGTGGTCGGGGTGGGCTACGCCCTGGACTTCGTCGCGATCCGCTGGCTGCCGTGGATGGTGTTCGCCATGCTGTTCGGTGTGGCGCTGTTGTCGCGCCACATCCCGGAAGCCGAGGTGATGCCCCATCATACCGATCACGCCTCGGTCTGGAGCGTCCTGCGCCAGCCGCAGGTGCTGGCGCTGATCGCCGCCTGCTTCCTGATGTCGGCGGCCCATGGCCCCTACTACACCTTCTATTCGATCTATCTCGAGGCCCACGGCTACAGCAAGAGCGACATCGGCTGGCTGTGGGCGCTGGGCGTGATCTGCGAGATCGGCGTGTTCCTGTACATGCCCAAGCTGTTCGGGCGTTTTCGGCTCGAACGCATATTGATGGCGAGCTTCTTCTTCGCCGTGCTGCGCTTTCTGCTCATTGCCTGGGGGGTGCAACACCCGGCGCTGATCCTGCTCGCGCAGGTCATGCATGCCGCCACCTTCGGCTCCTACCACGCCTCGGCGGTGGCGCTGGTGCATCGCTTCTTCAAGGGCCGGCACCAGGCCAGGGGGCAGGCGATCTACAACAGCATCTCCTTCGGCGCCGGCGGCTCGCTGGGCAGCCTGTACGCCGGGTATACCTGGGATCTGTGGGGCGCGTCGGTGACCTATTCCATCGCCGCGGGCTGCGCCCTGGTGGCCCTGGTCCTGCTCGCCTGGCAGCTGCGCCCCGCCGCGCAGGGCTGAGCCGCGCATTGCCTTTCCCGAGTCAAATCAGTATAATCCCGCGCTTTCCTCAGCCTCCATGGGCCTCCGGGGCCTCCGGCCGGGGAAAAATTGTTGAAACTTGCCTGATCCGCCCGCACCGCGGCAGGCTTTAACCCACAAGGAGAGTGCATGCGACATTACGAAATCGTCTTCATCGTCCATCCGGACCAGAGCGAGCAGGTGCCGGGGATGATCGAACGCTACAAGGGCACGATCACCGGCCGCAACGGCCGTATCCACCGCCTGGAAGACTGGGGCCGCCGCCAGCTGGCCTATCCGATCCAGAAGGTGCACAAGGCCCACTACGTGCTGATGAACGTCGAGTGCGACCAGGAGACCCTGGACGAGCTCGAGCACGCGTTCAAGTTCAACGACGCGGTTCTGCGCCACCTCACCATCCGCATGAAAGGCGCGGTCACCGAGCCTTCCCCGATGATGAAGGAAGAGAAGTCCAAGGCCGTGGCCACCGGCGACAAGCCGGAAGCGGGCGCGGAGGCTGCAGCCTAAGGTGGCGTGCAACCGGACGCGGATTTGCGGCCGGCTCGCTGACAAGGACACCCTGCGCCGCACGCCGGCGGGCATTGCCGTTCTGACGTTCACGATCGTGCATCGGTCGGAACAGCCGGAAGGGCAGGGCAGACGGAAGGTGGAATGCGAAGTCCCCGCCATGGCATCCGAGGCGATCGCGGAAAAAATCGCGAAATGGCCGAACGGAGCGGCGGTGCGGTGCGAAGGGTATCTGGCGAAGAAGAGCCGCACGAATCAGCAACTGGTGCTGCATGTGCAAACAATCGAATTGACCGAATGAGGTGAGATTATGTCTCGGCAAATGTTCAAACGTCGCAAGTATTGCCGCTTCACGGCGGAAGGCATCAAGGAAGTTGACTACAAGGACGTCAATCTTCTGAAGGATTTCATCAACGAGAATGGCAAGATCATTCCGGCCCGCATCACCGGCACCAAGGCGCGCTACCAGCGCCAGCTGACCGATGCGGTCAAGCGCGCGCGTTTCCTCGCGCTCCTGCACTACACCGACCAGCACTAAGGAGCCCAGTCATGCAAGTGATTTTGATGGAGAAGGTCGTCAATCTCGGCCAACTGGGCGACGTGGTGAAGGTCAAGGACGGCTATGCCCGCAACTTCCTGATCCCCCAGGGCAAGGCCAAGCGCGCCACCGAGGCCAACATCCAGGCTTTCGCCGAGCGCCGCGCCGAGCTGGAGCGCCAGCAGGCTGAAAAACTGGCCGAAGCCCAGGCCCGCGCCGCCAAGCTGGAAGGCCTGACCGTGCAGATCAGCCAGAAGGCCGGCGTGGACGGCAAGCTGTTCGGTTCCGTGGGCAACGTGGACATCGTGGACGCGCTGAAGGCCCAGGGCATCGAAGTGAGCAAGTCTGAAGTGCGCATGCCGGCCGGCCCGATCAAGGCCATCGGCGAGTATGCGGTGGAACTGGCGCTGCACACCGACGTGGTGGCTGCCGTCACCGTGAACGTGGTCGCCGCCGCCTGAATCGGACTTCACCGACCGAAGAAGGGCTGCCCCGGGCAGCCCTTTTTCTTTTTCCGGGTATACTAACCAGCTCTATTCGGGATCAGGTTTTCCATGGGTGACCAGCAGTTCGACGCCATCAAGCTTCCGCCGCATTCGGTCGAGGCGGAGCAATCCGTGCTCGGCGGCCTGCTCCTGGAAAACAACGCCTGGGAACGCATCGGCGACCTGATTTCCGAAGAAGACTTCTACCGCTACGACCACCGCCTGATCTACCGCCACATCATCAAGCTGCTGGAGGCCAACAAGCCGGCAGACGTGGTGACGGTGTCCGAGTCGCTGGAGAACAGCGCCGAGCTCGGCAACGTGGGCGGGCTGGCCTACCTGGGGGCCCTGGCGCAGAACACCCCGTCCGCCGCCAACATCCGCCGCTACGCCGAGATCGTGCGCGACCGGTCCATCATGCGCAGCCTGGTCGAGGTCGGCACCAGCATCGCCGATTCCGCGTACAATCCGAGCGGACGCTCGGCTTCCGACCTGCTCGACGAAGCCGAGGGCAAGGTGTTCCACATCGCCGAGATGGGCAGCCGCGGCAAGCAGGGCTTCAGCGAGATCCAGCCGCTGCTGACCCAGGTGGTGGAGCGCATCGACATGCTGTTCCAGCGCGACAGCAGCAGCGACGTCACCGGCATTCCCACCGGCTATGCCGATCTGGACCGCATGACCTCCGGCCTGCAGCCGGGCGACCTGATCATCGTCGCCGGCCGCCCGTCCATGGGCAAGACCGCGTTCTCGCTCAACATCGCCGAGAACGTCGCGCTCGACACCAAGCTGCCGGTGGCGGTGTTCTCCATGGAGATGGCGGGCACCCAGCTGGTGATGCGCATGATGGGCTCGGTGGGCAAGCTCGATCAGCACCGCGTGCGCACCGGCCGCCTGCAGGACGAGGACTGGCAGCGCCTGACCTATGCCGTGGGCAAGCTCAACGACGCGCCGATGTACATCGATGAAACGGCGGCGCTGTCGGCGCTGGAGCTGCGCGCCCGCGCCCGGCGCCTGCATCGCCAGTGCGGCAAGCTGGGGCTGATCGTCATCGACTACCTGCAGCTGATGTCCGGCAACGGCCAGGGCGAGAACCGCGCCACGGAGATTTCCGAGATCTCGCGCTCGCTCAAGGCGCTCGCCAAGGAACTGGACGTGCCGGTGATCGCGCTGTCCCAGCTCAACCGCAGCCTGGAGCAGCGCCCCAACAAGCGGCCGGTGATGTCCGACCTGCGCGAATCGGGCGCCATCGAGCAGGACGCGGACGTGATCCTGTTCATCTACCGCGACGAAGTGTACAACCCGGAGACGCCGGAAAAAGGCATCGCCGAGATCATCATCGGCAAGCAGCGCAACGGCCCCATCGGCACGGTGAAGCTGGCCTTCCTCGGCGAGTACACCCGCTTCGAGAATCTGGCCCATCCGGCACAATACTAAGAGACTCGACCACGGCGGCACGGAGACACCGAGGGCCGCCCTGAAAATGTACCCGTCTCCCTGTGACCCCATGTCTCCGTGGTGAACAAGAGCATGTCCCGCCCGCTGAAAGCGCTCATCCATCCCTCCGCCCTGGTGAACAACCTCCTGGTGGCGCGCCAGGCCGCGCCGGCCGCGAAAATCCTCTCGGTGGTGAAGGCCAATGGCTACGGCCACGGCCTGCTGCAGGTCGCGCAGGCGCTGGCCGCCAGCGACGGCTTCGCGGTGCTCACGGTGCACGAGGCGGTGCGCCTGCGGGATGCCGGATTTTCCCAGCCCATCCTCCTGCTCGAAGGCGTGTTCACGCCAGATGAGCTGTCGGCCGTGGCGGAGCACCGCTTGAGTGTGGTGGTGCACACGGAGGAACAGATCGCCATGCTGCAGGCGGCCTGGTCGCCGGTGAAGATCGACGTCTTCCTCAAGCTCAACACCGGCATGAATCGCCTGGGTTTCGCGCCGGAGCGCTTTCCGGATGCGCTGGCCCAACTGCGCGGCGCGCCGGTGGTGGGCCGGGTCACGCTCATGACCCATTTCGCCACGGCCGATGAAGGTGCCGGCGTCGAGGATCAGCTGGCGCGCTTCCGCGCGGCGACCCAAGGCGTGCCGGCGCCGCTCTGTCTGGCGAATTCCGCAGCCCTGCTGCGCTATCCGGAAACCCACGGCGACTGGGTGCGCCCGGGCATCATGCTCTACGGTGCCTCGCCCTTCGCGGACCAACGCGCGGTCGACCTCGGGTTGCAGCCGGCCATGAGCCTGGTGTCGGAGATCATCGCGGTGCAGCAGGTGAAGCGGGGCGGCGCAGTGGGCTACGGCGGTGCCTTCGTCGCCGAGCGCGACACCCGCGTCGGCATCGTCGCCTGCGGCTACGCCGACGGGTATCCGCGCCATGCCGGAACCGGCACGCCCGTCCTCGTCGGCGGCCGGCGCAGCCGCACCCTTGGCCGCGTGTCCATGGACATGCTGTGCGTCGATCTAACGGAGCAGCCCGACGCCGGCGTGGGCACGCCCGTCACGCTGTGGGGCGAAGGGATGCCGGTGGAGGAGGTGGCGCGCGCCGCCGGCACGATCAGCTACGAACTGCTTACCGCGCGCGCCGAGCGCGTCCCGCTGGTGGAGGATTAGGGTTGGCCAAGGTCAAGACCATCTACAGCTGCACCGAGTGCGGCGGCCAGAGCCTGAAGTGGCAGGGGCAGTGCCCGCACTGCAATGCATGGAACACCTTGGTCGAAACCGTGGCCGAGACGGCGCCTGCCGGCGCCAACCGCTACAGCGCGCTGGCGGCCGACGGCAAGCTGCAGAAACTGGCCGAGGTGGAAGCGGCCGAGGTTCCGCGGTCGCCCACCGGCGTGGCGGAGCTGGATCGCGTATTGGGCGGCGGGCTGGTGGACGGGGCGGTGGTGCTGATCGGCGGCGACCCGGGCATCGGCAAATCGACCCTGCTGCTGCAGGCGCTGGCCCACATGAGCACGAGCCAGAAGGTGCTGTACGTGAGCGGTGAGGAATCGGCACAGCAGATCGCGCTGCGGGCCAGGCGCCTGGCACTGGATGCCAAGTCGGTGGAGCTGCTGGCCGAGATCAACCTGGAGAAGATCCTGGCCACCCTCAAGGCGCACAAGCCCCGGGTGGCGGTGGTCGATTCGATTCAGACCGTCTACTCCGAGGCCCTGCAGTCGGCGCCGGGCAGCGTGGCCCAGGTGCGCGAATGCGCCGCCCAGCTCACGCGCTATGCCAAGCAGGCGGGCACCGCCATCATCTTCGTCGGCCACGTCACCAAGGAAGGCGCGCTGGCCGGCCCGCGCGTGCTGGAGCACATCGTCGACACCGTGCTGTATTTCGAGGGCGACACCAACTCCAGCTTCCGCCTGGTGCGCGCGTTCAAGAACCGCTTCGGCGCGGTGAACGAGCTGGGCGTGTTTGCCATGACCGAGAAGGGGCTGCGCGAGGTGAGCAATCCCTCGGCACTGTTCCTGTCGCACCACGGCCAGGAGGTGCCGGGCTCCTGTGTCATGGTGACCCAGGAAGGCACGCGCCCGCTGCTGGTGGAAGTGCAGGCGCTGGTGGACGAGGCTCACGCCCCGAACCCGCGCCGCCTGTCGGTGGGGCTGGAGCAGAACCGGCTGGCCATGCTGCTGGCGGTGCTGCACCGCCACGCCGGTATCGCCTGTTTCGACCAGGACGTGTTCGTCAATGCCGTGGGCGGGGTGCGCATTACCGAACCTGCCGCGGACCTGGCGGTGTTGCTGGCCATCGTCTCCTCCCTGCGCAACAAGCCGCTGCCGGCCAAACTGGTGGTGTTCGGCGAAGTGGGTCTGGCCGGGGAGGTGCGCCCGGTGCAGCGTGGTCTTGAACGGCTGAAGGAAGCGGCTAAACTTGGATTTGTGCGCGCCGTTATCCCTAAGGCCAACGCTCCGAAACAGCCCGTGGCCGGCATGGAGATCGTGGCGGTGGAGCGGTTGGAGGACGCGGTTGCCATTTGCCGCTGACGCCCATAGAATGACAACGTAATATCCTCGCGTGGCCCACGGCCCCGCGCATGGGCGACAGGTTCCGGCGCTTTTTCACTGTTTTGTTAACGGCCCCAAACACATGCAGACACAAACCAGCATCGATCGGCCCGGTTCAGGCGTTGCCCCCGCGGCGCTGCGCCTCGAATACGCCGGCCTGACCGACGCCGGGCGGGTGCGGGCCAACAACGAGGACAGCCTGGACTGGGATGCCGATGTCGGTCTGTTCGCCGTCGCCGACGGCATGGGCGGCTGCAACGCCGGCGAGGTGGCGAGCAACCTGGCGGTGCGCATGCTGCTGGCGGAATTCCGGCAGTCGCCCCTGAACCTCCCGGCGCGGGACAGCTGTCCGCCGACCCTGAGTCCGGCAGCCATGCGCCTGTGCACCGCCATCCTCAAGGCGAATCGTGCCGTGTTCGAGGCCAGCCTGCAGGACGCGCAGTACGCCGGGATGGGAACCACCCTGGTGACCGCCCTGTTTCACGGGCAACGCGCGGTCATTGCCAGCATTGGGGATTCGCGCGTGTATCGCTATCGCGGCGGCCAGCTCGAGCAGCTGACGGTGGATCACACCGTGGTGCAGGAGCAGATCGAATACGGGCTGATCACGCCCGAGCAGGCCCGCTTCATGGGCGGACGCGGCCTCATCACGCGTGCCCTGGGCGTGGAGGCCGGCGTGGAAGTCGACGTGCAGGAGCAGCCGCTGCTGCCGGGCGACACCTATCTCCTTTGTTCCGATGGCCTGTTCGACATGCTGGAGGACGGTGAGATCGCCGCGATCCTGCGCGAGCAGCCGGACGTGCAGGCCGCGGCGCACAGCCTGGTGGCCGCCGCCAACGACAAGGGCGGCTACGACAACATCTCGGTCATCCTCGTCCGCGCCGTCTGAATCCCCGCGAGCCCATGTCCAGACTCATTGTTTGCGATGCCGCCGGCACCGTGCTGCGCGAATGCCAGCTCGACCGCGAGCGCATCCGCATCGGGCGCAAGCCGGAAAATGACATCCAGCTCGACGATCTGTCGGTGAGCAACGAGCACGCCCTGGTCACGACCATTCGCAATGACTCCTTCATCCAGGACCTTAATAGCATGAACGGTGTTCGCGTGAATGGGCGCCTGATCAAGCACCATCACTTGCAGCCGGGGGACGAGGTGTCGATTGCGTCCTTCACCCTCAGGTACGTGCACGAGCCCTGGGTCATGCCGGAGAGCACATGGCTGCCACCGGACGCGGAAGCCATGCGGCAGGCAACGGTCCGCGCCATCGCCCCGGACGCGGGCGAGAGCGTGTTCAACCTCGATGTGGGCAGCGATCTCGGCATCACCCGCGACATCGCCGACACGCAGATCGAGGGACAATCGCCGATCGACCACCCCACCACCATCCTCGCCGAGCCGCGGCCGGCGGGCATGGGCTTCATCCGCCTGGTCGCCGGCCCCGGCAGCGGGCGGGAGGCCCAGCTGGCACGCCCGGTGACGACGCTGGGCAAGCCCGGCATCCAGACGGCAGTGATCAGCCGCAGAACCAGCGGCTATTTTCTGACGTACGTGGAAGGCAGCAGCTATCCCCAGGTCAACGGCGTGGAAGTCGGGGCGACGCCGCAACCGCTGAACGACCACGACATCCTCGACATCGCGGGCACGCGCCTGGAGTTTTTCTATCGCTGAGCGGCGGCCGCCGCCAGTCTGCTAGCGCGCGCGGCTGCGCGCCGCCATTTCCGCCTTGACGTTGCGGTAGATCGGCCCCCAGATCGGATGGCCTTCTTCGGTCGGGTCCAGGGTGAATTGCGGGTCGAGCTCGAACACGCGGCGGAATTCATCGCGGCAGGCGCGTTCCTGACCCGATGAGCAGTAGATGAAGGCGAGGTATTTGCGCGCCGCCACCTGGTCGCTGTGGAAGGCCAGGCCCGCGTCCAGCGCGTCGTTCAGGCTTTTCTGCGATGCCTTGTAGTTGCCGTCCTCGTACTGCTGGATGCCGGTGGAGAGCAGTTTCTCCGCCTTGCGCGGCGCGATCTTGTCGATGCCCATTTCACGCGCGGTCTGCGACGCGCAGCCGGAAACCAGGCTGATGGCCAGAAGGGCGATGGCGAGCCACGCGGTCCGATGGTGCGGCAACATGCGATTCCTTACTTGGTGAATTTGTACTTGATCTTGTGCGAGCTGCCCGCCTGCACGTCGATGGTCTGCGAGTAGGGCGCAAACGTCTGGTTTACGATCAGGATCGTGTGCTTGCCCGGGGCGACCTTGAGCTCGCGCAGGGGCGGGCTCACGCCCTGGCGCACGCCATCGACGAACACCTCGCCCCAGGGAGAGATTGCCAGGGCGATGGTGGCGGAGCCGGCCGGAATCACCGGTGCGGGTCCTTCTTCCACCACCCGCGTTTCGGCCGTGCTGGTCAGCGGCGCCGGCGTCGGCTTCGGCCGGGCAAGCTTTCGCCCCTCGCTTTCACTCAGTGCCCGGGCCTTCGCCGCCGCCCGGCTGCGCGCCGTTTCGGCCGCCTTGTCTTCTTCGTGCGTTGCCGTGGCTTCGGGCGGCGTCGTGTCGGCCGTGGCCGGCACGCCGCTGGGCGCCGCCTCGCTGGCGGCGGGGGCGGGCGCCGGGGCGGGCTGGGCCTGAACGCTCTCCTCCGGCGCCGGCGTTGTGGTGTCGCGAAAGCTCACCAGGAGGACGAAGGCCACCAGCAGAATCGGGATTCCGACCAGCAGCAGGCGCGGGAGATTCCATGACTTGGCCCGCGTGGCGGCGGCCGTGCGGGCGAGCTGCGGCGTGGCTTCGTCGCGGCGCCCGGAAATGACCTGGGTCTGGTCGCCCAGGGCGCTGCGCGGTGTCTTGCGCCGCTCCATCGGCGTGCTGGGCGGAGGGGCTTCGCCGGGCGCGGGGACCTCCAGGGTCTTGTACTTGCGCAGATCGCGCGCGAGTTCCTTGGCGCTCTGGTAGCGCCCGTCCGGGTGCTTCGCCAGGGTGCGCAGGATGATGTAGTTGATCGAATCCGGAATGTTCTGGTTGAAGGCCTTGGGCGGAATCGGCTCCTCGTTCAGGATCTGGTACATGATGGCGCTGATGTTGTCGCCGACGAAGGGCGTTTTGCCGGTCAGCATTTCGTACAGCACCACCCCGAGCGAGAAGATGTCGGAGCGGCCGTCCACCGCCTGGCCGACCACCTGTTCCGGGGACATGTATTTGGGCGAGCCCATGACCATGCCGGCCATGGTGCGCGAGGCGGAAGAGACCTGGGCAATGCCGAAATCGGTGATCTTCACCATGCCGTTCTTCATCACCATGATGTTCGCCGGCTTGATGTCGCGGTGCACGATGCCGTTCTCATGGGCGAAGGCCAGGCCGTCGCACACCTGGGTGGCGATGTGCACGACTTTTTCGATCGGCAGCACGACCCCGGAGTCGAGGATTTCGCGCAGCTCCTTGCCCTCGAGGTATTCCATGGCCATGTAGGCCACGCCCTCGGTACGGCCCACGTCGTAGATGGTGACGATGTTCGGATGGTTGAGCTTGCCCGCCGACTGGACTTCGCGCTGGAAGCGCTTTTCGAAGTTTTCCAGTTCGTCCCGGGAAAGGTCGAGGTTGATGGTCTTGATCGCGACGGTGCGATCAATGAGCGGATCGACGGCCTTGTAGACGACGCCCATGGCGCCCTGGCCGAGCTCCTCGACGATGATGTAGCGGCCTAACTTCTCGATAACCATTGCGGGGAATGCTCTACTTTATCGCGTGCTCGGGCGCCGCAAGTCAAGGAAGTAACGGTAGTTTTTTCCAACAGGCATGTCAAGCGCAAAGCGTGTGCAATGCCGCATGACTCAAGTTTTTGCCCGAGTGTTCGTTAACGCAAATGCCTTTGTCATCATGCGGTATCTCCTCGCGCTTGTTGCCAAAAATGGCAAATGGTATCTTGCGTGCTCGCAGGCCTGCCATGGCTTTTTCGGACAAATGAACAAAAAGTTAAGGGTGAACCGGCAGGTGGCGCATTACTATGACAAAAAACTATGAATTCGGCGTGGCGGTGCGCTCACACTTGCGAGACCGCCCCAGCCGAGGAGAGCGTGCAACATGAAGCTTAGAAATGCCCTGACCATCGCCAGCGCGAGCGACGCAGGGCTGGTGCGGACCTTCAACGAAGACAGCGTCGCTGTCGACGAGGATCTGGGCCTGGTGGTGCTGGCCGACGGCATGGGGGGCTACAAGGCGGGCGACGTGGCGGCGGGGATGGCCACCATGATCGTCAGCAACGAGCTGCGGGACCAGCTCGGCGACGGCAAGGGACGCGCCAATGGCCGGGCGGTGGACAACGAGCTCATCCGCAATGCCATTACCCGGGCGAACCAGGCCATCTACCACGCAGCCCACAACAAGGCCCAGTTCCAGGGCATGGGCACGACGGTGGTGATGGCCCTGCTGCACGACGACATGATCACCATCGCCCATGCGGGCGACTCGCGCATGTACCGCCTGCGCCACGACAAGCTGGAGCAGCTCACCGTGGATCACTCGCTGCTGCAGGAGCAGCTCGAGATGGGGCTGATCAACTCCGCGGATGCGCGCGTCTCCCACAACCGCAATCTCGTCACCCGCGCCCTCGGCGTCAACCAGAGCATCGCCGTGGACATCAAGCAGGAGCGGGCGCTTCCGGGCGACATCTATCTGCTCTGCTCCGACGGCCTGAACGACATGGTCGACGACGCCGACATCGAGCTGGCAATGGTGGCGCTCAAGGACAATATCCCCCTGCTGGTCAAGCAGCTGGTGATGATGGCGAATGACAATGGCGGCCACGACAACATCTCGGTGGCCGCGATCAAGGTCGAAAAACCTTTTCCGGCGCGGAGCCACTGGTTCGCGCGCCTGTTCGGCGCGCGGCGCCACGCGTAGGAGGCAAGTGAGGAATGGCAAAGCTCGTGCTCAGCCTGAATGGTACGGTGCTCGGCAACTACTTTCTGGAGAAGGACCGGTTCGTGATCGGCCGCCGGCCCACCTGCGACATCCAGGTCAACGACCAGGGCGTGAGCAAGGAGCATGCGGTCATTCTCACGGTGGGCAATGACCAGATCCTGGAAGACCTGAAGAGCACGAACGGAACCCTGGTGAACGGCGAGAAGGTGGACCGTCACATCCTGCAGAACGGCGACGTGATCGAGGTCGGGCGCTACAAGATCAAGTACGTGAACCAGAAGGCGATTCCGGACATGGACTTCGACAAGACGCTCATCATCCCTGCCTTCGACCGCTCCAAACTGACACCCATGGATGCCGACACCGCGACACAGGCGGGTGTGCAGGTGGAGACGGCGGTCGCTACGGCGCGCGCCGTGAAGAATGTGTTTCCGCTGGGCGCGGTGAAACGGTTGAGCGGCGAGGCGGCCGGCCAGGAGATCGAACTCGTGCGTCCGATCACCTCGTTCGGCAAACCCGGCAACACGGCGATCATCACCCGCCGCCCCCACGGCTACTTCATCACCCACGTGTGCGGGCGCAAGCTGCCGGTGGTCAATGGTCGCAGCATCGACGAAGCGCCGCATCCTCTCGACAACCTCGACCAGGTCGAGGTCGGCGGCGAAAAGCTGCAATTCCTTTTGAAGTAGCCTGGCTCAGGCGCCCGGCCGGGCGTCGAAGATCTCGCCGCTGCGACCGCGGCTCGCCGGTCCCATCAGGTAGAGGTAGGTCGGCATCAGCTCCGAGGCCCGTGGCAGCGTGTCCTGCACCTCCGCCGGATGCGTCTTCTTGCGCTGCGGCGACTGCACCGGCCCCGGCACCAGCAGATTGATGCGCACCTGGGGCGTCACTTCCAGCTCCTGCGCCCAGGTCTTCACCAGCGCCTCGAGTCCCCACTTCGACACCCCGAAAGCGCCCCAGTAGGCCGTTGGCTTGCGGCCGTGCGTCTCCGAGGTCATCACGACGGAGGCGTCCTCTGCTGCGCGCAGCAGCGGCAGGCAGGCCCGGGTCAGGGCGAACGGCGCGGCGAGGTTCACGCGCAGCGTGCCCAGCCATTGATCGAGGGTGGCCAGTTCCAGCGGGGCCAGGTTGTTGAAGCGCGCGGCGTTGTGGAGGATGCCGTCGAGCCGGCCGAGCTGGCCGGCGATGGCCTCCGCCATGTCGGCGAAGTCCTTGTCGGTGGCCTTTTCCAGGTCGAGCGGAAATATCACCGGCTCCGGATGGCCGGTGTCGGCAATGGCGTCGTAGGTGGCGCTCAGGCGCTGTTCGTTGCGCCCGGTGAGAATGACGGTGGCGCCGTGGGCGGCAAAGGTCTGTGCGGCGGTCTGGCCGAGGCCCTGGCCGGCGCCGGTGACGAGAATCACGCGGTCCCGCAGCAGGTCCGGCGGAGCTTGGTAAGAATTCATCGCGACTCCAAAATGTGGCGCGCGCATTGTACCCCACTTCGCACCGCCCCCTCGATCGTGGCCGGATAATCGCCCGCCACGTAGTCGCCTGCGAGGTACAGCCCGGGCAGGGAGGTCAGCGCCGCCGGTCGCGCCAGGCTCGGCGTGCAGGCGAAGGTGGCGCGCTTCTCGGCGATCACCTGGCGCCACAGCGGGCGTGCCCGCACGCCGAGTGCGGCGCGCAGCTGCGCTTCGACCTGGTCCGCCAGGAGTTCGTGCGCCAGAGCCTCGTGGGGGCCGCCGGCGCTGATGACCACTGCCAGCAGCCCGGCCGGTCCCCCAAGCTGGCCGCGGTCGAACACCCATTGGCCGGGCCCTTCGCTCAGGCCGACCATCGGCCCGGCCAGATGCGTCCCGGCCGGATATTGCAGATAAAGGCTGTAGATCGGCTCGTAGCGCAGCGCGCGCAGGCGTTCACAGGTCGCCTGCAGCGCCGGCAGATCGGCCAGCAGATCGGCCGCCCGCCAGGGCGGGACGGCGCACACGAGCGCGTCGAAGCGGCGGGTCTCGCCAGCGACTTCCACTCGCCATGCCCCCTGCGCGTGCCCGATGCGACTCACGCGGCTGCCACGATGCACGCTTCCGCCACGCCGTTCGACATAGGCGGCGGCCGGGTCCGGAAACAGGCGGGACAGGTCGGTGCGCGGCAGCAGCAGGTCGCTGTCCGCGCGGCCGCGAGTGAAGGCGTCGCGCAGCACGTTCAGGAACACCTGGGCGGAAGCCTGATGCGGCGGCGTGTTCAGGGCGGCGAGGCAGAGCGGATGCCACAGGAAACGGTTCAGCCGCGCGCTCTGGCGATGTTCCGCGAGCAGCGCGGCCAGCGGGCGGTCCTCGGCGAGCTGGAAGCCGGTGCGGCGCATGGCCGCCAGAAAGCGCACGGCACCCATGCGGTCGCCCAGACTCAGGCCGCGGGCCGTGGCCAGCGCGGCGGCGAGATGCAGGGGGGCCGGCAGCCGCGGCGTGCGCAGCAGAAAGCCCGGATGCACGGCAAGGGTCAGGG
>CAYUJV010000046.1:0-21356 GCA_964445085.1 uncultured Burkholderiales bacterium
TCGTGCCGGCCGTAGTTGAAGATCAGCGTGCCCCAGTCCTGGTGCATGCCGAGGCGCGGGTCCTCGTGCTCGTACAGCGCGGTGCCGTCGAAGCGCGCCAGCGCCCAGTCGTCCCGGGGGAAGTGCGCCGGCACCCAGTCCAGCAGGACGCCGATGCCGGCCTGGTGGCATTGATCGACGAAGGCGCGCAGGTCATCGGGGCTGCCGTAGCGGCTGGTGGGCGCGAAATAGCCGGTGGTCTGGTAGCCCCAGGACTCATCCAGCGGATGCTCCGATACCGGCAGCAGTTCGATATGCGTGTAGCCCATGTCCTTGACGTAGGGGATGAGCTGCTCGCCCAGTTCGCGGTAGGTGAGGAAGCCGCCGTCCGGCCGGCGGCGCCAGGAGCCGGCATGCACCTCGTACACGTTGAACGGCGCATGCAACCAGTCGCGCTCGCCCCGCGCGCGCATCCAGTCCTGGTCCTGCCATGCATGGGGCGTGTCCGGCACGACCCGCGACGCGGTGCCGGGGCGCAGTTCCATCGCGCGCGCGTAGGGGTCGGTCTTCACGAACACCAGGCCGCTGTGGCGGTTGCGGATCTCGAACTTGTACAGCGTGCCCGGTGTCAGTCCCGGAATGAACAGCTGCCACACGCCGCTCGCGCCAAGCACGCGCATCGGATGTACGCGGCCGTCCCAGCGGTTGAAGTCGCCGACCACGCTGACGCGCTCCGCATTCGGCGCCCATACCGCGAAGTTCACGCCGGTCACGCCCTGGACCTCCATCGCGTGGGCGCCGAGGGTGCGGTAGGCCTGCAGCAGGCGGCCTTCGCCGAAGAGGTACAGATCTTGCTCGCTGATCGGATTGGGCAGGGCATACGGGTCGAAGGTCTCGCGCGACCCCTGGCCGTTTTCCAGACGCAGCAGATAAGGGAGGGGCGGGCGATGCGTGGAGCGCCATTCGAACATGCCGCGGGGGTCGGTCCTGGTCATGGGCTGCCAGCCCGCATCCGTCTTCAGCCATGCCCGTTCATCGTGCGGCGCGAACACCCGCACCAGCCATTCGGCACCGGCGTGGTGCAGTCCGAGATGAGCGAAAGGATCGTGCAGGCGGGCCCGGTCGAGGGCGTCGACCGTCGGATTGACTTTGCCGGGGATGTCGTGTTTCATGTTTTGAAAATCCGCGTGGATCAAGGCTTGGCGCCCGGGCGTTCATCGAACTGCAACGGGATTATAGACACAATGCCGATGTGCCACGCAAACCCGGCCGGTGTTCCAGTTGGGCAGGCGGAGCAGAAACCGATCATCGCAGCATTCTCTGACAACTTCATTTCCTACCGGGTTGAGCGACATGGATTCCTCCGATGATCCATTGCTGAAAAAGCAAAAAGAGTACCCGCGCTTCGTCAGCCTGCTGACCAAGAGCACCGTGGCCCTGATCCTGGCGGGCGGCCGCGGCAGCCGGCTCAAGCATCTGACCGACTGGCGCGCCAAGCCGGCGGTTCCCTTCGGCGGCAAGTTCCGCATCATCGACTTCCCGCTGTCCAACTGCCTCAACTCGGGCATCCGCCGCATCGGCGTGGTGACCCAATACAAGGCCCACAGTCTGATCCAGCACCTGCAGCGCGGCTGGGGTTTCCTGCGCGGCGAGTTCAACGAGTTCATCGACCTGCTGCCGGCGCAGCAGCGCATCCACGAGGACGAGTGGTACAAGGGCACGGCCGACGCGGTGTTCCAGAACATGGACATCCTGCGCCGTTACGGGCCGGCGGTCGTGCTGGTCCTGGCCGGCGACCACATCTACAAGATGGACTACGGCGAGATGCTGGCGGCCCACGCCGCCTCCGCCGCCGACGTGACCATCGCCTGCCTCGAGGTGCCGATCGAGGACGCCAAGTCCTTCGGAGTCGTCAGCGTCGACGAATACCAGCGCATCACCGCCTTCGACGAAAAGCCCGCCAACCCGAGGCCGATACCGGGGGATCCCACGCGTGCCTTCGCGAGCATGGGCATCTATATCTTCAACGCCAAATTCCTGTACGAGCAGCTGATCCGCGACGCCGACGATTCCAAGTCGAGCCACGACTTCGGCAAGGACATCATTCCCCATCTGGTGAGCCGCTATCGCGTGTTCGCCCACCGCTTCTCCGACAGCTGCGTCGGGGCGCCGGGCGAGGTGCCGTACTGGCGCGACGTGGGGACCATCGACGCCTACTGGGAGGCCAACATGGAGCTGGCCAAGATCACGCCCGACCTGAATCTCTACGACGAGAAGTGGCCGATCTGGACCTACCAGGAGCAGCTGCCGCCGGCGAAGTTCGTGTTCGACGACAACGAGCGGCGCGGCATGGCGGTGGACAGCATGGTCTCCGGCGGCTGCATCATCAGCGGCGCGACGGTGCGCTCGTCGGTGCTGTTCTCCGACGTGCGCGTCAACAGCTACAGCGAGGTGACGGACTCGGTGATCCTGCCCAAGGTGGACATCGGGCGCTACGTGCGCCTGAACAAGGTGGTGGTGGACAAGCACTGCCGCATCCCGGACGGGCTCGAAGTCGGCTTCGACCGGGAGAAGGACCGCCAGCGCTTCTACGTCAGCGAGCGCGGCATCACCCTGATCACGCCGGAGATGCTGGGGCAGTACATTCACCACGTGCGCTAGCAGGTGCCGCAGGCTGGCCGTGGGGCGCCGGACCGATCGCCTGCCACGCGCCAACCCCCAGTTTCCGCAGGATTCACCGGGCTGATTCAATGAGCAAACCGCAACGCGTCCTCAACCTCGTCCTGTGCTGGCACATGCACCAGCCGGACTATCGCCACTACGACACGGGGGAATTCGTCCTGCCGTGGACCTATTTGCACGCGACCAAGGACTACACCGACATGGCCTGGCACCTGGAGCAGAATCCGGAGGCCAGGGCGGTGTTCAATTTCGTGCCCATCCTGCTGGAGCAGCTGGAGGACTACGCCGAGCAGTTCCGCACGGGAAACATTCGTGATCCCCTGCTGCGGCTGCTGGCGCGGGAGAATCTGAGCGAGCTCAGCGCCGAGGAGCGGCATCTCGTTCTGGATTGCTGCTTCCGCGGCAATCACGCGAACATGATCGACCCCTACCCGGGCTACCGCCGGCTGCGCGATCTGTACCGGCAGATCGAGGCGCACGGCGCGAACCACTTCGAGTATCTCTCGTCGCATTATCTGGGCGACCTGCTGACCTGGTACCACCTCGCCTGGATCGGGGAGAGCGTGCGCCGCAGCAGCGAGCTGGTGCCGCGCCTGATGACCCAGGGCTCGATGTTCAGCCACGCCGACCGGCGCCTGCTGTTCGAGCTGATCGGCGAGCTCATCACCGGCCTGATTCCGCGCTACCGCAAGCTGGCCGAGGCGGGGCGGATCGAGCTGTCCACCACGCCCTACTACCATCCCATCGCCCCGCTGCTGATCGATCTGAAGAGCGCGCGCGAGGCCTGGCCCGAGGCCGCGCTGCCCGAGGCGCCCTGTTATGCCGGCGGCACCGAGCGCCTGGCCTTTCACATCGACGCCGCCTTGCAGAGCCATCAGCGCCGCTTCGGCGTCGCGGCGAGCGGCATGTGGCCGGCGGAGGGCGCGGTGTCGGAGCCGACCCTGGCGCAGTTCGCGCGTCACGGCGTGAAGTGGGCGGCGAGCGGCGAAGGCGTGCTGGCGAACAGCCTGCGCGCCCAGGGCGGTACGCTGCCGGAGCGGCGCGATTTCCTGTACCGGCCCTATGTGGTGGGGGCGGAGAGCCAGCGCATCGTCTGTTTCTTCCGCGACGACCGCCTCTCCGACCTGATCGGCTTCGAGTACGCCAAATGGTTCGGCCGCGACGCCGTGAGCCATTTCATCGGCCAGCTCGAGCAGATCTACCATCAGGGCGACGACCACGAAAGCCCGCTGGTGAGCGTGATCCTCGACGGCGAGAACGCCTGGGAGTACTACCCCTACAACGGCTATTACTTCCTGTCCGAGCTCTACGCCGACCTCGCCCGGCACCCGTTCATCCGCATGACCACCTTCACCGACCATCTGGCCCAGTGCGGGAGCGCGCCGGCGCGGGCGGATTGCGCCGCCGTGCGGCCCTTGCCCCACGTGGTCACCGGCAGCTGGGTGTACGGCACGCTGTCCACCTGGATCGGTTCGCCCGAGAAGAATCGCGCCTGGGATCTGCTGTGCGCAGCCAAGGCCAGCTACGATCTGGTCATGGCCGGCGGGCGCCTGACGGAGGAGGAGAAGCGGCGCGCCGCCAGCCAGCTCGCCGACTGTGAAAGCTCCGACTGGTTCTGGTGGTTCGGCGACTACAATCCGGCGGCGAGCGTCGTCAGCTTCGACAAGCTCTTTCGCGACAACCTCGCCAACCTCTACCGCCTGCTGCACCTGCCGGTGCCGGCTGCGCTGGAACGCCCCATCAGCCACGGCAGCGCGGCGGCGGTGGAGGCGGGGGGCACCATGCGGCGCGGGTCCTGAGCCGGCGCGCCGGCGGGGGCTGCCGAAATGGGGTAAAATCAACGACCCGATTCACCTCTCGCCGGAACCGCGTCATGTCTGAAGCTGTCGTGGCCAAGAACAAGGCCGTCTATCTCACCTATTCCATCGTCACTGAGGAGGGCGAGATATTCGAGCAGTCCGATCTGCCCATCGGCTATGTGCATGGCGCCGACAGCGGCCTGTTCGAGCAGGTGGAGGAGGCCCTGGAAGGCGCGCGCGTGGGCGACCGCGTCGAAGTGACCCTGGCGCCGGAAGAGGGCTTCGGGCTGCACAATCCCAAGCTCACCTTCACCGACGACATCGACAACGTGCCGCCGGAATATCGCCGCATCGGCGCCGAGGTGGAGTTCGAGAACGAGAAGGGCGAGAGCATGCAGTTCCGCGTGACCCGGATCGAGAACGGCAAGCTCACCATCGATGCCAACCACCCCCTCGCCGGCAAGACCGTCACCTTCGTGGTGAACGTGGCGGCGATTCGCGACGCCTCGCCGCAAGAGATCGCCAACGGCCGGCCGGATGACGGCATGCCGCCGACCCTCCATTAGGAAACCGCTGGCCTTTCTACTTTCTCCCCAACCGCTTGCTGTGCTTGCCCAGGCTCGCATTGAGCTGGGTGATGATCTCCGAGGCGGCATGAATGATCTGCGTGGCACTGAAGCCGGCGCGGGTCATCTCCTTGAAGAACGACTTGGCGAGGATCTTCGCCATCTGATTCGGATTCTGGCTCATCGCGGCCATCGCGCCGCCGACCATGGTCTGCGCCTCCTGGGCGAGGGCCAACTGGGCGAAGCGGGAATTGAGCAGCCCCTGCAACTGCTGCACCTGGAGCGATTTGCCGATGAACAGGGCGGCCACGTCGAGCAGGTTGAGGTCGTCCAGGGTGAACGCCGGGCGGGTCTTGGGGTCGGTGGCGTTGATGACGCCGATGATCCTGCCGTCGATGAGGATGGGCGCGGACACCAGGCTCTTCGCGCCGCGGGTCAGATGCCGCGCGGCCTGGATGAAATCGGACTGGCTGATGTCCTCCACCAGCAGCGGCTTGCCGCTGGCGAGGACGTGGCCGGCGATGCCTTCGCCCTTGCGGGCGAGCTCCTTGAAGGCCGCCTCCGGCAGTTCGCCGTGGGCCGTGAACACCCGCAGGCGCACGTCTTGTTCGTCGCGCTCGTCCAGCAGCATGATCGAGCAGCTGGCGGCATTGAGCAGTTTCGCCGCCATGCCCGCCATGCGTTTCAGGCTGTCCTCCAGGCTGCCCTGCGGCTGGAGAAAAAAGGAAAGGTCATGCAGCCGGGCAAGCGGACTGTCGAGGTCGCCCATGCGGGCCTCCTACACCGAGGACACGAGCTCAGTATAGGTAATAGCGTCCGCCGGCCGGTTTAATTGAGCGCGCTCGCGAGCAGGCGCCGGTAGCGGGATACCAGCTCGCCGCCACCGAGCAGGTTGAACACCGAGAGCATGGTCTTGCGCCCGATGTCGTCCTGGAAGCTGCGGTCGCGGCGCACGATCTCCAGCAGCTGCTCCAGCGCCGGCTCGTACTGGCGGTTGACCACGAGCAGGTTGGCGAGCTGCAGGCGCGCTTCCAGGTCGTCGCCATTGGCCGCGATGCGGCGCTCCAGCGATTCCGCGTCCGGCAGCTCCCTGGCGCTCTGCGCGAATTCGATGCGCGCCAGCAGCTCCTGCACCCGCTGTTCCTGGGTCGTTGCCGGCGACAGGCTTGCCAGCAGGCGGTGGGCTTCCTCCATCTCGCCGGCGTCGACCATGATAGCGGCGGCGTCCACGCGGATCTTCTCGTTGCGCGGATCGAGCTGCGACGCCTGGCCCAGCAGCTGCAGCGCCTTGGCTGCGTCGCCCCGGCCGTAGGCGTCCAGGGCCTGCAGGCGCAGTTCCTCGCCCGGCGAGGGAATCAGCCGTTCGATGAACTCGCGCACCTGGCCCTCCGGCAGCGCGCCGGAGAACTCGTCCACCAGCTCGCCATTGAGGAAGGCCTTGACGTTGGGCACGCCGCGGATGCCGAACTGGCTGGCCAGCTCCGGGTTGGCGTCGGTCTCGATCTTGGCGAGGATGAACCTGCCCTGGTACTCGTCCGCCAGCTTCTCCAGAATGGGCTTGAGCGCCTTGCACGGGCCGCACCAGGTGGCCCAGAAGTCCACCAGCACGGGCACGTTCTGCGGGGCGTCCAGCACGACCTGCTGGAAGTTGGCGGCGGTGACGTCGAAGGAATGGGCTCCCATGGTTTGCTCCTGAGTTGATCGCGGGAGATTTGGTGTCGCACCGGCCGTGTTTCAAGGCCGGCTTCGGGCGTCAGATGCGCCTGGCCAGCGTCGCGCCCAGGCCGGTGTAGCCTTGCGGCGTGAGCGCCAGCAGGCGCTGCTTCTCCGCTTCCGGAATCGCAAGGTTCTGAATGAAGGCTGCCAGCGTCTCGCGGGTGATGCCGCTCTTGCCGCGGGTCAGCTCCTTCAGCTGCTCGTAGGGGTTGGGCACGCCGTAGCGCCGCATCACCGTCTGGATCGGCTCGGCCAGCACTTCCCAGTTGGCCTCCAGATCCGCATCCAGGCGCTGCGGGTTGGCTTCCAGCTTGTTCAGGCCGCGCAGGCAGGATTCATAGCCGAGCAGCGCATACCCGAAACCGACGCCCATGTTGCGCAGCACGGTGGAGTCGGTGAGGTCGCGCTGCCAGCGCGAGATCGGCAGCTTTTCCGACAGGTGGCGCAGCAGCGCATCGGCGAGGCCGAGGTTGCCTTCGGAATTTTCGAAGTCGATGGGGTTCACCTTGTGCGGCATGGTGGAGGAACCCACCTCGCCGGCCTTCACCTTCTGCTTGAAGTAGCCCAGGGAGATGTAGCCCCAGAGATCGCGGTTCAGGTCGATGAGCACGGTGTCCACGCGCGCGACGGCGTCGAACAGCTCCGCCATGTAGTCGTGGGGCTCGATCTGGATGGTGTAGGGGTTGAACTCCAGGCCCAGGCTTTCGACGAACTTCTTGGCGAATGCCTCCCAGTCGAAGTCGGGATAGGCCGACAGGTGCGCGTTGTAGTTGCCCACCGCGCCGTTGATCTTGCCGAGCATCGCAACGGCGGCGATGCGGCTGCGCCCGCGGCGCAGCCGGTAGACCACGTTGGCGAGTTCCTTGCCCAGGGTGGTGGGCGAAGCCGGCTGGCCGTGGGTGTGGGCCAGCATCGGCTGGTCGGCGAGCTGGTGCGCGAGTTCCGTCAGCTTGGCGATCACCTTGTCCAGCGCCGGCAGCAGCACGCCGTCGCGCCCGCCCTTGAGCATCAGCGCGTGGGACAAGTTGTTGATGTCCTCCGAGGTGCAGGCGAAGTGGATGAACTCGGATACCTTCATCACCTCCGCGTTGTTGGCCAGGCGCTTTTTCAGGAAATATTCGATCGCCTTCACGTCGTGGTTGGTGACGGCCTCGATGTCCTTCACTTCCTGCGCGTCGGCCTCGCTGAAGCCGGCGGCGAGGGCGTCCAGCTCGCCGATGGTGGCGGCGGAGAAGGCGGGCACCTCGGCAATGGCCGGCTCCGCGGCCAGCGCCTTCAGCCACTCGATCTCCACCCGCACGCGGTGCTTCATCAGCCCGAATTCGGAGAACAGCGGGCGCAGGCTCGCGATCTTGCCGCCGTAGCGGCCGTCGAGGGGGGAGAGGGCGGTGAGGGAGGACAGTTCCATGGCGGTCTCTTGCTGCGCAAAAACCGCCATTTTACCCGATCGGGGCCGGGCGTTGCCGCGCTCAGGGCTGGGGCTGCGCGCTGATCCTGACCAGCACGTAGCCCAGCTGCAGGTAATTGTTGACCTGGGCCGGGCCCGCCGGCGCCACGTTCACGTAGTCGGGAAAGGCCTCGGCGCCGATGCCGCGCCAGCCGGCATAGGTCTCGCACACGTGCACCGGGATGCCCTGCTCCCGCGACAGCTGCTCGATGCCGGCATGCACTTCCGGCGCGGCGGCGCGCCTGTCCTGCTGCAGCGCGAACATTTCCTGGCCGTGGGTGACCACGCTGATGTCCAGTTTGGGGAAGCGCTCGCGCAGCCGCCTGGCGTAATCCGTCACCTGCGGCACCGCCCAGGAGAGCGCCTGCGGGTCGCCGGTGACGATCTCGAACACCACGCCGGGGGGCGGTTTGTTTTGGGCGAGCAGGTTTGTCACCGCGGGATGGTCGGTTGCATGGACCATGCCGCCCAGAAACAGCGCCGCGGCCAACAGTGGATTGCGGAGTGGCGCGAAAAGCATAGTTTGCATTCTACGCCCGACTGCGCGGAATGGGTCGGCTACAATGCGCCATCATGATGTCCGTTTACTCACACAAATGCGACGCAACGACTATGGCCCCGGGGCGCAAGAATACCAACAGGGCTGTTTGCGGCAGCAGGCCTGGACAAGCCCAATAGGCATCGCTGCAAGCCGTCAAGCTCACGGACGGCCGGAAGTGGTCGAAGTGCTTGGGGCGCATATCAAGCGAAAGGGCGCGGGCCAGCGACCACTGCTTCATGCAGCTCTTGTCGCAGAGTGGTTGAAGCCCCTTGGGTTGAGGTAACGGATGTCGCCGCGACATCGGGTGTGTCCGCGGGAAAAGCGCACATCACCATTGGTCCAGCACTCCAATTTCTGGGTGTAATGCATTGAAAATTTGACAAATATTGCGCAGAACAGATGCGTGTGGTTAGCATTTGACTGGCTCATGTGGTGAGCTAGTTAGCGTGGTAAAAAGGCGTATGCAAAAACAACAATGTCTTGCGATGAATACCAAGCTTGAACTAACGGGATGGTGGCGGAAGAGGGCGCGATGATGGAAACCCGCTCCATCGCCCATGCTGCGAAGGATCATTGTGGCAACTGGCGCGCCCCCCATGACTTGGCAGAACATCTTATCGAGGTTGCGTCGCTTGCTGCCAGTTTTGCCAAGCGGTTTGGTGAAGACTGGGCACGGCTGGCAGGCTTGTGGCATGACTTGGGCAAATACCGGCCGCGTTTCCAGAAGTACATCCGCCAAGCCAGCGGCTTTGAAGCCGATGCGCACATCAAGGGTGAAGCCGGAAAAGCGCCGCACTCGACTGCCGGGGCTGTGTTGGCCTGCGACCGTTTCGGTCCTGCTGGTCGGGTTCTGGCTTATCTCATCGCTGGACACCATGCCGGTCTGTACGACTGGAACTCTGAAAACGACAGCCTGGAATATAGGCTGAACCAGCTGGACAGTCGGAAGGAACTCGACGAAGCACTGGCGGCGCGCCCACCCGATGAATTGCTGGATGCAGCCGGCTTTGACCCTAATCTGAGAGCCATTCCGGGCGGCAGTGCCGGTTTCGCGCTCTGGGTGCGCATGCTGTTTTCCGCCCTGGTGGATGCCGACTTTCTCGACACCGAGCGTTACATGGACCCGGAACGGTTCGGGCAGCGCGGCCAGTTGCCAACCTTGAAAGACTTGCTGCCCCTGTTCGACCGCTACATGGCCGAGTTGTCGGCCAAGGCGAGACCATCCGAGGTCAATCGCCTGCGCGCTGACATCCTCGGTCAGTGCCAGGCCACTGCCCAGGAAGCCCCCGGCCTGTTCTCGCTCACCGTCCCCACCGGCGGCGGCAAGACCCTGTCCAGCCTGGCTTTCGCCCTCGAACACGCCGCGAAATACGACAAGCTGCGGATCATCTACGTCATCCCCTATACCAGCATCATCGAGCAGACCGCCGACATTTTCCGGGAGATCTTCGGTGATGTGGTCATCGAGCACCACAGCAACGCCGAAGCCAACCCCGGACAAGAAACCAACCAAAGCCGACTCGCCTGCGAGAACTGGGATGCGCCCATCATCGTCACTACCAACGTGCAGTTCTTCGAGTCGCTTTTCGCAGCGAAGACCTCGCGCTGCCGCAAGTTGCACAACGTCGTCGACAGCATCGTCGTGCTCGACGAGGCGCAACTGCTGCCGCCGGAATTTCTGCAGCCCATCCTCGACACGCTCAACCTGCTCGCACGCCATTACGGCGTGACGGTCGTGCTCTCCACCGCCACGCAGCCGGCCCTGTCGACGCGGGCGTATTTCGATGCCAGCCGGAACCTTAGCGGCCTGGACAATGTGCGCGAGATCATTGCCGACCCGGACGATCTTTATCGCCGGCTTGAGCGTGTCGATGTCCGCCTGCCGGCCGATTGGCATACCGCCGCCAACTGGGACACCCTGGCGCAGGACCTATCCAGGCATGATTCCGTACTCGCCATCGTCAACCGCCGCGACGACGCACGCGAACTTTGGCAACACATGCCGGACGGCACCTTGCACCTGTCCGCCCTGATGTGCGGCGCCCACCGCTCCCATGTCATCCACGACATCAAGGCCCGGCTGAAGGCTGGCACGCCGACGCGCGTCGTCAGCACCCAGTTGGTCGAGGCCGGTGTCGACGTCGACTTCCCAGTCGTCTACCGCGCCCTGGCCGGGCTGGATTCCATCGCCCAGGCTGCTGGGCGTTGTAACCGAGAAGGCCGGCTGGCAAAGGGAGAGGTCGTGGTGTTCATTGCGCCCAAGCCAGCGCCGCCAGGCCTGCTGCGCAAAGGCGAGAACGCCTGCCGCGATGTTCTGCACGGCCATGCTGGCCATTCTCTGGAACGTGTACTGTTCGGCCGCTACTTCGAGCGGCTCTATCACGCCTGCGACCTGGACGAACAGCGCATTGCTGATCTGCTCAAGGTCGACGGCCAGACTCTGGCAGTCAACTTCCGCACCGCCGCTGAGAGGTTCCGCCTGATCCGTGATGAGGACAGCGTCCCGGTGATCGTGCGCTACAGCGGTGTGGGCAGCGAAGCCGAGAAGTGGATTGAAACCCTGCGCAAGGAAGGACCGCAGCGCTGGCTGATGCGCAAGCTCCAGCGTTATACGGTGAACATCTATCGGCGGGATGCCATGAGGCTGGTTGGCCAGGGCGACATCGAGGAAGCCATGCCGGGGCTCTATGTACAGGTCAACGACTGGCTCTACCACCCCGATCTCGGGTTCAATCCGGATGGCACGCCCCCCACACTAACAAGTGTCATCGCATAAAGGAGGAACATGAAAACCTATTGCCTTGAGCTCTCCGGCCCCTGGGCCTGCTTCACTCGGCCGGAAATGAAGGTCGAACGCGTCAGCTACGACGTGATGACACCTTCCGCCGCGCGTGCCTGCTTCGAAGCAATTTTGTGGAAGCCTGCCATCCGCTGGCATATCCGCAAGATCGAGGTGCTGAAGCCCATCCGCTGGATCAACCTGCGTCGCAACGAAGTGGCCTCTGTGGTTTCCAGCCGCAACGTGGAAACGGCGATGAAGAACGGCACCGGCGACCTCGCCCTCTACGTCGAAGATGACCGCCAGCAGCGCGCCGGCTTGTTCCTGCGCGACGTAGCCTACCGCGTCCATGCCGATCTGGAATTCCTGCCTGAACGCGACCCCGATGCCTCGCCCATGAAATATCAGGAAATGTTCGAGCGCCGCGCCAGCAAAGGTCAATGCGTGAACCAGCCCTACCTCGGCTGCCGCGAGTTCGCGGCCGCCTTCCGGCCAATTGGCGACCTCGCCGCCGAGCCGGCGGCCATCGACGAGACCCGAGACCTGGGCTTCATGCTCCACGATCTGGATTTCTCCAAACCAGATGCTCCCCAGCCCCGCTTCTTCCGCGCCGCCCTGAACTGCGGCGTGGTCGAGGTGCCGGCCTGGGACAGCGAGGAGGTACGGGGATGATCCTGCAAGCACTGAACGACTACTACCGGCGCAAGCAGGCCGATCCCGACCCGCGCAACCGGCTCCCAGCCTTCGGCTTGGAGGAGAAGGAAGTCCCTTTCATCCTGGAAATCGACGCCGAAGGCCGGCTGATCAACCTTGCCGACACCCGTTCCGGCGAGGGCAACAAAAAGACTGGCCAGCGCTTCCTGGTGCCCCAAGGCGTCAAGAAAACCTCTGGGGTAGCGGCCAATCTGCTTTGGGACACGGCCGAATATGTTCTCGGCGTGGACACCCGAGGCAAGCCGGAACGCGTGGCGGAACAGCACGCCGCTTTCCGTGCCCGCATCGAGGCCCTGCCCGATGCGGCCAAGAATGACTCCGGCATCAGGGCCGTGCTCACCTTCCTGGACAACCCGGACAGGGAGCGTCTGGAATCCATGTCCGCCTGGCCGGATATCCGCCTCGCCAATCCGGTCATGTCCTTCCGCCTGCATGGCGACCTCGAACTGGTCTGTCAGCGTCCCGCCGTGGTCACGGCCATCGAGGCGACGATCGGGGACGGGCAACCCGACGGCATTTGCTTGGTGAGCGGCGAGGCTGCGGTGATCGAACGCCTGCATCCCGCTGTGAAGGGCGTATGGGGAGCGCAAACATCCGGTGCCAATATCGTTTCCTTTAACCTGGACGCATTCAATTCGTACGGCAAGAGACAAGGGGCGAATGCGCCACTGGGTAAGCCGGCGGCATTCGCCTACACCACGGCCATCAACCACCTGCTTGCGAAGGATTCGCGCCAGCGCATGCAAGTCGGCGATACCTCCACCGTATTCTGGGCGGAAGAAGCGCATGAACTGGAGAATTTGTTCGGCGAAGTCATGCGCGACGATCCCGACCGCAGCGCGGGTGCGCTGAGGGCGCTGTATTCGGCGGTGCAATCGGGCAAGTTCTCCGTTGGCGATGCGCAAACCCGCTTCCACGTCCTCGGCCTTGTACCAAACGCGGCGCGCATCGCCATCCGCTTCTGGGAAACCGCCACCGCAATCGATCTCGCCAAACGCATCCAGCGCCACTTCGACGACATCGACATCGTTCATGCGGACTACGAGCCGGAACACCTCTCGCTGTTCCGCCTGCTGACGGGTATCGCCGTGCTCAACAGGGCCGACAACATCCCGCCGAACCTGGGTGGCGAGGTCATGCGCGCCATTCTGGAAGACCTGCCCTATCCGGCGCCGCTGCTCAATCTGGCGGTGCAACGCTGCCGATCTGAGCAGAAACCCACCTATGCCCGCGCCGCTGCCATCAAGGGCTATCTCAACCGTCTTAATCGTCGCAACAAAATAGAAAGGGAGTATCTGCCCATGCTCGATCCAACCAATGCTAATGCCGCCTACCGGCTTGGGCGCTTGTTCGCCGCGCTAGAGAAAATTCAGGAGGAAGCCAGTCCCGGCCTTAATGCCAACATCTGCGACCGTTACTACGGCGCAGCGTCCAGTACGCCGGTTTCCGTATTTACAACCTTGCTGCGCTTGAAGAACCATCACCTTGGGAAGCTGAGCAAGGGCCGCGCGGTTCAAATGGAAAAACTGATTGGCGAAATCATGGAAGGGCTGGCTGATTTCCCACGCCAGCTTGGCCTGCCTGACCAAGGACGCTTCGCCCTCGGCTATTACCACCAACGCCAAGCCTTCTTTACCAAATCTGAATCCACAACCGACAACCAGGAGAAATCCAAATGAGCCTGAACAACCGCTACGACTTCGTACTGCTGTTCGATGTGAAGGACGGCAACCCCAATGGCGACCCGGACGCCGGCAACCTGCCACGTCTGGATGCGGAAAGCGGCCATGGCCTGGTCACTGATGTGGCATTAAAGCGCAAGGTGCGCAACTTCGTCGGCGTGGTAAAAGGCGAGCAACCGCCTTACGAGATCTACGTTAAGGAAAAGGCTGTCCTGAATAAGACCCACGAGCGGGCCTACGTGGCCATCGGCGCGGAAGATGCCTTGAAAGGCGACGATAAGAAGCGCAAGGGTGGTGGTGAAATTGTGGGGAAGGCACGCGCCTGGATGTGCGCCAATTTCTTCGACGTGCGTACCTTCGGCGCGGTCATGTCCACTGGCGTCAACTGCGGCCAGGTGCGTGGCCCGGTGCAACTCACCTTCGCCCGCTCCATTGATCCCATCATCACCCAGGAACACTCCATCACCCGTATGGCGGTCGCTACCGAGGCCGAGGCCGAGAAGCAGGACGGTGATAACCGTACCATGGGCCGCAAGCACACAGTTCCCTACGGCCTATACTTGGCCCACGGTTTCGTCTCGTCTTTCCTGGCCAAACAAACCGGCTTCGGCGAGGACGACCTCGCACTGCTCTGGCAGGCCCTCGGCCAGATGTTCGAGCACGACCGTTCCGCTGCGCGCGGTGAAATGACGACACGTGGCTTGTATGTATTCAAGCATGACTCCGAACTTGGAAATGCCCCAGCGCACGCGTTGTTCGATCGCATTCGCCCGAAAATGAAGGATGGCATCTCGGTCGCACGTTCGTTCGAGGATTATGATGTGACCATCGATGAAACCAACATGCCTACGGGCGTTACGCTGACGCGCCTTTGCTGAGTTGTCACGCTACCGCCGCCTGCCCCAGTACACGGGGCGACGGCAATAACCGGACAGACTCACCTTAGATGCGAAAAATTAGCGTATACGGAAAGCATTTGAGAGACAGGCGGGATGTCCCGTGGAAACCGGGGCTGCCAATACCGGGATTCTGGCCTACCAGGCTGACGACGCACTTGAGTTCCAGCGTGTGGGGCTATTCCGCCGTTCTCACGATGCCAGCGGATAGCTTCTTCAACTTCTGGCAGCGCTTCGGGATTGAATGAAACCTGCATTGATCAGCGGGCATTCTCAATGATTGCGTCCAGCCGCGCGAAGACTTCTTCCGCTAGTATCCATACCGTTTTGCCTGCTTCCATATCGGTCACGCGACGCCCAATTTCTTCGTCCCATGCCGCAGCGATGGCCTCGGGGCTGTCTTCCGGCGGGGCTTCCAGGCTGACGATCAAACGCTGGATGAGTTCACCCCGTTCCTTGGGCTACAGCTGCAGGGCTTGCTCTTCAATGTCTTTCATGGCTGCTGTCATGGTGTGCTCCATGGGCAGGTGCCAAGTGGCTTTGCCAGTAGTGCGCACATGAGTGATGCAGACGCCATCGTTATTTCCGCCCTGCAGCACTGGGCCTACTGCCCACGCCAGTGCGGGTTGATCCACTTGGAGCAGGCATTTGAAGAGAACATCCATACCGCGCGCGGCCGGGCTGTGCACCATCTAGTGGATGAACCTGGCTATGAGATCAGGGCCGGGATACGGGTGGAACGTGCCTTGCCGCTGTGGTCCGACCGCCTTGGCCTGGTTGGCAAGGCCGATTTGGTCGAATTTCACCCGGACGGCACGATTTTCCCAGTTGAGTTCAAGCATGGACGCAAACGGCAAAAGACGTACGATGACCTCCAACTTGCCGCTCAGGCCATGTGTCTGGAGGAAATGCTGAACCGGCCCGTGCCCAAGGGCGCCATTTACCACGCCACCAGTCGGAGGAGGCGGGAAGTGCCGATTACTCCGAAATTGTGCCAACTAGTTGCCTCAACTGTAGTGGCGATTCGAAGCATGCTGGATTCTGGGCGTTTGCCACCACCCGCTAATGACGAGCGTTGCCGCGAATGTTCGCTGAAGGGCATTTGCCAGCCGGAGGCGGTTGCGCGTCACGACAGGCAAGCCCAATTGCAGCATGCGCTGTTTGACCCGGACACTTGATCGACCATGTACACGATTCAGAACACACTTTATGTGATGACGCCGCAGGCCTATGTGCACTTGGAAAATGCGACCGTTCGGGTTGATGTGGGGCGCGAGAAAAAGCTTCAGGTGCCACTGCATCATGTTGGTAGCATCGTAACGTTCGGCAACATCATGATCTCTCCAGCGCTCATGCACCGTCTGGCGGATGAGGGCAAGGACATGGTTTTACTGGACGAGTCAGGGCGATTCAAGGCTCGGCTGGAGGGACCTGTCTCCGGCAACATCCTGTTACGAAGGGCCCAGCATGCGAAGGCGGCCGATGCGTCGTTTACGCTGGAATTTGCACGCAACATCGTTGCTGGCAAGTTAAAGAACAGCCGCTCTGTCTTGATGCGGGGCGCCCGGGAAGCGGCCAGTGAGGAAGAGGCCCTGTCGCTGGGGCGTGCTGCTGACAACCTGGCTGCGTCCTTGCGCGCCGCCAGGGGCGCTCCAGACATCGATACGCTGCGCGGAGTGGAAGGCGAGGCGGCACGGGGCTATTTCACGGCACTGAATATCATCGTTAAACCGCCGGCGCGTGATTACTTCAGACTGAACGGGCGTACGCGTCGCCCTCCGCTCGATCGATTCAATGCGCTGCTTTCCTTTCTCTACGCCATGCTTATGAATGAATGTCGGTCCGCGTTGGAGTCAGTTGGTCTCGATCCCCAACTGGGTTTTCTGCATGTCGTACGGCCTGGCCGCGCCGCGCTTGCGCTGGATCTGCAGGAAGAGTTCCGGTCGACTCTGGTGGATCGATTGGCGCTGACGCTCATCAACCGCGGCCAGGCGACGGCGATTGATTTTGATGAGCGCGAGGGCGGTGCTGTGCTGCTGAATGACCAAGGAAGGCGCAAGGTCATCACCGCGTGGGAGGAGCGCAAGCGGGAAGAGATAACTCACCCGCTGACCGAGACCAAAGTGCCAATCGCCCTGCTGCCGTTCCTTCAAGCGCGGTTTGTGGCTCGAGCGGTGCGGGGTGAGATGGAAAGCTATATACCGTACGCAGCGAAATAGCCTGTTCATGCTCGCCGAGGGAAGACGTCCATGCTGATCATTGTCACCTACGACGTTTCGACAGGGACCCGTCTCGGTCGCAAGCGACTGCGGCGGGTTGCCAAGATATGTGAAAGCATGGGGCAGCGCGTACAGAGGTCTGTCTTCGAATGCCAGGTTGATCAAATGCAGTATGAAGAACTGGAGCGAAAACTTCTTGCTGAGATTGATGACACCGAAGACAACCTCCGCTTTTATCGCATAAGCGAACCAACTGGCGTACGAGTCAAGCAATACGGCAAGTTTCATTCGGTGGACTTTGATGGCCCGCTTGTTCTGTGAAGCGCGAACCCCGAGCAGGGATTGATAGGCGGGAGGTTCGCGCAACTGGCAAGCCCTTGATCTTTAAAAGGTGTATCTTTCCCAGGCTGAATTTCTAGTACATCGTCTTGGCGAAATGAAGTGGTTCGCGCAATGATGCGAACTTCCGCAGTCCGGGCAGGCATTTGGAAATGCGGAGCATCGCCCGACCTTACGGTCGGGCGCGGATTGAAACAACGCCGACCAGGGCGTCGTCATCGGCAAGCGTGGGGCATCGCCCGACCTTACGGTCGGGCGCGGATTGAAACGCAGCGAATTGCAGCAGTTTGAAAAACGGGCGGCAGCATCGCCCGACCTTACGGTCGGGCGCGGATTGAAACAAGGCCTTCAGGCGTTCCCGGCCTTCAGGCCTTCATGCATCGCCCGACCTTACGGTCGGGCGCGGATTGAAACACACAAAAATGCAACAGGGTTTTTGTGTAACAGAGCATCGCCCGACCTTACGGTCGGGCGCGGATTGAAACAAGCCCGTCATCAATGCCCAGCGCAACGAGCCACGCATCGCCCGACCTTACGGTCGGGCGCGGATTGAAACCGCGTGGCGCCCAACGGCGACACCTGGGACGAGATGCATCGCCCGACCTTACGGTCGGGCGCGGATTGAAACAGCTCCTGCTCCCAGCGGGTGATCCAGGGCAGGATGCATCGCCCGACCTTACGGTCGGGCGCGGATTGAAACCCAGGCGGGAATCGGATAAATGCCGATCACCCGGGCATCGCCCGACCTTACGGTCGGGCGCGGATTGAAACGCCTTGTGCCAGCACTCCTCGTCCTTGAACGGATCGTCGGCATCGCCCGACCTTACGGTCGGGCGCGGATTGAAACTCGCTGCCGCCTTCGGCGTGAGCGTTTCCACCATGCATCGCCCGACCTTACGGTCGGGCGCGGATTGAAACAGGACCGTAACCCGCCCGAGCCGACCGACCCCGTCGGCATCGCCCGACCTTACGGTCGGGCGCGGATTGAAACATCGTCAAGTAACACCCGCTCACTCAAGGAGAAAACAGCATCGCCCGACCTTACGGTCGGGCGCGGATTGAAACAAAGGGGAAAAGCTGTGATGTCAGCCGTCATAAAAGGCATCGCCCGACCTTACGGTCGGGCGCGGATTGAAACTCCGACTAATCCGGGCGGCACGCTGTATACCTTCGCATCGCCCGACCTTACGGTCGGGCGCGGATTGAAACATCTGTCGATCTTTCTCGCGGAGGATGGCTCGGAGGCATCGCCCGACCTTACGGTCGGGCGCGGATTGAAACCAATGACCACTGCCAGATTTCGAGCAGTTCTCCGACGTCAGCATCGCCCGACCTTACGGTCGGGCGCGGATTGAAACAACACGAAGCGCAAGGACGCCAACGGCAACGAGCGCGCATCGCCCGACCTTACGGTCGGGCGCGGATTGAAACGCGCCGAGCTGCTTGTTTTAACCTCCGTATTCTGGCATCGCCCGACCTTACGGTCGGGCGCGGATTGAAACTGGCAGATGGCGCAGTGCATCCACAGCGTGTGGTTACGCATCGCCCGACCTTACGGTCGGGCGCGGATTGAAACATGGCGGCCATGCTAGGGCGCACGGGCTAGGCTACGGCATCGCCCGACCTTACGGTCGGGCGCGGATTGAAACCCCAGTCATAAATCACCCGGCGCACAGTCCCGGCCGCATCGCCCGACCTTACGGTCGGGCGCGGATTGAAACACTTCAAGCCCTTGCAGGTTTTCAAGTGCCGCAAGGCATCGCCCGACCTTACGGTCGGGCGCGGATTGAAACTCTCCGCCCTCCTAGGAGAATGGCTGCCGTGTGGCGCATCGCCCGACCTTACGGTCGGGCGCGGATTGAAACAATCATGCAAGGTCGATTGAACGACCGGGCATAAGCATCGCCCGACCTTACGGTCGGGCGCGGATTGAAACAGCAATGCGCGCATTGATGCCGGCAATGTCGGATTGAGCATCGCCCGACCTTACGGTCGGGCGCGGATTGAAACGCGTGCATGGCCAGCTCGACTTCGGCTTCATCGAGGCGCATCGCCCGACCTTACGGTCGGGCGCGGATTGAAACATCAAGTCCGCGTCGGCCGTCGCCAGTCGAAACCAAGGCATCGCCCGACCTTACGGTCGGGCGCGGATTGAAACACGACCGGATAAGCAAACGACAGCACGAGAGTGTGCATCGCCCGACCTTACGGTCGGGCGCGGATTGAAACGTCGGCCCGGTCCGGGTCTTTGGTGAGGGCCAGATGCATCGCCCGACCTTACGGTCGGGCGCGGATTGAAACGAGAATACGGAAGTGCAGCCCTTGACGCATCGAAATGAGCATCGCCCGACCTTACGGTCGGGCGCGGATTGAAACAAAGCTGAAACTCTGCAAGCTAAAATCATCGCCGCTCGCATCGCCCGACCTTACGGTCGGGCGCGGATTGAAACCAGTTCAACGCCGGCGGCGCGGCGCCAGTAGATGCGCATCGCCCGACCTTACGGTCGGGCGCGGATTGAAACTGTGGGCGAATCGGAACAGCCTTGTGCGACCATGCATCGCCCGACCTTACGGTCGGGCGCGGATTGAAACACGTGACGACAAGGGCAAAGACCCGGATGTGAAGGGCGCATCGCCCGACCTTACGGTCGGGCGCGGATTGAAACAACAAGCAGCGCCGCCAAATGACCGAGTTCGGCAATGGCATCGCCCGACCTTACGGTCGGGCGCGGATTGAAACGCTGACCTCGCACTGGTTCGACGTGCAATCAACGCATCGCCCGACCTTACGGTCGGGCGCGGATTGAAACAAAAAAAAATGCAACAGGGTTTTTGTGTAACAGAGCATCGCCCGACCTTACGGTCGGGCGCGGATTGAAACAAGGCGGCATGAAAGAAAAGCCGGAAGACACCATCGGCATCGCCCGACCTTACGGTCGGGCGCGGATTGAAACAATTACACATTCCATAGGTGGGCAGTATGTCATATGGCATCGCCCGACCTTACGGTCGGGCGCGGATTGAAACATACCGTACTGTCAAAGATAACTGGGCCGCATCACCGCATCGCCCGACCTTACGGTCGGGCGCGGATTGAAACGCCACGGCAGCCGTGGCCTTGATCCAACACTGCCGGCATCGCCCGACCTTACGGTCGGGCGCGGATTGAAACGCGGGCGGCGCGATCCCTGATTGCGCGGTCTGTCGCATCGCCCGACCTTACGGTCGGGCGCGGATTGAAACTTTGAACACCCACGCCCACAGCGCCGACCGGGCCACGGCATCGCCCGACCTTACGGTCGGGCGCGGATTGAAACAAAAGCAGCATCAGGTCGCGGGCGCGCAGCACCCGCGCATCGCCCGACCTTACGGTCGGGCGCGGATTGAAACATGCCGAGGTACACGGCTGCTTTATGTGCCTGGGCATCGCCCGACCTTACGGTCGGGCGCGGATTGAAACATGTGTTGGCATGCCCGCCAGCCGCATGCGGGCGGCATCGCCCGACCTTACGGTCGGGCGCGGATTGAAACAAGGCGGCATGAAAAGCCGGAAGACACCATCGGGGCATCGCCCGACCTTACGGTCGGGCGCGGATTGAAACCTCGATGAGATGTTCGCGCGCGCTCAATCGGCGGCGCATCGCCCGACCTTACGGTCGGGCGCGGATTGAAACCGAGGTCGCGCCGCCCACCCAGCATGACCGCACCGCATCGCCCGACCTTACGGTCGGGCGCGGATTGAAACTTTGAGGCGCTCGACCTCGGCGCGGAGGTCGGTCAGGCATCGCCCGACCTTACGGTCGGGCGCGGATTGAAACAGGACACGCTCGAAATCGTCGTCACGCGCACAGGTGCATCGCCCGACCTTACGGTCGGGCGCGGATTGAAACAAGGGACGTCGTGGCCAGGCGCACAAGGCGGCTGTGGCATCGCCCGACCTTACGGTCGGGCGCGGATTGAAACTGGTATTCAGACTGCGTGCGGCCCCCGGTGCGGC
>CAYUJV010000047.1:0-20992 GCA_964445085.1 uncultured Burkholderiales bacterium
CGGTCACGCCGGCGAGCAGGCACATCGCGCCGGCGTGGGGGGTCAGCGCAGCCAGCCCGGCCCGGCTCAGCGGCGGGGCATGCACTCCACGCGCAGCCCGTGGGGCGCGATGTGCGCCAGGGTGACGCAGGCCGGCGCCGCCGCGGCGAGGGCGCGCAGCAGCGGCAGGATGCGCGCGGCGAAATTGCCCTGGCGCAGGGCCTCCAGGCTGCCGCCCAGATGCGGGTGCGAGCCGCCGTCGGTGGTCAGCCCGAGGGACAGATGGGCGATGCTCCGCTCGCTCTGGATGCGCGTCAGCAGCAGGGCCGCGCCGAAGGGCGCGCAGGTGGGCTGCACGCGGGCCAGGGGCGCAGGATAGGGTGTTTCGTACACCACCAGCAGCACCGGCATATCCTCGACCACCGCCTGGGTCGCCGCCTCCAGCAGGCCGGCGGCAACGCTTTTGTCGTAGCAGGCGATGCTGGTGGAGGGCTGGTGCGAGGCGGCGGCGATGCTCCAGTAGCCGGCTGCGGCGTTGTGCACCGAGTTGTGGAAGCGCGTGGGGGAGAGCAGGCGCTCGGCGGGATCGGGGCTGGCCAGGGTCT
Organism: uncultured Burkholderiales bacterium; assembly: GCA_964445085.1. GTDB lineage: Bacteria > Pseudomonadota > Gammaproteobacteria > Burkholderiales > Thiobacteraceae > Thiobacter. Next base: position 585 of record CAYUJV010000047.1, read on the forward strand.
CGCAGATGGCGTGGATCACCTCGGTGTCGGCGCTGGAGGAGGCGAACACCGTGGCCGCCTCGTTCGGCGCGATGCCCGCGTGGGCGACGGCCTCCCGCGCCACCTCGATGGCGAGCCGGGTGTTCCTGCCGGCGCGCCGGCGCTCGGTCGCAGGCAGAAAGGCGCCGCCGATTTCCAGGGCCGCGGCAGCGTCGTGGGGCCGCTCGCCCAGCAGCACGGCGCGGCTCTCGTCCCAGCCGCGCAGCCCCGGGCCCAGCACGCCCACGCCCTGCACATAGACCCCGATCATCTTGGCCCGCCGAAGACGAGGCTGCAGTTGTTGCCGCCGAAGCCGAAGGAATTGCTCACCACCGTGCCCACGGACCGGGTTTCGTTTTCGAGAATGATGCGGCTGCCGAATGCCGGATCCACCGCCAGGGTGTTGAGCGCGCCCGGCACGAAGCCCCGTTCGATGCACAGCGCGCTGATCACCGCCTCGGTGATGCCGGCCGCGCCCAGGGTGTGGCCGGTCCAGCCCTTGGTGCTGCTGCAGGGCGTCGCGGGCCCGAAGATGCGGCTCACCGCCAGGTCTTCCGCGGCATCGTTGGTTCTTGTCGCCGTGCCGTGCAGGTTGATGTAGTCGACGTCCCCGGGCCGCAGGCCGGCGCGCTCCAGCGCCGCCGCCATCGCCCGCTCGGCGCCGAGTCCCTCGGGATGCGGCGTGGACATGTGGTAGGCATCGCTGCTCTCGCCGTAGCCCAGCAGCAGCACGGCGCCGGGCGCGGCCTGCGGCTTTTCCAGCAGCGCGAAGCCGGCGCCCTCGCCGATGGAAATGCCGTCGCGCTCCGCATCGCCCGGGCGGCAGGGATGGCGCGACACCAGCTCGAGGGCGGAGAAGCCGAACAGGGTGGTGAAGCACAGGCTGTCCACCCCGCCCACCACGGCGGCATCGCACACGCCGGCGGCGATCAGGCGCTGCGCCGCGGCGAATACCTTGGCGCTGGAGGAACAGGCGGTGGAGATGCTGAAACAGGGACCGGACAAGCCGAGATAGCGGCGGCAGAAGTGGGCCGCCGAGGACATCTCGTGGGTTTGCGCATAGTGGAAGGACGCCGGCAGCGCGCCGCTGGCATCGCGGTGGCGGTAGGCCAGTTCGGTTTCCAGGATGCCGGAGGTGCTGGTGCCGATGATCACCGCGACCCGCGCCGGGCCGTAATGGTCGCCTGCCGCGCGCGCGGCGTCGGCGAAGCCGTCCTGCTCCAGCGCCAGTTGCGCCAGGCGGTTGTTGCGGCAGTCGTAGTCGGCCAGCTCGCCGCCCACGGCGAAGTCCTCCAGGCCGTCCACCCGGCCGATGTAGGTGTCCAGGTTGGCGTCGAGAAAATCGCAGGGCCGCAGGCCGGAGCGGCGCTGCTGCAGGGCATCCAGCGTGGCCTGGCGGCCGCGGCCAAGGGCGTTGGTCACCGTGTAACTGCTGAGGGCGAGCGCTTGCATCTGCATGGCGGTTCAGGCGGCGGGCTTGGGCGAGGTCATGGCCGCAAATGATAGTGCCAACAGGGCGCCCGTCGCCACCGTGGAGCCGATGGCCACCAGGATGGACGTGTGCGAGCTCACCAGCAGGCCGAAGGCCACCACCGTGGTGGCATTGCACACCAGCAGGGAATACAGGGTGCGCGCCTGCTCCTGCACGGACTCCGCCGGCCGGTTGAAGAACAGCGCGTAGTCCATGGCGATGCCCACCACCAGCAGCAGCGACACCAGGTGGAACAGCGACAGGCCGCCCTCGGCCAGGAACAGCAGCGCCGAGGTGACGGCGACGGCGGCGGCCATGGGCAGCATCACCCGCGCCGCCTGGCGCAGGGAGCCGAGGCCGACGCTCAGCAGCAGCGCAATGGCGGCAGCGCCCCAGGCCAGCAGTTGCAGCGCCTCCTGCCGATAGCGTCCCACCAGCCGGTCCGATGCCTGTTTCAGGTCGAGATAGAACACGCCGGGCTGGCTCCAGTCCGCGAGCATGCGCTGCAGGGCGGCCTCGTCCGCCACGCCGGTGAGCGGCACCAGCGCCTGCCAGGTGCCGTCGTGCCGAAACAGCAGGGCGTCGAGCCTGCTCTCCAGCGCCGTGCCATGGAACGAGGCCAGGGTGAGCGGGGGCGCGCTCCGCGCCGCGCCGACCTGGGCGACGAAGGGGTCGAACAGCCCTGGCCGGAAGGGCAGTCCGCGCAGCGCCTGGTCCAGGTTCGCCCGCAGCGTGGCGGGGTCGGGCAGCTGGGCCTGGCGCTGGCGCTGGGTGGCCAGGCTGGGCAGATAGCGGCTGGCCATGTCGAAGCCGGCGAGGGCGCCACGCGCCTCCAGCGCCTGCAGGCGCGGCGCGAGGGCCTCGCTGCGTTCCAGCGCCTCCTGTTGCGTGCGCCCCGTGACGATGATGATCTTGCGCAGGTCGGGGGCGCCGAGCTCGGCGCGCAGCTCGGCATCGAGCCGCTTGCTTTGCGCGGAAACCGGACTGAGCCTGCCGAGGTCGTCGTCCCACAGTCCCTTGGCGGAAAGGGCCAGGTAGCCCAGGGCCGCGAGCAACAGCAGCGGTACCGCGGCATGCAGCGGGCGCAGGGCAGCGACCGCCCGCAGCGGCTTGCCGCCGCGATCGAGCCAGTCGGGCAGGGCGAAGCCCTGGGGCGAGATCACCGGCAGCACCCAGCGCGTGATCAGGCCCGCGGCGAGCAGGCCGGCGATGGCGAAGGTGCCGAGCTGCGCCAGCCCGGCGAAGCCGGAGAACACCATGGCGGAAAAGCCGGCGACGGTGGCGAGCACGCCCAGGCGCACCGTGGGCCAGAGATGGCGCAGGGTGTCGCGGATTTTCGTGCCGGGCTGCATGTGGGTGAACAGATGGATGGGATAGTCGTTGGCGACGCCGATCAGTGTGCTGCCGAAGCCGAGGGTGATGCCATGCACGCCGCCGAACAGCACGCTGACCGCGGCGGTGGCGATCAGCGCGCCGCCGAGCAGCGGCAGGAAGCTGAGGACGATGAGGCGCGCGGAGCGATACACCAGCCACAGCAGGCCGATGAGGAACAGCGAATCCAGCACGCCCAGCCGCGCCGCGTCGCCGGCGATCTGGTCGCGCGCCTGCACCGAGAACACGCCGGGGCCGCTGAGCAGCAGCCGCACGCCGTCGCCGGGCTGGGCCGCGAAGGCCGCGCGAATCGCCTGCACCGCCGCCGTCTGCGCATCGATGTCGAATCCCGGCGCCCGGGTGGCGGCGACCAGCAGCGCACGCCTGCCGTCGGGGGAGAACCAGACGCCCTGGCGCAAGGGCAGCTCCCGTCCCGCCGCCCAGGTCTGGGCGACGGCGAGGAATTCGCCGGTGGGGTCGGCGCCCAGCGTGGGCTTGATGACGGCGGCCATGGGCGAGGCGAGCTCGTCCAGCCGCTCGCGCAGCGCCGCGGCCAGGCCTTCCGCACTGAAGCGCCGCGCATCGATGGCGGGACTGAGCAGGTAGCGGTTGTCCAGCAGCAGCGCTCGGTCGCGTTCGCCCAGGGTCTGCTGTCCATTCGCCACGTAGGCGAACAGCGGATCGTCCTGCAGCCGCCGTGCCAGTTCCCGGCTCGCGCGGGCGCGCGCCGCTTCGCTTCCGCCCTCGATGCCGACCAGGATCAGCCGCGATGCCGCACCCTCCCGCACCTGCTCCACCAGCAGCTTCTCCGCCACGCTCGCGCCGCGCGGCAGGAAATAGCCGAGATCGGTGCTGAAGCGGGTGTGGAACAGCAGCACCCAGGCGCTCAGCGCCAGCAGCAGGAGCAGGGACCAGAAGGCGAGGCGCTCGCGCATGGGCTCGCCCGCTAGCGATTCTCGATGTGCATGACCGAGCGGTCGCCGCCGGCCTCGGCGATGTCGATGCGCGTGATCTGGGCCGCCTGCCCCGCGATGCGAATGCTGGCGACGACCCTGAGCATGGAGGCCTGCAGCGGCGTGAGCCTGAGCTCCCATTTCGCCCGGTCGCCGCTGAGGTCCACGGCATAGAAGCGGCGCAGGGTCTGGGCGTCGCCCGCCAGCGTCGCGCGGAAGCTCTCGACGAAGGCCCAGATGTCCGGATAGCTTTGCAGGGCAAAGCTGCGGCGCAGATTCCTGCTCTTGTTTTCCACCAGCAGGGTGTCGCCGTCCACCACGTAGCGCTCCTCGTTCGGCGTACGCACGTGCTTTTCCAGATGATCCGGCGCGACATAGGACAGCGTGCCGGAGAGCTGCAGCGGCTCGCTCAGCACGCTCAGGTACTTGGTTTCGGTGAAGCGCTTCTCCGAGCTGCGCTGCGCGCTGAAGCCGGCCATGAGCTGGTCGAGGTCCCAGGGTGTGTCCGTCGCGGCGTGGGCGATGCCGGCAGCGAGCAGGACCAGCAGCAGGAGGCTACGCAGCATGGCGCCGCTCCTCGTTCCAGAAGTCGTAGAAGTTGAACCAGTTGAACGGCGCGCTGCGGCAGTGGTGGGCGAGGCGATCGGCATAGCGCTGCGCCCAGGCCTGCAGGTCGGCGTCGCGCGTGCGGCGGTCGAGGACGATCCGGTCGGCCAGCGGCTCGAAGTGGATTTCATATTGCCGGTCGCCGCGGTGCAGGCAGAAGAACAGCACCACCGGCACCTTCAGCGCGCTGGCCAGCAGCCAGGGCGCACTGGAAAAGTCCGCCGGCGCGCCGAGGAAATCACAGCGCACCCGCTTCGCCTCGCCCACGACCCGGTCGCCGAGCAGCGCGAGCACATGGCCCTGCGCCAGATGCTCCTGCACGCCGAGCAGGGAGTCGAAGCTGCCGACGTGAATCACGTCGGCGGCGAGCTGCGGGTTCAGCGCGTCGAACACGCGGTTGAACTTCTGCGCATTCGCGCTGTACATCAGCGCCTTGATCGCGAGGCCTGCGCGTTGCGCGCCCAGGGCGCGCAGCATCTCGAAGCTGCCGAGATGCGCCCCCACCAGCAGACAGCCTTGGCCGCGCCGGATGGCTTCGCCCAGGGCCGCCTCGCCGTGCACGTCGAGGGCGAAGCCCTGCTGGCGGCCGGCGAACAGGCACAGCCGGTCCAGGATGGTGGCGGCGAAGGTGTGGTAATGGCGGAAGGACTCGGCCAGGGACGGGGCACGGCCCAGGGCGCGCGGCAGGTAGCGGCGCGATGCGCGGCGCGCGGCGCCCGAGAACAGCAGGAAGTAGGCGCTGATGGGATAGAGCAGCACGCGCCCCACCGGCCGGCCGAGAGCAAGCACGAGCCAGACCGCGAGGCGCAGCAGGGTGGCCGAGCCGCGCTCCGGCTGCCGGGTCCAGACCGCGCTCACGGACGCTCCTCCACGGCGAAGCTGCCGCTGGCGACGAGGCGATCGCCCACGCGGCACTCGAAGCGGATGGCGCCGCTGCGGCCCGCGGTGAAGCGCACGCTGCAGGCTTCCCCCGGCAGCAGCGGCGACAGGAATTTTGCGTTGGGGATGCCGGTCAGCACGGCCCCGGGCCACAGCCGCTGCAGCGCGGCCGCCACCTCGTCCAGCAGCACCACCCCCGGGACGACGGGATGGCCGGGGAAATGACCGGGCAGCGCCCGGTGGTCATGGGCGATGGTGAAGCTGTGTTCCATCGCGCTCAGTCCGCCTGGGGGTCGGGCTTCACGGCCTGGGCTGCCAGCTGCGCCAGGTGCGCGCGCGGCAGCTTGCCGGTTTCGTTGCGCGCCAGGCTGCCCAGGCGCACCAGGGGCCGCGGCAGGAACACCGGGTCGATCTCGCGCGCGAGCTGCGCCAGGATGGCTTCGTCGCTGAGGTCCGGCGCCACGACGAAGGCCATCAGCCGGGTGACACGCTCCTCCGATTCCTCCGGCATGAAGAAGGTGCCGTCCACCACCCCGGGGATGGCGTGCAGCTTGTGGTTGAGGTCGGCCAGCGACATGCGCTTGCCGGCGATGTTGATGAGGTCGCCGTGACGGCCCAGGAGCACGAACTTGCGCTCGTTGTAGAACTCCAGCACGTCGTTCAAGGGGACCGGGTCCGGCAGCGCGCGGCCGCGCAGCACCGGGCCCGCTTCGCCGCGTTCCCAGCGATAGTCGTCGAGGGTGTCCCAGGTCAGGCTGTGGGCGCTGCGGCGGGTGGCGATGGCGCCGCCCTCGGTGCAGCCGTAGATCTCGACCACGGGCGCGTGCAGCAGTGCCTCGGCCGCCTGGGCCAGGGACTGCGGCAGCGCCGCGGTGGAGGACAGCGCGAACGCCAGCGGCGGCAGCGGCGCGGCCTCGGCCACGCAGGCCTTGAGGTGCAGCGGCGTGGTGACGAGCACCCGCGGCGCGGGCACCTGCGCCAGCGCATCGGCGATGTCCGCCGGATAGAACGGCCGCCCGGAGAACAGCGCCAGGCCGCCCTGCAGGGTCAGCATGATGGTCGCCTCCAGCCCGTACATGTGCTGGTGCGGCGCGGTGCCGACCAGCACGGCGCCGGGCAGACCATCCAGCCCGAGGCGCCGGGCCGTGGCATGGGCGCCGCTCACCAGGGCGCCCCAGCGCTTGCGATGGGGCGCGGGCCTGCCGCTGGAGCCCGACGTGAAGAGGATGGCCGCCGGCTGGTGCGCGTCGAGCACCGGGAAATCGACACTGCCCAGCGGGGTCGCGGCTTCCTGGTAGCGATGCACGGGAAGGCCGTGTGGGGCGGCCGCGCCGTCGGTCAGGCAATAGCTCGCGGGCCAGTCCGCGGCCACGGCGCGGATGGCGCCCGGTGCCCGGCTCGGCGGGAGCAGGGTGGTCTGCTCGCGCACCAGGGCGGCCGCGAAGCCCACCAGGAAGCGGTAGCGGTCCTCGCACAGATTGATCACATGCTCGTATTCCGGCAGGCGCTCGGCCAGGGCGGCGACGTCGGCGAGGAAAGCCTGCGTCTGCACCGGGCGCCCGTCGCGCCAGGCGATGACGCTGTCCGGGTGATGGTGGCGCAGGAGCGGCAGGCTGCTCATGGCGTGCCGCTCCGCGAACGCAGCACCGACTGCCAGCCCGCGGCACGGATCAGGCGCACCAGCGCCAGCGGCGAGGCGTGCGCGTAGCGGGCATAGCGCAAGCGGCGGTAGACCTGTTCGCCCAGGAACAGCGCGGCGACGAACACGTAGTTCCAGACGTTGACGAACCAGGACCACAGCGCCACCGGCGCGAACAGGGCGAGCAGCAGGGACTCGGTTGCCATGGCCAGGAACAGCGCCGTCCAGATCGCGGTCAGGCGCCGGGTGTAGGCGGCGAGCTCCGGCTCGAGTTCGCCGCGCTCCAGCCGGGCGATGCGGGTGATGAGCGGCAGCGAGCCGCGGCGCAGGGACGCGCCGAACAGCAGGGCAAACCAGAGGTTGATGGCGACCGGCGGCAGGTAGAGCAGGACGAGCCGGTCCGCCTGCCAGGCCAGCACGGCGAGGCACGCCAGGACCAGGGCCGCGGCGCCGAGGGCCGCCGCCCGGTTTCTGCGCGCCGCCTGCAGCAACGCCGGCGCCAGGGCGGCGGCATAGGCCGCGGCCATCAGCGCCAGGGCGAGCGACCAATGCTGGCCCAGCACCAGAACATGCAGTGCCAGGGGGAAGGAGAGGATCGCACCAAGCACCGGCATGGTCGACGGGAGGCGGCTATTTGGTGCGCCGGTGCTCGATGGTCTGGGCCAGGGCGCGCAGGGAGGAGAAGGTCTTGACGTTGTCCGGGTCGCCGGAACGGATCTGGAAGCCGTACTTCTTCGACACCACCAGCGAGATCTCCAGCAGGTCGATGGAGTCGAGGCCGAGACCCTCGCGATAGAGCGGCTGTTCGGGATCGATTTCGGACGGATCCAGGTCAAGGTTGACGGCCTCGGCGATCAGTTGGGCCACTTCCAGTTCCGCGGCAGTTGCTTGCGGCATTGCTACGCTCCACCACACCTGGCCGCGCACGCCGGGCAGGGCGGGCGGGACAGGCAAATAGCCATTCATATCAGCTTGTTGCCCAATTTATGTCGCGAGGCGGTTGCCCCGGGCGACAGGCCCATGTCATCCATCGACCAGTCGCTTCCCATTCTTGAGGGCAGGAAATTCTGGCGCGCCCGGCGCGATTCGAACGCACGACCCCTGCCTTCGGAGGGCAGTACTCTATCCAGCTGAGCTACGGGCGCAAGGCCGCCGATTATAGCCGCTTTCGCGCCATTGCTCCACGTGCCGCCTTTTCCCGGGCGGGGGAATTCCGTATAATCACGGCCTTTTAGACCGGTTTTCTCCCATCTCAGGAACCAAGCAAGGCCATAACATCATGAGCGAACAAACCACTGGCATTCCCAAGACGACGGCTCGGCAGGTCATCATTGCGCTGATCGGCGGTTTCGCCGCGCCGATCATCGCCATCATTCTCATCGTGCAGCTGGTGCTGTCCATTCAGCAAAGCCATATCGACAAGGACAGCCCGGCGATGGCCGATGCGGCCGTGAACGCCCGCCTGAAGCCGGTGGCCGAGGTGAAATCCGTGGATCCGAACGCGCCGCGCGTGGAGCGCAGCGGTGAAGCCGTCTATCAGGCGGTGTGCACCAACTGCCACCAGGCGGGTGCGCTGGGCGCGCCCAAGTTCGGCAACAAGGCTGACTGGGCGCCACGCATCGCCCAGGGCTTCGACACCCTGATCAAGCATGCCACCGAAGGCATCCGCCAGATGCCTCCCCGCGGCGGCGATCCGGAGATCTCCGACATCGAGCTCGCGCGCGCGATCGCCTACATGGCCAATTCCGCCGGCGCCAAGTTTACGCCGAAGGAACCCCCGGCCGCGCCTGCCGCTGCAGCGGCCGCTGCTCCCGCCGCTCCCGCCACCAAGTAACGGCAGCCGGCGGGCCGGGTCCAAAAAAAGCGCAGGGGTCACCCCCTGCGCTTTTTGTTTGCCCGTCGGAAGGGCCCCTTGCACCACGGCGCATACGGAAGGACATAGGGAACCTCTGCAAAAGTACTGCGCAGCCCGTCTGCCCGCCTGCGATGCTCGCTGTACTCCCTTGTACAGGTGCGCTTCTCGGCGGCCAGCCGGGCTTGCTCGCTACCTTTTGCAGAGGTTCCATAGAGTATTCTGCAAGGCCTTGCGCCGTGCCCTCCGCGGTGAAGGCCTTGCTATTCTTTCCTGAGCATCGCCTTCAGCTGCGCCAGGCGCGCCGTGCCTTCCACTTTCTGCTGCGCCTGATCCACGTCCCGCCCGGAGATGCGCACGTCGTCCCGGGGCAGTTCTTCAATGAAGCGGGACGGCTCGCAGGCCTGATACTCCCGCGCCCGCTTGCGCTTCAGGCAGTGGCTGATGGTGAGGCTGCGCTGGGCGCGGGTGATGCCCACGTACATCAGGCGCCGCTCCTCCTCCACCTGACCGTTGTCGATGCTCTCGCGGTGGGGCAGGATGCCTTCCTCCACCCCCACCAGGAACACGTGCGGATACTCCAGCCCTTTGGCCGCGTGCAGGGTGGACAGGCGCACCGCGTCCACCTCCTCCTCGCGGTTTTCCAGCATGCTCATCAGGGCCACCGTCTGCGCCAGCTCGGACAGGGTCTTTTCCTCCTCCTCGCCCTTCTTCGCCAGCCAGCCGACGAAATCCTGCACGTTGTCCCAGCGCGTCTGGGCGGAACGGGCCTCCTCGCCGTCGAACAGATAGGCCTCGTACTGGATGCTGCCCAAAAGATCGTTCAGGATCGCCCCCGCCGGCTCGCGCGCGGCGCGGTATTCCAGGCCGTTGATGAAGTTGCCGAAGGTCACCAGCGGTTCGTACTGCTTGGGGTTGAGCTGCGCCTGCAGCCCCGCCTCGAACACCGCCGCGAACAGGCTGATGTGGCGTGAGGCGGCGTACTCCCCCAGCTTCTCCAGGGTCTGCGCACCGACGCCTTTCTTCGGCGTGGTGATGGCGCGGATGAAGGCCGGGTCGTCGTCGGAGTTGTGGATCAGCCGGATATAGGCGGTGATGTCCTTGATCTCGGTCTTGTCGAAGAAGGACTGGCCGCCGGAGATCTGGTAGGGAATCTTCTGCGCGCGCAGCGCCTCCTCGAACACCCGCGCCTGGTGGTTGCCGCGATAGAGGATGGCGTAGTCGGCGTAGCGCGTGCGGTGCTGCAGCTTGTGGGACTCGATGCGCATGACGACATTCTCCGCCTCGGCTTCCTCGTCCCGCGCCGCGAACACCTGGATCGGGTCGCCCACGCCCAACTCGCTCCACAGCTGCTTCTCGAACAGCTTGGTGTTGTTGGCGATCAGGCCGTTGGCCGCGCGCAGGATGCGGATCATGGAGCGGTAGTTCTGCTCCAGCTTGATCACGTTCAAACGCGGAAAATCCTCCTTCAGCAGCCGCAGGTTCTCCACGTTGGCGCCGCGCCAGGCGTAGATGGCCTGGTCGTCGTCGCCCACGGCGGTGAAGGCGGCGCGCGGGCCGGCCAGCTGCTTGAGCAGCCGGTACTGGCACAGGTTGGTGTCCTGGTACTCGTCCACCAGCAGGTAGCGCAGCTTGCCCTGCCATTTCTCCAGCGCCTCGGCGTCCTTGTCGAACAGCTCCACCGGCAGGCGGATCAGGTCGTCGAAGTCCATGGCCTGGTAGGCGCGCAGCGTGTCCTGATAGGTCTGGTACACCTTGGCGGTGTGGATGTCGTCCTTGTCCGCGGCGTGGATCAGCGCCGATTCCGGCGAGAGGAAATCGTTCTTCCAGCGCGAGATGCGGTACTGCGTGGTCTTGAGCAGCGCCTTGTCCGTGGTCTTCAGGATCTCCGACAGCACGTGCAGGCTGTCCGACGCATCGAGGATGGAGAACTGCGGCTTGTAGCCGATGCGCTTGGCCTCCTGGCGCAGGATTTGCATGCCGAGGGAGTGGAAGGTGGTGACCGTCAGACCGCGCCCGGATTTCCCCTGCAGCAGCTTGCCCACGCGCTCCTGCATCTCCTTCGCCGCCTTGTTGGTGAAGGTGATGGCCGCGACGTGGCGCGGGTCGTAGCCGCACTGGTCGATGAGGTAGGCGATCTTCTGGGTGATGACCCGGGTCTTGCCGCTGCCGGCGCCGGCGAGGACGAGCAGGGGGCCGTCGAGATATTTCACCGCCTCGCGCTGCGGGGCGTTCAGGGAATGCATGGGGAAATTCTGTGCTGCGGAAGGTTCTGCCAAGGCGGCATTCTAACATGCGCGGTCAGGCGCATTCTTCGCCTGGAAGCCGCAGCGACGCACCCGCGGTGCATGGCGATTGTCACCGAGACGTAACAGTCCTGCAACAGAATACGCGCCGCAGGCGCTATTCCAATACAGAGGGTTGCAATCAACATGAAAAGGAAAATGGCCGTGCCGTCCGCGGTAACGGCCGTCAGCATCGGTACTGTGGCCTTGTTCACCGCGCACGACTTCGGGCAGCTGGACGAGTCGCTCGAGAGCGGCGTCAAGCGCTTCCCAATCTGATGTTGTGCGACGTCATCCAGGCGGGCCGGCCCGGCGGCCCGGCAGGCAGGTGATGGCGCCCCGCGCCGCCATGCCCGCGACCCACGCTGCGCGCGCCCGGGCGTTCGCCCGCTCGCTGCGCCTGTGGCTGGGCGCCTCCATTGCCATCGGCGTGCTGCTGCTCACGGCCCTCGGCGTCAAGAGCTGGCGCGAGGAAAACCGCGACATGCAGGCGAACCTGGCGATCCAGGCCGGCATGGCGGCGCGGAGCAGCCAGGCCGTGTTCGACAGCATTGGCGCCAGCATGGAGCTCTTGGGCAGCATCCTCAGGGAACGCGCCGTGCTGAATCATCCGGAATCCGCGCGTCCGTTGCTGCTGGAATTCCAGGCGAGCCATCCCGGAACCGAAGCGGTGGCCCTGATCGATCCCCGCGGCAGGATGCTGGTGAACACGGCGGTGCCGCCGGGCCAGCCCCTGCCGGATTTGAGCCGGGACGCGGCGTATTTCCGCTCCTTCCTGTTCGATCTCAACAACACCTATTCCTACAGCATCGGGCTCAACGAGTTCGGGCGCGGCCTGGACAACTGGTACTTTCCGATCCGGCATGTGGTCGCCGACGCCAAGGGCGACCCCCTGTTCGTGATCCAGGGGGCGGTGGCGGCGGATCGCGGAGGGCTGCTCTGGTCGGATCTGCCGCTGCAGCCGGGCAGCCGCGTCGGCCTGATGCGCTACGACGGCCGCATCCAGCTGGTGTGGCCGCCGACGCCAGATCCGCGGCGGGCGTTCAGCGAAGCCCAGACCGGCGAGCTGGCCGGCATTCTGCGCAACACGCCGGGCATCGTCGCCGGCACCTACCGCGGCGTCAGCGGCCTTGACGGGCAGACGCGGATCGGCGCCTACGCGCGCCTGCCCGAAGCGACCATGGTGGCGTTCGCCTCGGTTCCGGAACTGGTGATCCTGGCCCGCTGGTGGCAGCACAACTACGTGCCCCTGGTCAGTTTCCTGGCCTATCTGGCCGTGATCGGCGGCGTCATGTTCCAGCTCGGCGCGCGGGAGCGGCGCCACACCCAGGAGCTCGTCACCCAGTCCCGGCACGACGCGCTGACGGGGCTGCCCAATCGGCTGGCGATCACCGAATCGATCTCGTTCGAGATCGCCCGGTCGCGGCGCAGCGGCGAGCGGGCCATGCTGTTCTATCTCGATCTGGACCGGTTCAAGGACATCAACGACCGCCTCGGCCACATGGGCGGCGACCGGCTGCTGGTGGAAGTCGCCCGCCGCCTGCGCACGGTCCTGCGGCGGGAGGACACCCTGGCGCGGCTGGGAGGGGACGAGTTCCTGGTGCTCGTCGCCGGCGGGCAGGTCGAGGACGCATCCGCCGTCGCCGAACGCATCGGCGGCATTTTCTCGTCCCCGTTCGAGATTCTCGGCAATGCGCTCAACGTGTCCGCCAGCATCGGGATCTGCGTGCTGCCCGACGACGGGGAGGACATCGATACGCTGCTCCAGCATGCCGATGCGGCCATGTATGAAGCGAAGCACCATGGCCGGAACCGTCATGCCTTCTACCAGGCTGCCCTCGGCGAGCGCATTCTGAAGCGGGTGAAGCTGCGCGAGGACTTCAAGCGCGCGCTGTCCAACGCCGAGTTCACCCTGCATTACCAGCCCTTGATCGACATGCGCAGCGGCGAAGTCGTGGGGGCCGAGGCGCTGGTGCGCTGGAACGACCCGTTTCAGGGCCCGCGCAGCCCGGGCGAGTTCATTCCCTGTGCCGAGGAGTCCGGCCTCATTCTGCCCCTGGGGGAGTGGGTGCTGGCCGAGGCCTGCCGCCAGTGCAAGGCGTGGGAGGAGGCGGGGCACGACCTTTACATGGCGGTGAACCTGTCCACCCGGCAGTTCCAGGACCCGGAGCTGGTGGAAAAGATCCGGGGAACCCTGGCCGCGGCCGGGCTCGCGCCCGAGAAACTCGAGCTGGAAATCACCGAAACGGCGGCGATGCAGAATGCGGAGGAAAGCATCGCCGTGATGAACAAGCTGAAGTCGCTGCGCATCCGGCTGGCGATCGACGATTTCGGCACGGGCTATTCGTCGCTCAGCTACCTCAAGCGCATCCCGGCCGACATCATCAAGATCGACCGCTCCTTCGTGACCGAGATCCACAACAACCCCGATGATTTCGCGATCGTGCGCACCGTGCTCGCGCTCGGCGCGTCGCTGGACAAGCGCTGTCTCGCCGAAGGCATCGAAACCGCCGCGCACTTCGAGGTGCTGCGCGATCTCGGCTGTCACTACGCCCAGGGCTACTGGATGAGCAAGCCGCTGCCGGCGGAGCAGTTCGAGGCCCTGTTGACGCAGCCGCGCGCCCCCCGACCCGGAATGCCCCAGCTCGCGCTTCAATACTCCTGATCGCTGCTGGGCGCCGCCGCGTTTCCCGCGCGCATTTCGGGATCGGCGCCCAATCACTTAAAATACGCCCCGAACTCACTCAGGAACCTCGTGCAGGGGCGCTTCTCGGCGGCCAGCCGGGCTTGCCCGCCACCTTTTGCGAAGGTTCGGTAAGGACAGCATGTCGACTTACGTCATCGGCGACATCCAGGGCTGCTTCGAGGCGCTGCAGCTTCTGCTCGACAAGATCCGCTTCGACCGAAGCCGCGACCGGCTGTGGCTGGTGGGCGACCTGGTCAACCGCGGCCTGCATTCGGTGGAGGTGCTGCGCTGGGCGCGCGACCTGGACGACCGTATCGTCACAGTGCTGGGCAATCACGATCTGCACCTGCTGGCGGTGGCCGAGGGCTTCGTGCCGGCGCACCACAACGACACCCTGGAGGACGTGCTCACCGCGCCGGACCGGCACGAGCTGCTGGAGTGGCTGCGCCAGCAGAAGCTGATCCATTTCGAGCACGGCTGGCTGCTGGTGCATGCCGGCCTGCTGCCGCAGTGGACGGTGCCGCAGGCGGTGGCCCTCGGGCGCGAGGTGGAAGCGGCGCTGCATGGCGACGGCTATCGGCATTTTCTCGCCCACATGTACGGCAACGAGCCCGATCACTGGCAGGACGATCTCTCCGGCGTGGCGCGCCTGCGGGTGATCACCAATGCCATGACCCGGCTGCGCTTCTGCACGCCGGCGGGCGTGATGGAATTCACCCACAAGGGCCCGCCGTCGAAGCGGCCGGAGGGCTTCCTGCCCTGGTACGAGGTGCCGGAGCGCAGGAGCCGCGGCGCGCTGATCGCCTTCGGCCACTGGTCCGCCCATGGTCTGGACGTGCAGAACGACTACTGCGCGCTGGACACCGGCTGCCTGTGGGGCGGCCACCTCTCCGCTATGCGTCTGGAGGACCGGACGCTGTTTCAGGTGTCGTGCCGGGAGATGGCAGGCGCAAGGCCGCTGCGATAGCCTCCTGCGCGGCGTGGGCGATGTCGCGCCGCGTCCTGTCGCGGGTGGCGATGGGCGGCAGGAAGGTGAGTTCGGCCACGATCTCGCGCGCCGCCAAGACCCGCCGCAAGGACTCCGTCAGCGTCATGTCATCGATGAAGGCCGGCGTGAGATCGATTTCCCCATCGCGCCGCGTGTAGCGGATGGCCACCGGAATCAGCGGCGCGCCCGTATCCGCCGCCGGCTGCAGCAGGGAGGTGAAGAAGCGCCGTAGCTGCCGCCCGTCGCTGGTGGTGCCCTCCGGGAACACCGCGACGCAGGCGCCTTGCGCCAGGGCCTGGGCCATTTCCTGGTTGAGCGCGGCGGTGTGGTGCCGGCGCGCGCGCTGGATGAACAGGGTGCCGGACTTCCGCGCCAGCCAGCCGATCACGGGCCAGTCGCGCACTTCCGACTTCGCCACGAAATGACAGGCGCGCTGGCTGTCGATGAGCCAGACGTCGAGCCAGGAAATGTGGTTGGCGACCACCACGCACGGCGTTCCCGCCGCGGGCACCGGGCCGTGGACAGCCAGCCGCACCCGCAGGATCGCGAGCACCTTGCGCGACCAGCTGCGGATCAGCGCGTCGCGCGTGAGCGGCGAGCAGAAGGGAAAGATGACCGCCGCGGTGGCGAGCCCCTGCGCCAGGTGCAGGGCCAGCCGCAGCAGCGTCAGCACTTGCGCCAGTAGCGGCGCGGGCGTGTCCGGGCCCGGCGCGCCCATGCTAGCCCGGGCGCGCCCACTGCTCCGGGCGGTGGCGCCGGAGGAAGTCGGCGAAGGCGTCGGCGGGCAGCGGCCGCGAGATGTGGAAGCCCTGGGCGAGGTCGCACTCCATGTCCGCCAGCGCATCGAGCGTCGCCGCATCTTCCACCCCTTCCGCGACCACGCGGATGCCCAGATTGTGCGCGAGGTCGATGATCGAGCGCACGATGCGCTCGTCCTGCACGTTGCGCGTCATGTCGCGCACGAAGGAGACGTCGATCTTGATTTCGTCCACCGGCAACAGCTTGAGCCGGGCCAGGGAGGAATAGCCGGTGCCGAAGTCGTCGATGGAGAGGCGCACGCCGAGTTCGCGCAGGAGGCGCAGGTTGTCCGCCAGCGCCGCGTCGTCTTCCATCGCGGTGGTCTCGGTGACTTCGAGGATGAGGCGCGGCGCGGCGATGTCCCAGGTGGCGAGCGCCTGGGCCACGAGTTCCGGCAGGTCGTTCTCCGCCAGGTCCTGGGCCGACAAATTGATGCTGACCGACAGCTCATGGCCCAGCTCGCGCGTCTGGCGCAGGCCGGCGTGGAGCAGCCAGTGGGTGAGGCGCGGCATCCAGCCCGCGGTCTCCGCCGCGCTGATGAAGACATCGGGCCCCACCTGGCCCAGCACCGGCTCGTCCCAGCGGCTGAGGGCCTCGGACGAGACGATGGCGCCGCTGCTCAGCTCCAGCTTCGGCTGGAAGTGCAGCAGCAGGCCGTTGTCGTCCACCGCATGCCGCAGCCGGCTCTGCAGGTCGATTTCGTACTGCCCGGCGGCGCCGCGCTCGGCGTCGTAGACTGCGATATGGTCGCGCGCCCGCGGCGCCGACTGCAGGGCCAGGCTCGCCCGTTGCAGCAGGCCGTCCGCATCGCCCGCGTGGGCCGGAAACAGGGCGAGGCCGACGGCGGGCATCGCCTGGATGGAATGGCCGCCGACTTCGACCTGGCGCCCCAGGGTGCGCAGCATCTTGTAGGCGCCGGCCCAGGCCTGACCCTCGCTGCCGAGGGCGGTGAGCACGCAGGCCAGCGTCGCGCGGTCCACGCGATACACCTCGTCGCCGGCTTTCAGGGCGCCGGCGAGCTGCTCCATGGCGTGGCGCGCGATGTCGTCGCCCTGGCGATAGCCCATCAGGGCATCCACCCGCGCCACGCAGGGCACGTGGACCAGGGCCAGTCCGAGCACGTGGCCGCTTGCCCCGGCGCGGGCCAGGTGTTGGCCCAGCATGGACAGGAAGTGCAGGTGATCGGGCAGCAGGTGTTCGGGCATGGGCCGGTTCATCGCGCGGGCGCGCCGGAGGCCGCGCCGTTCACAGGTAGTAGTCCTGCGGATTGATGCCGTACATGCCGTCCTCCAGCGCGCGCGCGATGGCGTAGGGCACCTCGCCCGGCAGCTTGGGCGCGGTCAGCAGGTCGAGCATGGTCGGGCTGCGGTAGGGCTGCTTGTCCGGGTCCAGCAGCAGCAGGATGCGCGGTTTCAGGCGGCGCACCCGGTTGTGCGCCACCACCAGCCCCACCTCGCCGGAATTGAGCTCGACCAGACCGCCCACCGGATAGATGCCCAGGCACTGGATGAATTCCTGCACCAGCGGGCCGCTCAGGGTGCGCTTGCCCCAGTCGTACAGCATCTGCAGCGCTTCGTAGGGCGTGTGGGTGCGCGCGTAGGGCCGCACGCTGGTGAGGGCGTCGAAGCTGTCGACGATGGCCGCCATCTTGGCCGGCACCGGGATCTGCGGGCCGTACAGCTGTTCCGGGTAGCCGCTGCCGTCCTCGCGTTCGTGGTGGCCGCGCACCATGTCCACGATCAGGCCGCTCAGCCCCCAGGCGTGCTGCAGCAGGTCGATGCCGTATTCGACATGGCGCTGCACCGCGCGGTATTCCTCCTCGTTGAGCTTGCCCTGGCGCGCGAGCAGCTCGTTCGGGACGCGCAGCGTGCCCACGTCCAGCAGCAGCCCGCCGAGGCCGAGCTCCTGCAATTTGTCGCGCGGGAAGCCCAGGTGGCGGCCGAAGGCCAGCGCGTGGATCGACACGTTGAGGGCATGGGCATAGCCGTAGTGGCTCTTGCGCCGGATGCGCGCCAGCAAGGTCAGCGCATCCGGATTGCGCACCACGCTCTCGACCATGGAGTCCATCATCTCGGCGGCCGGCGCCAGGTCGGCCACGCCGGTGGTGTGCAGGCTTTCGAACAGGTCGGTGATCACCTGTTCGCCTTCCTGGAACACTTCGCGCGCTTGCGGAAGTTCGGTCTCCACCGACACCTGGTCCAGGTACTCGACCAGTTCCCAGTTCGGGGCCTTGATCTGCTCCGGATCGAAGGGCCAGGACAGTGGGCGCGGGTTGGAACGGTCGGCGCTCAGGGCGCTGCGGGAGAAATCAAACGTTCCGATGGTTTCGGCGCTGCGCAGGGGATCGACGTACACGTGGCGGCAGTAGCGCTTGAGCGTGGCGATCTGTTTCGGCGAGTCGATCAGGAAACCCTGCAGCAGGAAAGGCGTGTCCAGCCATGGCCGGTCGAGCTCGGCCACGAACATGCCCACGGCCAGGTCTTCGACCGCAATCTTCTTCTCCATCCCGCCATCGTACCGTCCGCCGACAGGGGGTGGCAACGGTTCGGCCGGGCTTCGGTACGGGGCGGCCTGCCCTCAGAGAAAATGCCGCGCGTAACGCTGGTTCATCAGCGCCAGGGGCAGGATCAGCATCAGGTCGGCGGTGTTGAAGTCGGGATCCCAGGCGGGTTCGCCGCAGACATAGCAGCCGAGGCGCATGTAGCCCTTGAGCAGGGGCGGCAGCGGCACGTTCAGGGTGTTGTCCAGGGACTCCAGCGGCAGGCGGTGGCGCGGGAACACCCGCCACTCCACCGGGCTCATGTGTTCCATGCCGATGTGGCGGAAGATGCTGGCGGCGGCGTGGCCGCCGTCGGCCATGCCGATGCTGGCGCAGCCGATGAGATAGTCGTAGCCGTGCTGCCGCATGTAGCGCGCCAGGCCCGACCAGAGCAGGGCGATGGTGGCGCCGCTGCGGTAGGCCGGGTGCACGCAGGAGCGGCCGACTTCCACCATGCGCTCCGACAGGTGCATGAGGCGCGTGAGATCGAACTCGGTCTGGGAGTAGAAGCTGCCGACCTTGCGCGCCTGGCCGGGGCTGAGCAGGCGATAGGTGCCGACGACCTCCAGCGTGTCGTTGTCCCGCACCAGCAGATGTTCGCAGAACGGGTCGAACAGGTCGCGGTCGAGGCCGGTCTGCGCATCCGGCAGGCGCGCGCCCATTTCCTCGGCGAATACCTTGTAGCGCAGGCGCTGCGCTTCGCGCACCTCGTCCTCGGTCTTGGCGAAGGACACGCTGAGTTGGGGTTGTTTGCGGAGGGTGTTGAGTAACGCTTGTTCGCGCAGCATGCAGGGCCTCGTTCAATGGCTGGACGAGGCACAGGCTAGAGGCGGGCGGTGACGCTTCGGTGAAGTGGCGATTAAGCTTTTATGACGCGGCGAGGCGCGCCACGGCGGCGTGCCGGTGGCAGCCCGTGACATGGTCGTTGACCATGCCGACCGCCTGCATGAAGGCATAGCAGATGGTCGGGCCGACGAAGGCGAAGCCGCGTTGCTTCAGGGCGCGGCTCATCGCCTCCGCCTCGGGCGTGGCGGCCGGCACCTCGGCCAGGGATGCGAAACGGTGCTGGATCGGCCGGCCGTCGACGAAGCCCCAGATGAAATGGTCGAAGCCGCCGAGTTCCTCCCGCACCGCGAGAAAGGCGCGCGCATTCCTGACGGCGGCCTCGAGCTTGAGGCGGTTGCGGACGATGCCCGGATTGGCCAGCAGCCGTTCGATGCGTCGCGGCGTGTAGTGCGCGATGCGCTCCGGGTCGAAGCCGTCGAGGGCGGCGCGGAAGTGCTCGCGCTTGCGGAGGATGGTGAGCCAGGACAGGCCGGCCTGCTGGCCTTCCAGGATCAGCATCTCGAACAGGTGGGCGTCGTCATGGGACGGCACGCCCCACTCGGTGTCATGGTAGGCGACGTAGAGCGGATCGTCGCCGCACCAGGCGCAGCGCGGCAGGCTCGCGTTCAATGCCCGCCGCTTTTCTTCGCCGCATGGGCCGACTCGGCGATCTTGTCCATCAGGGCGAACAGCACGCCCGACAGCACCAGGATCACGTGGATGCCCACCTTCCAGGCAATGGCCATGTCGGCATTGGTCCAGGTCCACGCCGCGCTCGGGTTCTTGTCGGCGTCGATCAGGGCCATGATGTTGACGAAGGTCTTCAGCAGCTCGATGGCCGAGATCGCCACGATGGAGGCGATCACCTTCACCTTGAGGCCGGAGAAGTCCACCTTGCCCATCCACTCCGGGCGGTCCTCGTGGCCGGCGGTGTTGATCTTGGACACGAAGTTTTCGTAGCCGCTGAAGATGATGATGAGCAGCAGGTTGGCCACCAGGGACATGTCCACCAGCGTCAGCACCGCCAGGATCAGGTCGCTCTCGCTGATGTCGAACACGTGGGGCAGGAGATGCAGGAATTCCTGGGAAAACTTCACCAGGATCATGGCGATGCCCACCACCAGTCCCAGATAGAACGGGGCCAGCAGCCAGCGGCTGTTGAAGATCAGGACTTCCAGAAGATGTTCGAGGGCTTTCATCGGAGGCATTCCATGGGACAAAAAAACGGCGCCTCATTATGCCATGAGGCGCCGCGGGTTCTGCTGCTGCGCGATCTAGTGGCTGACGCGGGTCACGCCGCCGCCGGTCAGTACGCGCACCCGCTCGCCGGGGCGGAAGGCCTCGTCGGCGGCCTGGGTCACGGCGATCAGTTTGCCATTGTCGAGCTTGACGGTGATTTCCAGGCCTTTCTGGCGGGTCGCGCCTTCCTCGATCGCCGCGCCGGCCACGCCGCCGGCCACCGCGCCGACGATGGCGCCGACGGTGCTGCCGCGGCCGC
>CAYUJV010000048.1:0-20749 GCA_964445085.1 uncultured Burkholderiales bacterium
GGCGTTCCGCGCCAGTAGCGCACCGCCGCCGGCGGCGGCGCGCCGTCGAACTCGGCGCGGAACGCCACCGCGTCCGACTGCACGAGGCGGCTGATGGAGCCGGGCGTCATGGTGTCGGACAGGCCGGTCATGCCGGCAAACGCGTCGCTGGGCAGCCCCCACAGCGGCCCGGCGACGCGCGGAAACAGCACGAACAGCAGCAGCATCAGCGGCGCCGCCTGCGCCACCAGCACGGCGGCGAGCCGCAGCGGGCGGCGCCAGTGCACGGCCGAGGCCGGGTGATTGATGGCGATCAGGGTGAACGTCAGCACCAGCACCACCAGCATCAGGTACACGGCCAGCGGAATGCTCTGACTGTAGAAGAAATTGGTGATCACGACGAAATAGCCGAGAAAGACCGCGAGCATGGCGTCGCGCTGGCTGCGCACTTCCAGCAGCTTGAGCGCCAGCATGAGCGTGAGCATGGCGACGCCGGCATCGCGGCCGACCAGGGTACGGTACTGGAGCAGGATGCCGGCGGCGGAGGCGACGGCGAGCAGCACGAGCGGCCATTTGCCCGGCAGGGCAAGCGATCCACGCGCCGCCAGCCAGCGCCAGCCGAGCATCGCCGCCGCGGCGACGGTGAGCCACAGGGGCAGATGCAGGGCGTGCGGCGCGAGCACCAGGGCGATGCCCGCGACCAGCCAGTGGCTCGCGGGGGTGGGCGGAAACAGTGCGCAACGCACCCTGGGGGCGGCCGCGGTCATGTTTCCCCGAGCCCGAACAGGGCCAGCGCTTCCAGGCAGTGCTGGCGATGGGGCGCGCCGTTCCCGGGCGCGATCTCGACCCCGGGCAGGCGCAGGCCGTAGCGCAGATTCGCCGGCTCCGCGTCGATCACACCGCGCGCCAGTTGCGCCAGGCGCGCCTCCACCCCCAGACCGGGAAGCTGATCCCAGTCCAGCAGCAGGGTCCCGCCTTCGGCGTCGCTGAAGCGTTTGGTCGCCAGCAGGCCGGTGCGCGCGGCAACCTTCCACGCCACCTGGCGCGGCGAATCGCCCGGCTGCCAGGCGCGCAGCCCGGCGAAGTCCTCGCTGCCGTCCTGTCGGCCGGGGCGGCTGCCGGTGTCGCCGACGGCGGGCAGGCCGAGCGGGCTGTCGGCGGGCCGCGGATAGACGATGGCGCTCTGGTCGAATTGCACATGGGACCAGGCGCGGAACAGTCCCAGGGGATAGACGCTGAACAGGGTGAAGCGCCCCGGCCGCAGCCGACCGCGGCGCGTGGTGGGCACCCGCACCGTGACCCGCTGCGGGCCATCCACGTCGAAGGTGACCGGCTCGGCGTCGCGCCACCGCAGCTGGAGCGCAAAGCGCGGCGCCGGCGCCTCCACCTCCAGGTGGAAACCGGCCTCGTCCCCGGCAAAGGCTGGCGATGCGCCGCCGTTGGCGAGCCGGATGCCCTGCAGATTCCTGTAGGTGTGGAGGATGCCGACCAGGGCCACGCCGCCGAGCAGGAAGGTGAGCACGTAGCCCAGGCTCAGGCTGTAGTTGATGGAGCCGATCAGCATCGCCAGCAGGAACACGCCGAACAGCATGCCGTGGCGCGTGGGCAGGATGTAGATGCGCCGCCGGTCGAGCACGATCGGGCCGGCTTCGGCGCCGCGGCCGTGCAGCAGTTGGGCGAGCATGGGGAACAGTGTGACGATCTGCATGGTCCCGCTGGGTGTGTGATGTCGAGATTGCTTACCGCACGAAGGCAGGAGGTGCCTGCCCGGCACGGCTAAGGAATCGCCACGCCCGCAAGCAGCGCCTGCGCCAGCGCATCGGGGTTCGCCTCGCCCGAGGGCCCGCGCAGGCGGTGGCCCGCCACCGCAGGCAGCACCGCCTGCACGTCTTCCGGCAGCACGGCGTCGCGGCCGGACAGAAACGCCCAGGCGCGGCTGGCATGCACCAGCGCCAGGCCGGCGCGGGGCGACAGGCCGGCACCGAAGCGGCCGCCACTGCGCGAATGCCGGATGAGCGCCTGCACGTAGTCGAGCAGCGCGTCGGACACGAACACCTCGGACACGCGCTGCTGCGCCGCGATCAGGCTCCCCGGTTCCAGCAGCGGCTTCACGTGGGCGATCAGGTCGCGCCGGTCCTCGCCGGCGAGCAGGAGCCGCTCCGCCTGGGCATCCGGATAGCCGAGGGCGATGCGCATGAGGAAGCGGTCGAGCTGGGATTCCGGCAGGGGAAACGTGCCCACCTGATGCGTCGGGTTCTGGGTGGCGATGACGAAGAAGGGGTGGGGCAGCGCGCGGGTTTCGCCTTCCACCGTCACCTGCTGCTCCTCCATCGCCTCGAGCAGCGCGCTCTGCGCTTTGGGCGTGGCGCGATTCACTTCGTCGGCGAGCACGAGATGGGCGAAGATCGGGCCCGGATGGAATACGAATTCGTTGCGCTCGCGGTTCCACACCGACACGCCGAGGATGTCCGCCGGCAATAGGTCGGCGGTGAACTGGATGCGGTGGAACTGCAGGCCCAGGGTTCGCGCCAGGGCGTGGGCGAGGGTGGTCTTGCCCATGCCCGGCAGGTCTTCGATGAGCAGGTGCCCGCGCGCCAGCATGCAGGCCAGGGACAGGCGGATCTCGCGTTGCTTGCCGAGCACGATCTCGCCTACCTGGCGCACGCAGGCATCGAGGAGGACGGGGAGAGGGGCGTTGGCTTCCATGTTCCTAGTGTAGATCGGCACGCGGGCGCGCGGCTTTAGGCAAGCTCTGCAAAAGTACTGCGCAGCCCGTCTGCCCGCCTGCGATGCTCGCTGTACTTCCTTGTACAGGTGCGCTTCTCGGCGGCCAGCCGGGCTTGCTCGCGACCTTTTGCAGAGGTTCCTTGGCTTGCGTCAGGGCGGGAGCGCCTGCCATTTCAGGCACTCCTCCGCCATGGAACGATAGGCCGCGAGGCGGCGCGGGTCGATGCGGCCTTCGGCGGCGGCCGCGTCGATGGCGCAGCCGGGCTCCACCAGATGCCGGCAGTTGTGGAAGCGGCATCGGCCGATGAAGGGGCGGAATTCGACGAAGGCATGCGCCAGATCGTCCAGGCCGACGTGATGCAGGCCGAATTCCTGCAGTCCGGGCGAGTCGATGATGCGGCTGTCGCCGTCGAGATGGTAGAGCGTGGCATGGGTGGTGGTGTGGCGGCCGGAGTCCAGCGCCTCGGAAATCTCCCGCGTGCGCGCCCGGGCATCGGGGATCAGGGCGTTGATGAGGGTGGACTTGCCCATGCCCGACTGGCCCACGAGCACGCTGGTGTGCCCGGCCAGATAGGCGCGCAGCGGCGCCACGTCGGTATGGGCGCACAGCCGGAGCAGCGGGTAGCCGAGCCGCTCGTACAACGCGAGCCGCGCCGCGGCGACGGCCGTCTCGGTCGCCAGATCGGCCTTGTTCAGCACGATCAGCGCCTTGATGCCGGCCGTCTCGGCCGCGATCAGGCAGCGGTTGACCAGCTCCTCGTAGAAGCTCGGCACCGCCGCCACCACGATCACGATCTGGGTGACATTGGTGGCGATGATTTTTTCGCGGAAGGGGTCGGAGCGGTAGAGCAGGGACTGGCGCGGCTCGATCTTCTCGATCACGCCCTCGTCGCTGGCGGTGAGCTTCACCTCGACCCGGTCGCCGCAGGCGACGCCGGTCTTCTTGCCGCGGGTGACGCAGCCGATCACCTTGCCGTCGGACAGCTCGACCTGGAAGCGCTTGCCATGGGCGGCGACCACCAGGCCGGTAAGCAAGCGCAGCCTTTCCTACAGGTCGAACAGCGCGTCGAGCTTCGCCGCGCAGATGAAGTCGTTGTCGGACAGCCCGCCGATGGCGTGGGTGACGTAGCGCACGCTGCACTGGTTGTAGCCCACGGCCAGGTCCGGGTGGTGGTCCTCGCGGTGGGAGATCCAGGCCGCCGCGTTGACGAAGGCCATGGTCTCGTAATAGTTGCGGAACGGGTAAGTCTTGGCGAGTTCGCCGTTGACGATTTCCCAGCCCTGGAGCCGGGCGAGGCGTGCCTTCGCCTCGGCATCCGTCAGCGGCGGCATGCCGCCCTCGCAGGGTTTGCAGTGGCCCTTGGCCAGATCGCCGTCCGTCATGGCAGCCTCCTTACTTGAAGTGGTAGTAGGCGCTGTTCAGGTACGCGCCGACGTTCAGCTCGTCCTCGGGGAACCAGCCGGCGCCGGTGTTGGCATTGCAGCCGGAAATGCGCGCCGCGAGCTGCTGCGGCGTCTTCACCTTGCGGTCGGCGCGGGTGTAGATGCCGGAGCCGTCGCCGCCGTAGAGGGAGACGTGGCAGGCGACGCACTTCTGCTCGACCAGCGCCTTGCCCTTCCTGGCGTCGCCGCCGGCAAACGGTTGGGCATGGGCGGTGGTGACTGCGAGCAGGGCAAGTGCAACAACGAGCGGTTTCATCATGGCCTCCTTTCGGCGGGAAGGACGGGGATCAGGGAGCGGTTGCGTGCTGCAGGCGGGCGATGCGGATCGCCGCCGGCGGGTGCGAATCGTAGAACGCCGAGTGCAGCGGGTCCGGCGTCAGGGTCGCGGCGTTGTCCTGGTACAGCTTCACCAGCGCGCGCACCAGCGCCGGCGCGCTGGCGGTGGCGGCGGCGTACTGGTCGGCCTCGAATTCGTGCTTGCGCGAATACAGCGCGAGCAGCGGGTGCAGCAGGAAGGTGAACACCGGGCTCACCAGGAGGAACAGGATCAGCGCCATGTAGGTCGAAGGATGATCCACGCCGAGGCCGCGGTAGAACCAGCCGGCGTGCATGAGCTGGGCGAGCAGCCACAGCCCGGCGAGGCTGAGCCCGAACATCCACACCAGACGCTTGAGCGCGTGGTGGCGCTTGAAGTGGCCGAGCTCATGGGCGAGCACCGCCTCCACTTCGTCGCCGCTGAGCTTCCTGATCAGGGTGTCGAAGAACACGATGCGCTTGGCCTTGCCGAAGCCGGTGAAGTAGGCGTTGCCGTGGCTGGAGCGCTTGGAGCCGTCCATGACGTACAGGCCGCTGGCGCGGAAGCCGCACTTGGCCAGCAGGCCCTGGATCCGGGTCTTCAGCTCGCCATCCTCGAGCGGGGTGAACTTGTTGAACAGGGGCGCGATGAAGGTCGGGTAGATCGCCAGCACCAGCAGGTTGAAGCCGGCCCATGCCAGCCAGACGTAGAGCCACCAGTATTCGCCCATGGCCCCCATCAGCCACAGCACGCCGAGGATGAGCGGCAGCCCCAGCGCCAGCATCACCAGGGCATTCTTGACCAGATCGCTCACGAACAGGCCGAGGGTCATCTTGTTGAAGCCGAAGCGTTCGTCGATGACGAAGGTGCGGTACAGGTTGAGCGGGATTTCGACGACGCTGCTGATGAACACGACGCTGACCATCAGCGCCGCGCCGCGCAGAATCTCGTTGGCGAGCACCCCGCTCCATGCCTGTTCCAGGGCGTTGAGCCCCCCGCCGAGGGTGAAGCCGAGGAGCACCGCGGCCTCGAGCGCGACATGAAAGAACGACAGCCGGGTCTTGGCCACGGTGTAGTCGGCGGCCTTGCGGTGCGACTCGAGCGTGATGCGGTCGGCGAAGTCGGCGGGCACGCTGGCCTTATGCGCTAGAATGTGCGCGATGTGCCGCCGCGCCAGCCAGATCTGGATCAGGCTGGTGGCGATCAGGGCGGCGATAAATACGCTGGTGAAGGTCTGCATGCCGGAAGTCATCAGGATGAACAGGGTCTTTGGCGACCCGCGATGGAAAGGAAATTATGGCACAAGCGCCCAACAACAATCATCTGATCTGGATAGACATGGAAATGACCGGTTTATATCCGGACGACAACCATATTATTGAAGTGGCGCTGGTGGTCACCGATGGCGAGCTCAATATCCTGGCGGAATCGCCGGCGCTGGCGGTGCATCAGCCGGACGCCATCCTCGATGCCATGGACGACTGGAACAAGAACACCCACGGCAAGAGCGGCCTGATCGATCGCGTCAAGGCGTCCACCCTGAGGGAGGCCGAGGTGGAAGCGCAGATGATCGCCTTCCTCGAGCCGCTGGTGGCCTCCGGCAAGTCGCCGATGTGCGGGAACTCCATCTGCCAGGACCGGCGCTTCCTCGCGCGCCACATGCCCCGGCTGGAGGCATATTTCCACTACCGCAACCTGGACGTCAGCACCCTCAAGGAGCTGGTCAAGCGCTGGAAGCCGGAGATCGCCTCCGGCGTGGTGAAGGAAGGCAAGCACACGGCGCTGGCGGACATCCATGAATCCATCGCCGAACTCAGGTACTACCGCGAGCACTTCATCAAGGCGTAACACGCTTGGCGCAGAGTAACCCCCATCGTCGCAGCGGCATGGCCATGCTCGCCGTCGCGTGGCTGATCGTGCTGGGCGGCGGCTGGTGGTACTTCGACGGCTGGCTCGGGCGCCAGCACAATCCGAACCAGACCGTGCAGACGCTGGGCGACGGCACGGTCGTGCTGGAGCGCAACCGCAGCGGGCATTACGTCGCCAGCGGCGATATCAACGGCGCGCCGGTGACCTTCCTGCTCGACACCGGTGCGACCGACGTGGCGCTGTCCACGGGCCTGGCGCGCGAGCTCGGGCTGCCGCGGGGGGCGCCGATGACGCTGGTCACCGCGAACGGCCAGGCCCTGGGCTACCGCACCCGCCTCGATTCGGTGCGTCTGGGCGGCATCGTGCTCCATGATGTGGCCGCCACCTTCTCCGACGGCATCGAGTCCGACACCGTGCTGCTCGGCATGAGTTTCCTCAAGCGCCTCGATTTCAGCCAGCGCGAGGGCAAGCTGATCCTGCACCCGCCCGCGACGCGCTGAGGCTTGCGCGCTGGCGCCGGCGCGTTTGGTATGATGCTTGCTCATTACTATAATCAGACTCCGCCGGGTTTCGGCGGTTTGAATGGGAGCATGCATGAAGCCCGGTCATACCTTCACCATCGAGGTGACGCCCAAGATCCCGCGCAAGCTGGCGCGGCTCGAAGAACTCGCCACCAACCTCTGGTATAGCTGGGATCGTCCCACCCGCACCCTGTTCGCGCGCCTGCACCCGGGGCTGTGGGACGCGGTCGGCCACAATCCGAAGGTCTTCCTGCGCCGCATCGACGAGCAGCGCCTGGTGGACGCCGTGGATGACCAGGTCTTCCTCGCCACCTACAACCGGGTGCTGTCGGCCTACGACACCTATCACTCGGAGCCGATGCGGCCGGGCAGCCACGAGACGCTGAAGGAATCCGACCTCGTCGCCTATTTTTGCTTCGAGTTTGGCCTGCATGAGAGCTTTCCGATCTATTCCGGCGGCCTTGGCATCCTCGCCGGCGACCACTGCAAGGCCGCCAGCGACATGCGCATTCCCTTCATCGCGGTCGGCCTGCTCTACCGGCAGGGCTACTTTTCCCAGACCATCAATGGCGAAGGCCAGCAGATCGCCACCTACCACGATTCCGATTTCGACGACCTGCCGATCACGCCGGTGCTGCGCGACGACGGCAGCGAGCTGCACGTCAGCGTTCCGCTGCAGGGCCGCAACGTCGCGGTCAAGGTGTGGGAGGCGACCATCGGCCACGTGCGGCTGTGCCTGCTCGACACCGATCTGGAGGAGAACTCGCCGGCGGACCGCGACATCGCCCATCAGCTCTACGGCGGCGACCGCGACATGCGCATCCGGCAGGAGATCATCCTCGGCATCGGCGGCCCGCGCGCGCTGGCGGAGATGGGCCTGAAGCCCACGGTGTGGCACATCAACGAGGGCCACGCTGCGTTCCTGATCCTGGAGCGCATCCGCATGCTGCGCGGCGAGGGGCTGGATTTCGCCAGCGCGCTCGAGGCCGTCGCCGTCAACACCGTGTTCACCACCCACACCCCGGTGCCGGCCGGACACGATCATTTCGCGGAGGAAATGATCGAGGCCTATTTCCGCGACTTCCTGCCGGCGCTGGGCATCACCCACGACGAATTCATGGCCCTCGGGCGCAAGGACGGCGGGCCGGATTTCAACATGACCGCCCTGGCGCTGCGCGGCTCGCGCCATCACAACGGCGTCTCGCGCATCCACGGCGAGGTGTCCTCGCGCATCTGCGCCGACCTGTGGCCGCAGGTGGATCCGGACGAGAGCCCGATGAGCTACGTCACCAACGGCGTGCACGTGCCGACCTTCCTCGCCATCGAATGGGTGGACCTGTTCGACCAGTTTCTCGGCTACGAATGGCGCCACCGCATGTCCGACGTCAGCTACTGGTCGAAGATCGAGGTCATTCCGGATCACCTGTTCTGGAGCGTGCACCAGTCGCTCAAGTCGCAGATGCTGCACCTGATGCGCCACCGCATTTCCCATCAGCACCTGCGCAACCATGGCTCGCAGGCCCACCTCGACCGCATGTTCAAGTATGCCGACGCCGGCAACCCGAACGTGCTGACCATCGGCTTCGCGCGCCGCTTCGCCACCTACAAGCGCGCCGCGCTGCTGTTCGAGAACCTCGACTGGCTGCGAGAGATCATCGCCGACGTCGAGCGCCCGGTGCTGTTCGTGTTCGCCGGCAAGGCGCACCCGGCGGACCAGCCGGGACAGGATCTCATCCGGCAGATCTACCACATCATGCACATGCCGGAGTTCGTCGGAAAAGTGCTGCTGGCCGAAGGCTACGATCTCAACATGGCGCGGCGCCTGGTGGCGGGCGTCGACGTCTGGCTCAACAACCCGATCTATCCGCTGGAGGCGAGCGGCACCTCGGGCATGAAGGCAGGCATCAACGGCGTCCTCAACCTGTCCGTGCTGGATGGCTGGTGGGGCGAGGGCTACGACGGCAGCAACGGCTGGGCGATCAAGCCGGCTCCGGAAAGCGCGGACGATTACCGGCGCAACAAGGACGACAGCCAGACCCTGTACGAACTGCTGCAGGACCACGTGATTCCGATGTACTACAAGCGCGACAAGCTGGGCTATTCGGCGGAGTGGGTCAAGATGGCCAAGGCTTCCATCGCCACCCTGCTGCCGCGCTTCAACGCCGGGCGCATGGTGGGCGAATACGTGAGCCGCTTCTATCTGCCGGCGGCCCGGCACGGCCGGCTGTACGAGGAAAAGGCCTACGAGAATGCGCGCATCCTGGCGGCATGGAAGCAGCGGGTGCGCGCCGCCTGGAGCAAGGTGTCGATCCGCCGGCTGGACACGCCGAAAAAGCGCATCCAGTTCGGCGACACCGTGCGCTTCGAGGTGGCCCTCAACCTGGACGGGCTGCGGCCGGAGGACGTGGTGGTCGAGATGCTGGTGTCACGCCCGAACAAGTACCACATGAAGGATTTCCACCACTACCGCTTCGATGCCAGGGGCGTGGATCCGGAGACCGGGGAAACCCGCTTCGAGACCAACCTCGCGCCCAGCCTGTGCGGGCGGCTGGATTACCGCATTCGCGTCTATCCGTCGCACGAACTGCTCACCCATCCGCTCGAGATGGGACTGATGATCTGGCTCTAGGGATCGCCGCCCGCGGGCGGCGCGGGGAAGGCGGGGCTACTCCGCCACGCGCACGCAGTTGCGTCCGGCGCGCTTGGCTTCGTACAGGGCGCGATCCGCGCGCAGCACCAGGTTGTGGCCGTTCTCGCCTTCCTTGAGCTGGGCGAGGCCGCCGCTGAAGGTCACTTCGATCTTGCGCTGGTCGTCCATCAGCGGCGAGCGCGCGATGACGACGCGCAGGCGGTCGAGCACGAACTCGCCGCCCTTGATGTCCGCCTCCGGCAGAATGATCAGGAATTCCTCGCCGCCGTAGCGCACCAGGGAATCCGAATCGCGCAGCACCGACTTGGCGATCATGCTGATATGCGCAAGCAGCCGGTCGCCCACGTCGTGGCCGTAGGTGTCGTTGACCTGCTTGAAGTGGTCGATGTCGATCATCGCCACCGTCAGGCGATCCTTGTTGCGCTTGGCGCGCGCGACTTCGCGGCTGAGGATGGCGTCCATGCCGCGGCGGTTCTGGGCGCCGGTGAGCGCGTCTTCCAGCAGGGACTGCCGCGTCTCCGACAGTTCGAGGGACATGCGCTGCAGCGTCAGGCGCGTGCCTTCGAGATCGCGCTGGGTGGCATACACGCAGTGGTGTATGGAATCGGCCTTGGCGGTGAGCGCCTCGGCCAGGCGCAGGACGAGTTCCTTCTCCTGCGCCTTGCGGAGCTCGTCGACGGTTTGCTTGATGCCGTGGTTCTGCTCCCCGATGTCGGCGGCGAGGGTGCTGGTGCGGTCGACCACCAGGTCGACCAGGGAACGCACCATCTGCACGATTTCCGCCGACGCGGCGCCGATCGTGTCGCCCGCGGGCGCTGCCGCCGGAGCCGGCTCGCCGGCCACCTCGGCGTAGACGCGCGCATAGTTCTCGGGAGTTGCCGGCAGCTCGCGCTCCGCCAGCAGGAGCAGGGTGGACCGGGCAATGTCGGCCACGGAATGTTGGGAGGACATGAATCGCCTGTAGATCGGGGGTGGCAGGCGCCGGCCACGGAGGGGCGCCAATTCGCAGCGTATTTTACCCGAATTGCGATTACACGGCGATTGCAGGGCTAGCGCAGCAGGCTCTGGTACAGCTCCCGGTACCGGCCGGCGCTCCTTTCCCAGGAGAAGTCCGTGCTCATGGCGGCGCGCTGGATGGCCTTCCATGCCACAGGGTCGCGGTAGGCGGCGAGGGCGCGGTCGGTGGCGTCCAGCACCGAGCGGTAGTTCATGCCGCGGAAGACGAAGCCGGTGGCGGTGCCGGCCGCGATGTTCTCCGGCATGGCATCCACCACCGTGTCGGCGAGGCCGCCGGTGGCGTGCACGATCGGCGGCGTGCCGTAGCGCTGGCTGTACATCTGGTTCAGCCCGCAGGGCTCGTAGCGCGAGGGCATCAGGAAGATGTCGGCCGCCGCCTCCATGCGGTGCGACAGCGCCTCGTCGTAGCCGATGGTGACCGCCAGTTCTCCCGGGTGGCGGGCGGCGAGGGTGGCGAGCGCCTGCTCGATCTCCCGCTCGCCGCTGCCGAGCACCGCGATCTGGACGCCTTCGCGCAGGATCTCCGGCGCCACTGCAAGCACCACATCGGAGCCCTTCTGGTAGGTGATGCGCGAGATGACCGCAATCAGCGGCGCTTGCGCGTCCACCGCCAGGCCGAGCTCGGCCTGCAGCGCGAGCTTGTTCGCCCGCTTGCCCTCCAGGCTGTCGGCCGAGTAGCACTGCACCAGATGCGGGTCATGGCTCGGGTCCCACTCATGGGCGTCGATGCCGTTGACGATGCCGGTGAGCGCGGCGCGCCGCTCGTGCAGCAGCCCGTGCAGGCCAAAACCCAGGTGCTCCTCCTGGATTTCCTGCGCATAGGTCGGGCTGACGGTGGTCAGGCGGTCGGCGTAGAACAGGCCGGCCTTGAGGAAGGACAAATGGCCATGGTATTCCAGCCCCTGCATGCTGAAGCTGTGGGCAGGCAGGCCCAGCGGCGCGAGCAGTTCCGCGCCGAAGTTGCCCTGATAGGCCAGGTTGTGGATGGTCATGACCGTCGCCGCCGTGCGTCCCTCGGTGAAGCGCAGGTAGGCGGGCGCCAGGCCGGTCTGCCAGTCGTTGCAGTGCAGGATGTCCGGCCGCCAGGGCAGCGGGCTGCGTTCCGAGGCCAGCAGCGCGGCCGTGTAGGATAGCAGCCCGAAGCGCAGCGCATTGTCCGGCCAGTCGTGGCCGGCGGGGCTCTGATAGGGTCCGCCGTCGCGGTCGAAGAAGGCGTCGCAGGCGATGACCAGCACGGGGACGTCGCTGCCGGGAAGTTGGGCTTCGCGCAGCTCCACCTCGCCCGCCGCGAACGGATTGGCGAAGCGCGCCACGGTCTGGGCGTCGGGCAGTTTCTGCAGCACCGGCCGGTATCCCGGCACCAGGACGCGGGCGTCGATGGACAGGCTGCGCAGCGCGCGCGGCAGCGCCCCCGAGACGTCCGCGAGGCCGCCGGTCTTGACGAGCGGATGGATCTCCGAAGTGGCGAACAGAATCTTCACGGGCAGCTGGCGGGGGTCGCGGAGGATTGTTCTTCTATAGTGAAGAAGGGCGCGCAAGGGCGCGCCTTCGATGTCATTATAACAAAGGGCGCCTCGCGCCCGGACGGGTCGGACATTCAAGGAGAGCGCATGAAAATCGGCATGGTGGGTCTGGGCCGCATGGGCGGCAACATGGCGCGGCGGCTGGCGCGCGGCGGCGTTTCGGTGGTGGCGTGGAACCGCAGTTTCGAGGTGGCCGAGGCGCTGGCGCAGGAAACCGGCGCGCAGGCGGTACGCGAACTCAAGGAACTGGTGGCGGCGCTGCCGGCGCCGCGGATCGTGTGGCTGATGCTGCCGGCGGGCGCGGCCACGGACGAGGCGCTGGCGCGGCTCACGCCCCTGCTCGCGGCGGGCGACCTGGTGGTGGACGGCGCCAACGGCTTCTACAAGGACGCGATGCGGCGCGAGGCCGAACTCAAGGCCAAGGGCCTGCAGTTCGTCGATGCCGGCGTGTCGGGCGGCATCTGGGGACTGCAGAACGGCTACTGCATCATGTTCGGCGGCGAGCAGGCGGCGGCCGAACGCATCACGCCCTATATCCAGGTGCTCGCGCCGAGCCGGGACAGCGGCTGGCATCACTGCGGGCCCGCGGGCTCCGGCCACTTCACCAAGATGATCCACAACGGCATCGAGTACGGCATGATGCAGGCCTTCGGCGAGGGCTTCGCGCTGCTCAAGTCCAAGTCCGAGTTCGACCTCGACCTGGCGGCGATCGCCGAGATGTGGCGGCACTCGAGCGTGGTGCGTTCCTGGCTGCTGGACCTGACCGCCGATGCCCTGGCCCGGGATCAGACGCTGGACAACATCGAGCCCTTCGTTCCCGACTCGGGCGAAGGCCGCTGGACGGCCCTGGAGTCGGTGGAGCAGGGCGTGCCCACGCCGGTGATGACCCTGGCGCTGATGATGCGCTTCGCCACCCAGGGCAGGAACGATTTCCCGGCCAAGCTCATCGCCATGATGCGCAAGGGCTTCGGCGGCCACGCAGTGAAGGAAGGGGGCGGCAAATGAGCCAGAACGGGCAGCGCGACACGCCCTGCAGCTTCGTTATCTTCGGTTCCACCGGCAACCTGTCGCAGCTCAAGCTGCTGCCCGCGCTCTACCACCTGGAGCGGGCGCGGCGCCTGCCGCCGGACATGAGCCTGTTCGCCTTCGGCCGCCGGCCTTACTCCGACGACGACTGGCGCGCCTTCATGCTCGAGGCCTTGCAGAAAAAGCTGAAAGACAGGTTCGAGCAGAAGGTGTTCGACCTGTTCGCCGACCGCTTCACCTACGTGCAGGGCGAGCTGCACAGCAAGGACGACTACGACAAGCTGAAACAGGCGCTGGCCACGCCCAAGATGGGAGCCTGCACCAACGTGGTGTTCTATCTCGCCATCAAGCCGGCGGAATTCGGCGCGGTCATCAACAACCTGGACCGCAGCGGCCTGAACAAGCCGCGCGGCCTGCACCGCATCGTGGTGGAGAAGCCCTTCGGCGAAGACATCGAGAGCGCGGAGATGCTGAACGAAGTGCTGCACCGCCACTTCGACGAGGAGCAGGTCTACCGCATCGACCACTATCTGGGCAAGGAGACGGTGCAGAACCTGCTGGTGTTCCGCTTCGCCAACACTGTGATCGAGCCGCTGTGGAACCGCAACTTCATCGACCACGTGCAGATCACGGTGGCGGAGGACGTGGGCATCGGCAAGCGCGCCGACTACTACGAGCGCGCCGGCGCGATGCGCGACATGCTGCAGAACCATCTGATGCAGCTGCTCACCGTGGTGGCGATGGAGCCGCCGGCCAACATGGATGCCGATGCGGTGCGCGACGAGAAGGTGAAGGTGCTGCGCTCGATCCGCCCCATCTCCAAGCGTTCCGTGAACGCCCATGCCTTCCGCGCGCAGTATGCCTCCGGCTTCATCGACGGCGAGCAGGTGCCGGGCTATCAGGAGGAAGAGGGCGTGGAGCCGGGTTCGGTCACCGAGACCTACGTCGCGGCCAAGTTCTACATCGACAACTGGCGCTGGCGCGACGTGCCGTTTTACCTGCGCACCGGCAAGCGCCTGGCGAAACAGATGTCCATGATCGCCATCCGCTTCAAGCACCCGCCGCAGCAGCTGTTCCGCGAGACGCCGCTGCAGTCGATTGCGCCGAACTGGGTCGTGCTCTCGCTGCAGCCGCAGGAGAGCATGCACATGGAGGTGCACGTCAAGCAGCCGGGACTGGAAATGCAGACCCGGGTGATCAAGATGAACGCCTTCTACCAGGACGAGGGCGGCTCCTCCCTCGATGCCTATGAGAACCTGCTGCTGGACGTGATCGAGGGCGACCGCACGCTGTTCATCCGCTACGACGAGGTGGAATGGGCCTGGCGCGTGGTGGATCCCATCCTCAAGCACTGGGCCATGGAGCGCGACTACATCCACACCTACCCGGCCGGCACCTGGGGCCTGCACGAGGCGGGCCGCCTGTTCGACGGCGAGGACCAGGAGTGGCGCAATGAACTCTGAGCCGCGGCAGACGGCGGCGATGAATGTGCGCTGGTTCGTCCATCCCGATCCTGCGTCGCTGCAGGCCGCGGCGCGGCAATACCTGGCCCGGGCGGCGCGCGAGGCCATCGCGGCGCGCGGCGCGTTCCACATCGTGCTGGCCGGCGGCAGCACGCCGCGCGCGCTCTATGCATCCTTGCCCGGCCTCGAAACGGACTGGCGCGCCTGGCATGTCTACTTCGGCGACGAACGCGTCTTGCCCGCGGACGATCCGGAACGCAACAGCCGCATGGCCGCCGCGGCCTGGCTCGACCACGCGCCGATCCCGCCCGCGCAGGTGCATCCGATTCCGACCGAACGCGGGCTCGATGCCGCGGTCCGGGCGTATCAGGCGGTGCTGGCGGATGTCGGCGAGTTCGATCTGGTGCTGCTTGGCCTGGGGGAGGATGGCCACACCGCAAGCCTGTTCCCGGGCGGCTACTGGGGCGAGGGCGAGGCGGCACCGGACGTGCTTGCCGTGCGCGAGGCGCCCAAGCCGCCGCCGGAACGGGTGTCGCTGTCCGCCCACCGGCTGTCGCGGGCAAGCCGAGTCTTGTTCCTGGTCAGCGGCGCCGGCAAGCACGATGCGGTTGCGCGCTGGCGGCGCGGCGAGCGCATCCCGGCCGCGGCCATCCATCCCGCGGCGGGCGTGGATGTATTGCTCGACGCGGCGGCCTTGCCTGAACCCTAGAGACTTCAAGGAAATGCCCATGCCAAGACTGCTTGCCGGCCTCGTCGGCCTGATGCTGGTCGCCGCCTCCCACGCGTCCGAAGAGCGGGTGACGACGCTCAAGGACCAGCAGGCAGTAGCCGTGACGATCTACAACGAGAATCTCGCGCTGGTGAAGGACGTGCGCAAAGTGCGCCTGAGCCGGGGCGAGGATGCGCTCGCCTGGCGCGACGTGTCGGCGCAGATCCGGCCGGAAACGGCGCTGCTGCGCGACCTGAGCCGTCCCGGCAACCTCACGCTGCTGGAGCAGAACTTCGACTTCGATCTGCTCACGCCGCAGAAACTGCTGGAGAAATACGTCGGCAGCAGGGTGACGGTGATCAGGACCAACCCGGCGACCGGCGTGGAGACGCGGGAGGAGGCGACCGTGCTCGCCGCCAACAACGGCGTGGTGCTGCAGTATGCGGACCGCATCGAAACCGGCCTGCCGGGGCGCATTGCCTACGCCAGCGTGCCGCCGAATCTGCGCGACCGGCCGACGCTGGTGATCCGCCTGCAATCGGCGCAGGCCGGAGACGACGCGCTGGAATTGTCCTACCTCACCGGCGGCCTGTCGTGGCAGGCGGACTACGTGGCGGAGCTGTCCGCGAAGGATGATCGGCTGGATCTGAACGGCTGGGTGACCCTCACCAACCAGAGCGGTGCAAGTTACACCAACGCGAAGCTGCAACTGGTTGCCGGCGACGTGCACCGAGTGCGGGAAGAAATGGCGGCCGCCATGGAGGCGGTGCCGGCGGTGCGGGCCGCCAAGGCCGCGCCGGCGATGGCGCAGGAGGGGCTGTTCGAGTATCACCTGTACACCTTGGGCCGCCCCACCACCATCGCCGAGAACCAGACCAAGCAGGTGGCGCTGCTGTCGGCCGCTGGCGTGCCGGTGGCTAAGGAGTTCCAGCTGCGCGGCGCGGACTATTACTACCGTTCCAGCTACGGCGAGATCGGCCAGAAGATGAAGGTCGGCGTGTTCGTGGAGTTCGAGAACAAGGGCGGCAGCCTGGGCGTTCCGCTGCCCAAGGGCATCGTGCGCGTGTACAAGAAGGACAGCGCCGGCAATGCCCAGTTCGTGGGCGAGGACCGCATCGACCACACGCCCAAGAATGAAAAGGTGCGGCTCAAGCTGGGCGACGCCTTCGACGTCACGGCGGACAAGAAGCAGACCAGCTTCGAAAAGATCGGCGGCAGTGGCCGCTACAACTACGTGTTCGACGCGTCCTTCGAGATCGTGCTCAAGAACGCCAAGGACGAGCCGGTGGCGGTGAAGGTGGTGGAACCGATTCCGGGCGACTGGCAGATGATCTCCGAATCCGCGCCGCACAGGAAAGAAGCGAGCAATACCGCGGTGTGGAATGTCAGCGTGCCGGCCAACGGCAAGACGACGCTGACGTACAAGGTGCGGGTGCGCTACTGAGCGGCGCCCTCGCGCGCCAGCGGTGCGCGCAGCTCGATCTGCCGGCCGGCGCGCAGTACGGTGACGTGGAGGGTTTCCCCATCCTGCAGTGCGGCGAGGGCGGCACGCGCGCGCTCATACCCGCGTTCTTCGGCCAGCGAGATGCCCTGCATGGCGAGGATGACGTCGCCGCCGAGGATGAACCTGTCCTTGCCCACCGTGGCCTGGGCGGTCCCGGCCTGCAGGCCCAGCCTGGAGCCGGGCGAGTGGCTGGCGATGCGCTGCACCAGCAGCCCGGCCGATTGCGGCAGGTTCAGCGCCTGCGCCAGGCCGCCCGACAGCCAATAGCATTCGATCCCGGTCCACAGCGAGCGCCGTTCCAGCAGCAGGCTGCGCGCCGTGTTGGCGGTCACGGCGAAACCCAGGCCTTCGAGGCTGCCGTGGCTGCTCATGACCCGCGTTGCGATGCCGACCACCTCGCCTTTCAGGTTGAAGAGCGGGGAACCGGAGGAGCCGTGGTGCATGGCGGCGTCGGTCTGCAGCAGCTCGGCGGGCTGGAAGGGTCCGAACGGCGGCTGCGATCTGTGGCGGCCGCTGACATGCCCCACCGTCACCACCGGGTGCAGGCCGTAGGGAGCACCGACGATGAACACCTGCTCTCCCATCCGCGCGGAGTCGGAGTTCCCGAGGGGCGCTGGCGCGATTCCGGGCGGAACCCGCTCCAGCTGCAGCAGTGCGATGTCCGCCGCGGGTTCGGAGGCAATGACCCGGGCCGAAATCGGCGCGCCATCGATGGATACGGTGATGGTGTCTGCCGATTGCACCAGATGGGCCACGGTGATGATCTTGCCGTCGCGCGCGATCATCACGCCGGTGCCCTGGTCCGATACGACGATGGCCTCCTTGGTCTCGGTGCCCTGGACGACGAGCTGCTGGACGCGTATTTCGACCACCGACGGCGCCACCCGCTCGAACACCTCGGGCACCGCGTCGGCGCGGGCAAAGCCGGAGGAGGCCAGGAGCAGGGACAGGGCCAGGCAGCAAGTCGGGAGGGGGTTTGGCATGGCGAGGCTCATTGCGAAAAGGCGTGCGACCCTGGTCAGAACAGTCGCGCGAGCAGGCCGGATTCGACCCGCGTGTCGATGGGAATGCGCACGCGATGACCGGCTCCGGGCGCTTCGCTGACGGCGATGCCGTCCATGTCTTGCATGTGCTCGAGTTGCATGACCCGGTTGCCGGCGGGCTGGATCACTTCCAGCCGGTCGCCGACCTGGAAGCGGTTTTTCACCACCACGTCAGCCAGCCCGCTGGCGGCATCGTAGCGCACGATGTCGCCGACGTACTGGCTGCGATTCGATTCCGAGTGGCCGCGCAGATAGTTCTGATAGTCCGCGGTGTGGTGCCGCTGGTAGAACCCGTCGGTGTAGCCGCGATTGGCCAGGCTCTCGAGCTCGCCCAGCAATGAAGGATCGAAGGGCCGGCCCGCCACGGCGTCGTCGATGGCGCGGCGGTAGGCCTGGGCGGTGCGCGCGGTGTAATAGAGGGACTTGGTGCGGCCCTCGATCTTGAGCGAATCGACGCCGATTTTCACCAGCCGCTCCACGTGCTCGATGGCGCGCAGGTCCTTGGAATTCATGATGTAGGTGCCGTGCTCGTCCTCGATGATCGGCATCAGCTCGCCCGGACGCTGGCGCTCCTCCACCAGATACACCTGGTCCGCCAGGGGATGGCGCTGCTGGCTGCCGCAGTCGGCGAAGGCCGGTGCCTCCATGGCGGCGCGGAAGTCGAAATCGATCCTCTGCCAGTCGCCGCTGTCGGTCTCGGCCGCCGCGTGCACCTTGTAGTCCCAGCGGCAGGAGTTGGTGCAGGTGCCCTGATTCGGGTCGCGGTGGTTGAAGTAACCGGAGAGCAGGCAGCGGCCGGAATAGGCGATGCACAGGGCGCCGTGCACGAACACTTCCAGCTCCATGTCCGGACATTGCTGGCGGATTTCCTCGATCTCCTCCAGGGACAGCTCGCGCGACAGGATCACCCGCGTCAAGCCGAGGCGCTGCCAGAATTTCACGGCCGCGTAGTTGACGGTATTGGCCTGCACCGACAGGTGCACCGGCATCTCCGGCCAGCGCTCGCGCACCAGCATGATCAGCCCCGGGTCGGCCATGATCAGCGCGTCGGGCGCCATGGCGATCACCGGCTCCATGTCGGCGAGATAGGTCTTCACCTTGGCGTTGTGGGGCATGAGGTTGCTGGCCACGTAGAATTTCTTGCCCAGCCCATGGGCCTCGCGGATGCCGGCTTCCAGCTGCTCCAGCTTGAATTCGTTGTTGCGCGCGCGCAGCGAGTAGCGCGGCTGGCCGGCATACACGGCATCGGCGCCATAGGCATAGGCGTAGCGCATTTTTTCCAGCGTGCCGGCGGGGGAGAGGAGCTCGGGGCTTTTCATCATGGGCAATCCATTGCCGATCAGGCGCTTGCGAACCGGGTCGAACATCGCAGTTCAAACAAGGTAAAATTTTACCCCATGTCCGAGCCGTCTTTCGTCCACCTGCGCCTGCATTCCGAGTTCTCCGTGGTGGATGGCATCGTGCGCGTGGACGATGCGGTGAAGCTGGCGCACCAGGACCACATGCCGGCGCTGGCGCTCACCGATCTCTCCAATGTCTTTGCCCTGGTGAAGTTCTACAAGGCGGCGCGCGGCAAGGGCATCAAGCCCGTCATCGGCTGCGACGTGTGGATCAGCAACGACGCCAATCGCGACCAGCCTTCCCGCCTGCTCCTGCTGTGCCGCACCCGCGACGGCTATCACCGCCTGTGCGAGCTGCTGGCGCGCGCCTATCGCGACAACCAGTATCGCGGCCGCGCCGAACTGCGCAGGGAATGGTTTGCGGATGGCGGCGGCGCAGGCCTGATCGCCCTGTCCGGCGCCCATCTGGGCGAGATTGGCCAGGCC
Source organism: uncultured Burkholderiales bacterium (assembly GCA_964445085.1). Taxonomy (GTDB): domain Bacteria; phylum Pseudomonadota; class Gammaproteobacteria; order Burkholderiales; family Thiobacteraceae; genus Thiobacter. The sequence continues at coordinate 19,596 of CAYUJV010000048.1, forward strand.
CTGGGCCAGCAAAACTGGGAGCGCGCGCTGCAGCTGGGGCGCGAGTGGGCGGCGCTGTTCCCGAACGCCTTCTACGTGGAGCTGCAGCGTCCCGGCACCGCGCAGGCCGATGCCTACGTGCAGCTCGCCGTGCCCCTGGCGCGGGAACTGGGGCTGCCGGTGGTTGCCACCCATCCGATCCAGTTTCCCCGGCGCGAGGATTTCCAGGCCCACGAGGCGCGGGTGTGCATCGCCGAGGGCTACGTGCTGGGCGACCCGCGCCGGCCGCGGCCTTTCACCGAGGAGCAGTATTTCAAGTCCCAGGCCGAGATGGCGGCGCTGTTCGCGGATATTCCGGAGGCGCTCGCCAACAGCGTGGAGATCGCCAAGCGCTGCAATTTCACCATCGAGCTGGGCAAGCCCAAGCTGCCCCTGTTCCCGACGCCCGAGGGCATGACCCTGGACGACTTCATGCTGGCCGAGGCCAGGGCCGGGCTGGAGAAGCGCCTGGTTCAGCTGTTTCCCGACGCGGCCAAGCGCGAGGCCATGCGTCCAACCTACGAGGCGCGCCTCGACTTCGAGGCCAAGACCATCATCCAGATGGGCTTTCCCGGCTACTTCCTGATCGTGGCGGACTTCATCAACTGGGCGAAGAACAACGGGGTGCCGGTGGGTCCGGGGCGCGGTTCCGGCGCGGGTTCGCTGGTGGCCTACTGCCTGGGCATCACCGACCTCGACCCGCTCCGCTACGACCTGCTGTTCGAGCGCTTCCTCAACCCGGAGCGGGTGTCCATGCCCGACTTCGACGTGGACTTCTGCCAGGACGGGCGCGATCGCGTCATTGACTACGTGCGCAAGCGCTACGGCGAGGAGAGCGTGTCGCAGATCGCCACCTTCGGCACCCTCGGTTCGAAATCGGTGATCCGCGACGTGGGGCGGGTGATGGACATGCCCTACAACTTCTGCGACCAGCTGTCGAAACTGATACCGATAGAAGGCGTGAAGCCGGTGTCCCTGGCCAAGGCGCTGGAGATCGAGCCGCAGCTCAAGGAACGCTACGACAACGAAGAGGAAGTGCGCGAGCTCATCGATCTGGCGCAGAAGCTGGAAGAGCTCACGCGCAACATCGGCATGCACGCCGGCGGCGTGCTGATCGCGCCGGGCAAGATCACCGA
>CAYUJV010000049.1:0-20631 GCA_964445085.1 uncultured Burkholderiales bacterium
CCTGGCGGCGCTCGCCGCCGCCGGGACCGCGGCGCCGGCGGCGTCCAGGAACAGGGCAAGCGGCAGAAGCAGGAGAAAGGCGGGCTTGAACATCGGAATTTCCATCATTTGTTGTAGTTATGCAGGGTGTTATCGGTTGCCCGTACTGCGCTGCAGGTCGAAGGCGCGCGCCGCGTCGGCCAGCGCTTCGGCACTGCCTGGCTGCGGCCCGGCAGACCCGAGCTTGAGCTGCGGGACGTCGCCGAGTTTGTGCCCGGTGCCGCCGTAGATCACCGGTACCCCGCCATTCGTTTCGACCGTCTGGTCGGACAGGCCCAGCAAGGCGAAGGCATCGCTCTTCTTGCGCGAGATTTCCGCCGTATCACCCGGCGCACGCAGCAGCGCGGTGATCTTGCCCACCTCGCGCGCGGCGATGATGCGCTTGGCGTCCTCGGGCGTCGTCTCGAGCGTGACGGTGGTGAAGCTCCGCGCGCGCGCGGCGTCGGCTTCAGGCTTGGGCGTGACCCGCGTCCCCGCAGCCAGCACGGTCACGCTCTGCAGCAGCGCGAAGGTGATGCTGCGGTTTTCCTTGCGCACGCTGACCACGATGTCGATCAGGTCGCCGGGCTCCAGCATCCCCGACAGCGAGCTCACCTCGTCCACCGGCACGGTAACGGCACGCCGCCCCTGGACCAGGCGCGCCGAGAAGCTGGGCGCCTTCTCGCCTTCGAGCTGCGCCCACAGGATGGCTTCCCCCTTCATCGCCGGGTAGGCGAGCACCGCGTTCGCGGCGCGGTCGAACTGCGCAGGCGAAATGGCGCCGGAATGCGCCCATTCGGCCGGCACCTCGCGCACGGCAACGGTGTCCGGATTCAACACGGCACCCTTCTGCAGGTCCTGTTTCGCCACCACCACCTTGCGCATGGCCTGCTTGCCGTGGGCCTCGATCTCCGCGACGCGCTGGTTGAGGTAACGCATGGCCAACAGCGCCGCGCCAAGGCCGAGGACGGCCGCGACGCCGAAGACCAGCCAGGAACGTTGAATTTTGAATTTCACGGGCACCCTCATACCGGCAATGCAACGGCGGACAGAAAACGGGCGAAACCCTTGCCCACGGCCTGGGCGAACTGCAGCAGCAGGGGCGGGTTGCCGCCGAAGGGCACGAAGAAGATGGCGGCGACGATGGCGGTGAGGATCAGGTACTCGACCATCGACTGGCCGCATTGCACTTTGCGGCAGAGTGGCACATCCAGTGTCTGTGGCATGGGTTAGCGCTCCGTGTCGGTTCTTTTGGTAAGGTTCAGCACCACGCTCGCGCCCGTGGGCAGGGACGAGACAACCAGGATGGCCTCACGATTCGGCGCGGCAAACCAGATGCTGCGTCCGCGCGCCGACCCGTTCTCCCCTGGCTGGTCCCGTTCGATGTGGTAACCCCGCGACTGCAGCTCGGCTTTGAAAAACTCCGCATTCGCATCGACGCTGTGATCGTTGGCAAGGGTCAGGACCCGGGCCCGCTTGCCCGGGTCGGTCATCTCCACGTCCACTGCCAGCCGGCTACCGGCGGGGAGCCCGAGACCCAAGGGCCGGCCGAAGTTCGCCAGGCCCTCCCTCAGGTCGGCGACCGAAACCGTGCCCTCCGTTCCCTGCGGTGACGTCCGCAGGCGCGCGGTGTAGAGCAGATCCCCCTCGCGCTGCGTCAGGACGGTCCAGCCTTGCACGCCCGCCTCCACGCGCTTTTCCCCGAAGCGCTTGCGGTAATACGCCAGCACCTCTCCAAGCGGTTTGCCCGTGCTGAACAACAGGGCGCGGGTGGGGACGCCGTTGATGCGCATGGATTGCGCGACGGAGACGGCGTGGACGCCGTCCATGACCGGTGGAACCGGCAACGCAAGGGCCTGGGACGGGCTTAGCCCCCAGGCAATGGCAGATGTGGCAAGACCGCGCGCGATCATCCGGGCGCATTCAGTTCCCATCTTCATTGCAGTCGATCCACCGGAACGATTTCCGGATTGATGTTGTTCACGTCCATGGCTGGATCGAGAATGAGCGGCGGCACTTGTCCCAGGGTGCTGCCCAGGGCCTCCAGCAGGGCAATGGGATAGGCGGCGGCGCCCGCACCTTCCACCTTGGATTTCACCACGGCCGGGGACGCAGCCGTCCAACCGTCAACCAGTACGCTGGTAGTGCGGGACATGACCAGGTTTAGGTTGTCGAAGGGCTTCAGCAGCGCGACGTTGCGTGGCCGCACCGTGACGCGCCCGGTGTAGAGGTTGTTCTCGTCCAGGCTGAAGCCGGAACTCCCGGCAAACACGGCAGCGGCCGGGACATGCTTGCTCTCCACCTTGGTTTCGACCGAGACGTCCGCTTTAAAGTCAGCCAGCAGGGGCTTGCCCTGGTAGTCGGACCAGACCGGGTTGCGGTGCCCGGGGAAATTTCCGGCCACGTCATTCGTCTTGATGGGCGCGTCGGAGGTGCTGTAGAAGCGCCGCCGTACCTCTTCTGCGAGCTCGGTGTCGCTCTTCCAGCTCGACGCGGTGTTGCGGATCGTTCCTTCGAACGCGACGTAGCGGCTGGCGATCTCGGTGGTCTGCGCCAGATCCGTGTACTTGCCGATCAACGGCATGATCGTGAACAGGGGAACGGAAGCCAGGGCGAGCACCAGGAATTCGATGGTCGAGGCCCCGCCTTGCAACCGTGGCGGATGCGGCGGTACAAGCGCGCTGTGCCGTGCTGCGGCTTGGGTCATGGTTGCTCCTGCACGCGAATGCGGTCCGGCAGGGCGAACACGCCGAGATCGATCTGGGCATCGGGCAGCAATACATCGACCTGGGCGTCGCCCCGTGGGCGTCCGGCAAGTACCAGGGACAACTTCAGCTGCATCTGCCGCACGTAGTCCGGCACCCTGACGGAATCGATCACACAGATTTCCTGCGTGCTCGGCCCCAGGCTTGCGCGCATGACGCGGCATGGGAAACCAGCGATGTTGTCGTGGCTGCCGGTCGGGCTGAAGTCCCCAGGCCCGCCTGCGTTCAATCTGTCCGGGTTAAGGTTCGTGAACAGACGCTGGCCGGCCACGTAGCGAGACGTCGCGCCACCCTTATCCGGGCGGTAGGCAATCAGGCGGGTGCGCTTGCCGTCAAACGATGCGATCTGCACCGTGTGCAGAATCACCTCGTGGAAGTCGCACCTGTCAGCCCCCGATACCGGGGCGATCTGGGTGCTGACCGTATAGGCTGCCGACTGGGTGGGGGTGTAGTAGGAGTCCGCCTGCCACTTGCCCGCGTCCGCCAGGCGTCCCGAAATGAGCCGCGCCTCGCGATGCTGGAGCGCCATGCATTGGGCCTGAGCCACCGCAAACATCCGCGTCGCCATTTCACGCGCCAGGTGGTCGACGCCTGAGGCATGGGCGTAGACGCCCTCGGTGGTGCCGCGGGGCTTGACCCCTTCCGGCAGCGGGGCGATGGAGCCGGCCACCGCAACGGTCGCTGCGCCGAGCGCCAGCATTGCCATAATCCCACTCACACTTCTCTTCGTTCGCAACGTCATGGCAGTGCCAATCCTCCCTGCCGCGCCGCGGCATACGCTTTGTCACCGGCCGTCGGGGCCACGAGCCGCACCTGCCAGTAGGGGTTGTACAGGCTTGCCAGCTCCTGGTGGCCGTCGTTCCGGACGACCGGCCGTTCGAAAAACACTTCCGCGCGGGAAAGCGCCGCGAGTTCCGATCCCGGCGCATCGGCACCAAATTGCGCCAGGTCACCGCTCGGCTGGATGATCGACGCGCCCCCCGACGTACGCAACGCGGCACGAGGCTTGGTCACGCGGATCGTGATGCCGGTGCGCTGTGTCGCGGTGGAATCGAGGTCAGCCAGATCGCGCGAGGTAGGCAGGCCGCTGAAAACGGCGCCGCCCGACTCGCTCAAATCCACCATGGCCGGATCTGCATGCTTCTTGCTGGTGCGGCTGTTTTCCGCATAGGAACCGCCGTGATAGCCGTGCCCTTGGTCGGCACCCAGCGCGTTCACCTGCGCGGCGCCCCAACTGATGGATTCCTGCACGTCGCCGCACCAGTCCATGCCAAACTTGCCGCAGCCAAACCGCTCACCATGATGTTCCAGGGTATCCATGGCGCGCCACTCGTCGTAGCCGACCAGGTCGGTGCCACCGCGACGCTTCAGGGCAACATCCTTTTGAATAAACCAGATTGTGGGGCCGCTGAGAGTCCAGTCCCGCTCCCTCGTAAACAGATCGCGCGAGGCCGTGGTGACCTCGGCGAAGCGACCACGCTCGTCGCCGGCGTTGCCGTTCTTTTCATAGGCCTTGGTGAAACGGTCGAAGTCGTAGCTGGTCAGCACGACCTCGGCGGCCATGGCTGGGTCGATTTTCTTGACGACATCATCGGCAAGGCCGCGCTGGCTGATCCCCACGAGCAGGCTCGCGTGCAGCACACTCTGCGAGGCACTCAAGGCCTGGACTGCCACATCATGCAAGGTGATCAGCGATGGCAGCAGGGTATCTACATAGTTCAAGAAGGTCTCGGTGCCCTGCCCGCCGGTGTACGCATTCAGATATGCGGTGCCAGTGATTACCGCGACCAGCTGCAACAGCTTGATCTCGTCGCCCGGATTGAACAGCCAGCTGCCCGCCACCCCGTCCAGCGTTCCGGCATTCTCCACCAGCGTCGCCGAGTAATGTGCCCATGACACGAAACTCACCACCTGAGCGATCGCGATTTCGTTCGCGACCATGGTGCGATTGACGTAGGCGTCATAGTTCAGCGCCCGCGCCTCCAGTGTTGCCGCGCTGTAGGCCGCGGCGTCGGCGGCGTTGGTCAGGCGGATCTTTTCCGTCACCGACTGGCCAGTATTGAACAGGTAGAACAGTACTGCCGCACTGACGAACAGGAAGGACAGGCCAAGGACAAGCGCCTGGCCGCGGGCACGGGATTTGGCCGGAGGCGGTCTCATGCGGATGACCTCCGGACGCGCCTGGAGACTGTGCGGGCGTTGGCTTCCGCTAACGCACAAGCCACAAGGCCCATGCCGACCAGCCCCATGGGCAACGCGTCACCGGCAAGCACGTAGGGCGTGGCACCCGCTCGCGGCTGCACGCGTGTCATGAGCGCGCCCACGGTTTCCGGCGGCAGCGCGTGGGTGACGCGCCCGTGATGATCGATGGCGACGGTCCAGCCCGTATTGGCTGCGCGCAACATGGGTTTGGCCGCCTCCAACGCACGCGCCTGGGAAATCTGCAGATGCTGGTCCATGGGCACAGTCGCGCCGTCCCAGCTGTCGTTCACCAGGGTGATCAGCAATCTGGCCTGGGCGATGCCCTGGCGCCGTTCGTTCCCAAACACGTCCTCGTAGCACATGCGCAAGGCCACGCGCTCCCCGCCCAGCACGAGGCTGCCCGGGTTGGGTTCGCCGGGGCTGGTGTCGAGCATGCGTACCTTGGCCATGCGCTCGTAGACCGGACGCAGCCAGCGGGCGAAGGGGATGAACTCGCCGAACGGCAGGAGATGTTGCTTGTCGTAGACCTGGTCCCCGGACACGCCGAGGCTGCGGGTGGAACTCGTGTATTCATAGCGCTTGCCGCCAGGCCGGGCACGGAAGTAGCTCACCACGACGTCACCCTGGCGTTCCCAGGCCAGCTTGTCGAGGAAGGTCTGAAAGTCGGGCGGAAGCTGGTGCTCGAACAGCGGGAAAGCCGTCTCGGGCATGACGACGAGAGGCGCCGCAGTGCGTGCCGCCAACGCGGCGTAGGTGCGCAGCGCCCGCGCGGTTTCCTCCGGCGAGAACTTCTCGGTCATCGGCGCATTGCCCTGCAGCAGGGCGACGGTCAAGGCTTTGCCGCGCGGCTGCGTCCACTCGATGCGACCGGCGCCCATCCCTGCCAGGAGAATCAGCGCGGCGGCCGTCACTGCGGCGACGCGCCTGGGGCGCTGACGATCTGCCGCTGCCCACGCCAGCAGGCCGGCGCAGACGAGGCTCGCCAGGCTGATGCCAAGAATGCCCAACAGCGGTGCGAATCCCGCGAGCGGCCCGTCGGGCACCTGCGAATAACCCACGGCAAGCCACGGAAATGCCAGTGTTCCCTGGTGTCTAAGCCACTCGCCCGACACCCACAGCGCGGGCGCGAGCACCACGAGGCGCACGAACAGGGACGCGCGCGAGGCGGCGACGACGACAGCGGCCGCCGCCGGAATCAGTGCCAGGCCCGCCATCAGGGTCAGCGGCCCGAGCAGCGCCAGTACCGGCTCCCGCGCGCCGCTGACACCAGAGAACAGCCATGACAACGCGGGTGCGAACAGGCCAAGGCCAAACAACCACCCCATGGCGGCTGCCTGCGGCCAATGCTGCCGGCGCGCAAGCAGCGTGAAAAACCCAGCGAGCCCAATGACGGTCGCCGGCCAAAGTCCGTGGGGCGCAAAGCCCAGGCCTGCAGCACACCCTGCGCCCGTTGCCAGCAGGTAGGGGCGCAGCCACTTCATGTCCTGCAAGATATGGCACTGCACCCGTCGTGCCCAGGCGTCTCGCACGGGGTTTCGCGGACTGTCGCCGGGAAGGGAAGACAGGGAATGCAAGGCGGACTGGTTCACTGGGCGTTTCCGGTACGACGAAGCATGCTTGGCCAAGCCGCATCGGGAGCACCGCGCGGTGCCCCCTGGTGCGCATCACTTGTTGATATTGTTGGTGTAGTTGTCGAGGGTGTGCTTGGCGTCGGCTTCGGTGGCGGCGTTGGAGGAAGCCGTCTGGGAAGCGGTCTTCGTCGCCGTGCCATCGACGCCGGAGATCTCCTGGGCGATCGCCGCGGTCTGATCGCGCACCGTGTTGCCGAAATATTGATAGGTGGCGATTGCCGCCACGCCGATCAGGGCCACGATGATGATGTACTCGGTCATGCCTTGGCCGCGTTGCCGGTTCTTGGAAAGTTGCATGGTTTCTCCTTCAGCAGGTTGGGGGATACAAGCGGGGCCGCAGCACGCTTGATGCACACGCCTTTGGCAGCCGCAGCTCGGGGGCAAGCTTAGGGAATGCCTTTGTCATGCTCCATAGGCCGTTCGGCTCATGGCGGCCAAGGATGGAACGTGGGGGGAGCGGGGTTGCCCGACGCAGCCCGATAGCCCGAGGAACCGCGAGGTCAGATCAAGCCGCGTTCAATGGCGCTGGCCACCGCCTGCGCGCGGTTGTTCACGCGCAGCTTGACCAGGATGCTTTGCACCTGGTTCTTCACGGTCTTGTAAGCAACGCCCAGAATGACGGCGATTTCGGCGTTGGTCTTGCCCCGGCGCACCCAATCGAGCACTTCCCGCTCACGCGGCGTGAGGGTGGCACTGGCCCCGCCTGATGGCAGCGGCACTGCGCCGTCCGCGGGGTGGATCCTGAGCACGGCGTGGTGAAGGTGGGGAATGGCAAGCTTCAGCGCCTGTCGATGTCTGGCCTGGGGCCGGTCCGGCAGGCGAAAGAAATTGAAGCTGATGGTGCGGGCAGGATTGCTGTGCCGCACGCCGCAGGTCATCATGTTGCGCAGCCCGCTGCGGCTGAAGCGTTCCAGCCAGTCGGCGTCGACACCGCGGCGTTGCCCGATCAATTCGAAAAATTCCGGCTCGTCGCTCGCCAGCCAGCTCCGGGCCGCCGGCGAACGGCACCAGCCATCGCTCCGGCGCAGCGATTCCAGATAATCATCCGGGACATTGGAGCCGAATACGGCACAAGCCTGGCTGCCGGAGGTGCCAGCCGGCGCCGAGACCAGCACGAACGCGCCATGGGGCAAGACATCCTGCAGCTGATGGCGGCTGACATAAAGGAGGTCCGATACCGTCCTGACCTGATCGAGCGCGGCCGCCAGCCTCAGGAACGCCGGCGCGTCGATATGCCGGGGCGCCGCCGCCAGGTGCAATTCGCTCCTTGCGTCTGCCAGCAACATAAACCACCTCCCACTGCCGATATATATTCGACATATTTTCGTTTAATTACATATATGTCATTGTATTTTTGCCAGCGATAGAGGTCAACCGTGTAGTCGGGTCCGGAGAGGCTGGTGCCGGCGCCAAACGAAAGGGCTGCACATCGTGCAGCCCTGCATTCGCGCCTGCGATGCCCGCCCTAGGTTCTGAGCCGAAGCAGCGCGGCTTCCGCAGCCGCCGTAGCAGACTGGTTCGCGTGGTCTGGCGCGGCGCCGGCGCGCACCCACTTTTTCGCCGCCACGGCCATCGACTGCCAGTTGATCGGCTTGCCGAGGCATTCCACGGCGCCGGATTTGCGCGCATCCTGCCAGCGCTCCTGTGAGCCGAGGACCACCACCGGGATCCGCCCGGCCAAGGACTCCGAGCTCAGCCGCCGCAGCGCCTCCGCCACCTCGATGTCCGTTTCGTCCGCATCCAGCAGCACCAACGACGGCCGCTGCTGCGCGAGCAAGGTGACGGCTTCCTCCACCCGCGGGGCGCTCACGACCCGGAAGCCCTCGCCGCTCAGATAGCGTTCGATCAGTTCGCGCAGGGCCGGGTCGCCCTCGACCACCAGCACCGTGGCAACCCGGGCACGGCGGTTCGGCACCGACGGCCGCGCCAGCCGCTCCCCGGCTGCTTCGACGACATGCACCTCGGCCCGCGGCGGTTCGTCCTGGGTGGCCCGTGTCTCGAGGGGCAGGCGCACCGTGAACGTGGAGCCGCGCTGGGGCATGCTGTCCACGCCGATCTCGCCGCCGAGCATTTCCACGAAGCGTTTGCTGATGGCGAGGCCGAGGCCGGTGCCGCCATACGTGCGCGCGGTCGCGGCATCGGCCTGCACGAAGGGTTCGAACAGGCGGTCGAGCTGGTCCGCGCTCATGCCGATGCCGGTGTCGCGCACGGTGAAGCGCACCCACTGGCGCCCCGCCTCGGCCTCATGGGTGCAGATGAAGGAGATCTCGCCGTCGGCGGTGAACTTGCAGGCGTTGCCCAGCAGGTTGATCAGGATCTGCTTCACCTTCATCGGGTCGGTGCGCATCACCTGGCCGTACAGGTCCACGCTCACCCGCAGCACATTGCGGTTCTGCGCGGCAAGCGGCTCGATCGTGGCCGTGACTTCCTCGACCACGGAGCGCACGGCGCATTCCTCCAGCTGCAGGTCGATGCGACCGGCCTCGATCTTCGACAGGTCGAGCACCTGGTTGATCATGCCCAGCAAATGTCGGCCGGCGGCCTGGATCTTCTGCAGGTCGGCGGCGGCGGTTGCGCGGCCCTCCGTCGCCGCCTCCTCGGCCAGCATTTCGCTGTAGCCGAGGATCGCGTTCAGCGGCGTGCGCAACTCGTGGCTCATGTTCGCGAGGAACAGGGTCTTCGCCCGGTTGTGGGCTTCCGCCTCCAGCTTCTCCACCAGCGCCGCCTGCACCTTCGCCTCCGCCTCCCGGCGGTCGGTGACATCCTGCACCACCGCGAACACCCGGGTTCCCTGCTCCGTCACCTCCGGCGCCTCCGCCGACAGGACCACGTAGCGCCGCTCGCCGCCGGGGCGCACCACCTGGAACTCGAGCTGAATCGGCCGGCCCGCGCGCAACGCCGCGGCGAGCGCCTCCCCCACGCGCGCGCTGTCGGCAGGGTCGATGCGCGACAGGAAGCCGTCGTAGCCCAGCTCCGACTCCGGCGCGACGCCGAAAATCAGACCCAGCTCACGCGACCAGCGCGTCCGCCCCGACTGCGGGAAATACTCGAGGCTGCCGAGGCGGGCAACCTCCAGCGCGCGCTGGCGCCGCGCCTCGCTCCTGCGCAGGGCCCCTTCCACGCGGACACGCTCCGTCACGTCGCGAATCACGGCGATGATCAGTCCGGCCTCGCCGTGCTGAACCGCCCGCGCCGACAACTCGATGAGTATCGTCTGGCCGTCGGCACGCCTGCCCGTTTCCTGTCCGGCGATCGCGGCGGCGCCTTGCGTCGGCTGCGCGGCCACGGCCGAGCGGAACCGCTGCCAGTCCAGCCCCGGCACGAAGTCGACCATGGGCCGGCCGATCAGCTGCGTGGCCGGCCAGCCGAAGATCCGTTCCATCGCAGGGTTTGCGGAGGCGATCACGCCATCGGGATCGAGCGTGACGATCCCCTCGGCGACATTGCGCAGCACGGTCTCGGCATGTTCCTGCTGCTCGCGCATCTGCCGCTCCTGCACTTCCTCGGCCAGGGTGGCGCCCATCCAGTTGGCCGCCAGCCCCATCAGCTCGACCTCGCCGTTCGGGTTGGAGATCGCCCGCCCGCTCTTGCGAAAGAGGCTGAACACGCCAGTGCGGTGCGCGCCCATGCGTGCCGGAACCGCCATGTACGCGACCGCGCCCGCCGGCTCGGCGCCGCTCGACAAGCGCAACTCTTCGTCCGCCGTGACCGGCGTCTTGAGTTCCAGGGCCTCCCGCGTGAACGCCTGCCAGCGCAGATCCTGGGCGGCCGGGTCGACATAGCAGCTTGCCAGGACGACCATGCCGCGAGCGCCGTCCTCCCAGCCCAAGGCCGCGCCATCCATGTCGAGGCGCGCACACAGCAGGCGCATCACCGAGTGCACCTTCGCCTGGCTGTCCTCGCTGCCGGAGATGATTTCGGCAAAGCGCGCGAGCCAGGCTTCGCGGCTGGCCGCGTCATTGAAGGTCGCGATGGTGTCGCGGATCTCCGGCGCGGCAGTGCCGGGCGGCACGGCCAGACACTGGTACTCCCCCCGGCGCAGGCTCAGTGCAAGCTCGGTAGTCACGCGCAGCGGTCGTAGCCCCCGTCGCAGCACCAGCGCCACGAACACGAACAGGGCGACGCCCGCGCCGAGCACCACCAGGCTCTGCTGCACGGCGCTGTGCCACACGTGGTTGAAGAAATCGACGTGCGACGGCCACAGCGTCACGCGCCCGTAGTTTCTGCCACCGATGGTGATGTCACGCGCGACCGGCCGCTCCGACAGATTGAGCCAGCCGCGGAACCAGCCGGGATATTGCGCCGGCCGCTGCGGGCTCGTGACGGCAATCACGTTGCCGTCGCTGTCGGTGAAATCCAGCTCGAGGAAATGGCTGTGCCCCACGCGGCTGCGCAGGATCTGCTCGATCAGCGCATAGTCGCCGATCACCACCTGCTCGCCCACCGTCTTTTCCAATGTCGCCAGGGTCGCGGCCAGTTCCTCGGATGCGGCATTGCGGTACAGCGTCCGCTGCGAGTCGAGCAGCAGGAAGATGCTGACCGGATAGCTCAGGGCCAGCGTCAGCCCGGTCATGATCAGGATGCGCGCGGTGAGCGACAGGCGTTTGAGCGGCGCAAGCGGGCCCATGGTCGTCATTTCGGCAGCGCGGTGCGGTGGAAGTCGCGGTAGTTGGCGTAGTCAGCGTCGTTCGCGGCGCGAAAGCCGACGGGGCGGGCGAGCCCGAGGCGCACGGCGCCGTCGCGCAGAATGCGCGCGCCCTCCGGGTCCGCGCGCATGCCCACGAAGGCGCGGGCCACTGCCGACGCCACCGCCTGCGGCACGGCGGGCGAGGCCATGATCGGCAAATCCAGATAATTGTCCGAGCTCCAGATCACCCGGTAGGGAAACTTTTCGCGCACCGAGAATGCCGCCATCAGATCCTCGTTCACGCCCGCGGCGGCGGCGCGGCCCGCCTTGAGTTGTCCCATTGCGCCTTCCTGGTTGCCGGCGAATACGGCCTGCACGTGAATCTGGCGCCGCAGCAAGGCATCCATCGGCAACTGGTAGCCGGCAAAGGCCTCGGCCGAGGGGAAGGCAACGGTCTGCCCTGCCAGATCCTCCAGCCGCTCGATCGCAGAGCCCGCCGGCACAACGATCTGGCCGCGAATGCCGTCCGTGTCGGGGCGGGCAATCACGCGCCAACCCAGCTTGACGCGATCGGGCAGGAACAGGTGGTTGGTGTAGGCAAACTGCGCCTCGCCGCGGAGGGTGAGCGCAGTCGTCTCCGGCGCGGTCTTGCCCATTTTCAGCCGCAGCTCGACGCCGGCCTTTCTTGAAACGTACTCCAGGATCGGATTCCAGTACTCGGCCGTCAGGAGCGGGCTGCGCTGGTTCAGAACGCTGAAGTAATAAACGGACTCGGCGTGGGCGCGCCCACCCGCCAGCGCCGCCGCCAGCAGCAGGACGGCCAGCAGCGGGCTGCGCCAGAGGCCACGCATGCGGCCTCGGCCGGCGCGCCGCGCCAGCAGAAACATTGGAGATTCCTGCACCCTTATCCTCGCACTCGCCAAAGAAGACCGCCCGGATCCGGGACACGCACCGCAACGGCGCAGGGTCAGGAAGTCCGGGAGTCATGCAATGCGCTTTTTGGGCAAACTTATGCCCTTTGTATAAGCGATAGCGGCGGCGAAAAGCCGGACTTTAGGCACGAGAGCCCAAAGCCGGGGGCGAACAGGCGGTGTGCCCGCTTCAGGGCGCGGAAGGATGGGCGCCGGCGGCCAGGGCCTGGCGGATGAATTCCCGCCAGATGGCATCCGGCTGCCAGATGTCATGGACCGCGGCCATCGCCGCGTCCGGCTCCCAGCCGAGTTCCAGGATGCGGTAGAGCGCGAGGAACACGGAAACGCGCATGTTGGCGGCGCAATGAAGAAAGACCCTGCGCCCACGGTGGCGGCGCATCAGCCCGAAAAATTGCTGCAGGTCGTCGAGCGTGGGCCGCTCCCAGATCACCGGGACATGCTCGAACACCATGCCGAGCGAGCGCACCAAACCCGGCTCGTCGGCAAGAGAGTAGTCGGCATCGAGCAGGGCCAGGTCGATGACGACCTCGAACCCGGCCCGCGCCACCGCCGCCAACTCCGGTTCCAACGGCTGCCCGGCGGTGGCCAGGTCCGGCGCCATGCGCCGGTAGTTGCAAATCGCCTGGAGCGTTTCTTCCGGCGGCGCGTCCATGGCACGCCAGGTGTCGTGCGTCAGGTCTTGCCCAGGTCGGACGTGCAGTGCGGGCAGCGCGTCGCCTTGATGGGAATGGCCGACAGGCAATACGGACATTCCTTGGTGGTCGGCGCCGCGGGCGCGGCCTCCTCCTTGCGCTTGAGGCGGTTCATGGCGCGGATCAGCAGGAACACCGCGAAGGCGACGATGATGAAGGAGATGACGAAGTTGATGAACTGGCCGTAGTTGAGGGTGACCGCCCCCAGTTTCTTCGCCTCGGCCAGCGTCGCCCCGGCCGGCAGCGCCGTCGCGCCTTCCTTGAGGACGATGTAGAGATTGGTGAAATCCACGCTGCCCAGCAACAGCCCGATCGGCGGCATGATCACATCCGCCACCATGGAATCGACGATCTTGCCGAAGGCTGCGCCGATGATGATACCGACGGCCATGTCGACGACGTTGCCGCGCATGGCAAACTCGCGAAACTCCTTGAACATTGCTGATCTCCTCGCTCGGGTTGGGGTGATTCTGCGCTGATGTCGCCGCAGTGCGCTGCGGTTCTTGGTCCTGGCGGAAGCGGTGAGATTCGAACTCACGAAGGGGGTAAACCCTTGGCGGTTTTGGCTCCGACATCACTTGCTTTGCAAGTGAGTCTGCGCCGCAAGAAGCTTGCTGCGCAAGCGTCTTGTCAACACCGCGCGTCAATACCGCACATCTGGCGGAGGGTGAGGGATTCGAACCCCCGGTAGGTTGCCCTACAACGGTTTTCAAGACCGCCGCATTCGACCGCTCTGCCAACCCTCCGGACTGGCCATGGGGCTCCGCTGGCCGAATCATACCGGGAAGCCGCGTTCGCTGCCATGTCGGCCCCGCGGACCGGCGATGCGCTTCTTATTGAAACTTTAACCTGCCTTCGGTAGTCTTACCCGTCGCATACACGTCAACAAGAGAAGGAGGACGCATGCAGCCCGAAATGCAATACAACTCCAGTGCAACCGTCTTGAGCGGCGGCAGCGTTGCCGCCCAGTCCGCGCAAAAAGTCCTGCGCAACACCTACATGCTGCTCGCCATGACGCTGCTGTTTTCCGCGGCCATGGCCGGCGTCTCCATGGCCATGGCCGTCCCCTACGGCGTGAGCCTGGTCAGCAGCCTGATCGCACTCGGCCTGCTCTGGTTCGCGGTGCCGCGCACCGCCAATTCCGGCGCCGGCATCGTCGTGGTGTTCGCCATCACGGGCCTGCTCGGCTTCGGGCTCGGGCCGGTGCTGAACCACTATCTGAGTTTCGCCAACGGCTCGCAGATCGTCATGCTCGCCCTCGGCATCACGGGCGTGGCGTTCACCGGGCTTTCCGGCTACGCGCTGATCTCGCGCAGGGATTTCAGCTTCATGCGCAGCTTCCTCACGGTCGGCATCCTGATCGCCTTCGTGGCCGGGATCGTGTCCCTGGTGGCGGCGCTGGTCGGCTACCCGATGCCCGCCCTGGCGCTGACGGTGTCCGCGATGTTCGCCTTCCTGATGTGCGGCATGATCCTGTACCAGACCGGCGAGATCATCAACGGCGGCGAGACCAACTACGTGCTCGCCACCATCAGCCTCTACGTTTCGCTCTACAACCTGTTCACCAGCCTGCTGCAGCTGCTGGGCGCCTTCATGGGCGAGCGCGACTAGTCATCGGCTTCGCCGAAATGCAAACGGGGCGGCCTGGCCGCCCCGTTTTTTTGTGCTCCCGTTTCAGCGCTCGAAGAGTGCGATGGACTCCACGTGTCCGGTATGGGGAAACATGTTGACCACGCCAGCGCTCTTCAGCGCGTAGCCCTTCTCGTGGGCCAGCACCGCCGCGTCGCGCGCCAGCGTGGCCGGGCTGCACGACACATAGACGATGCGTCCCGGCGCATCCGGCCCCAGCGCCTTGACCACCTCGATCGCGCCGTCCCGCGGCGGGTCGATCAGCAGCTTGTCGAACCGCCCCAGGGCGGACAGGTTCGCCTCGCTCGCCTCGAACAGGTTCGCCTGCAGGAAGCGCGTGCGTTCGGACAGGCCGTTGTGCGCGGCGTTCGTGCCAGCGCGCGCCACCAGCGCAGCGCTGCCTTCCACGCCAACCACCCGCGCGCCGCGGCGCGCGATGGGGAGGCTGAAATTGCCCAGGCCGCAGAACAGATCGGCGACGGACTCGCCGGGCCGGGGATCGAGCAGCGCCAGCGCGCGGCGCACCAGCACCCGGTTGATCTCGGGATTGACCTGGGTGAACTCGGTCGGGCTGAACGGCATCTCGATGCCGAACTCCGGCAGCGAGTAGGTCAGGCGCGGCGCCTCCAGGGGATAGAACGGGAAAACCGTCTCCGGCCCCTTCGGCTGCAGCCACCACTGGATGCGGTGCGCGTCGGCAAAATCCCGCAGCCGGATTTCGTCCGCCTCGGTCAATGGCTCCAGGATGCGCAGCACCAGGGCATCCACGTGCTCGCCCAGCGCGATCTCGATCTGCGGCATGCGCTCGCGGATGGACAGGCCGCCGATGAGCTCGCGCAAGGGATCGATCAGGGCGGAAATGCGCGCGGGCAGGATCTCGCAGCGGTGCATGTCGGCGATGAAACTGCTCTTGCGCTCGTGGAAGCCCACCAGCACCCCGCCCTTCTTCTGCACCAGCCGCACCGACATGCGCGCGCGATGGCGGTAGCCCCAGGTCGGGCCGTGGATGGGCGCCAGCATCTGCTGCGGCCTCACCTTGCCGATGCGCTGCAGGTTTTCCTCCAGGATGCGCTGCTTGGCAGCCACCTGGGCGGCGGCGTCCATGTGCTGCAGCAGGCAGCCGCCACAGACGCCGAAATGCGCGCAGCGCGGCGCGGTGCGCATGAAGCTGGATCGCCGCAGCTGCGTGAGCTGGGCCAGTTCATAGGACGGCTTCTTGCGATAGGAGGCGTACTCGACCAGTTCCCCCGGCAGGGCCCCCTCGACGAACACCGCCTTGCCCTCGACGTGGGTGACCCCGCGCCCTTCGTGATCCAGGGATTCAATCCGCACAGTCATGATTCAACAGCTCGTGATGCAAGTTGGCGCTCGCAGGCCGCCAGCATTTTGCCCAGCGCAGTGCGCGCGAGCCATGCCCCCACCGCGATTCCCGCGGCATCGGCGCCAAGGTCGGCGAGTTCGAACTGGCGCGTGGGCGTGAAGGACTGCGCAATCTCGATGGCGCCACCCAGCAGCAGCAAGGCAGCAACGACAAAGCGGCGGCGCCCCGCGGCAACGAGCTGCAGAAACCACACTGCGAGCCAGGCGAAGGCGGCGGCATGCTCCGCCTTGTCGACAAACGGGAAGGTCACGGGCTGCGGCGGATCGGGCATGAGCGACAGGTAGACCACGCCCGCGACCATCAGCCAGCCAAGGCCGAGCCACAGCGGGCGCCATCGCAGCGGCGGCATCAGGGACGGCATCAGGGACGGCATCCCGGGCGGCATCAAGGACGGCTCAGGCCCAGGCCGCGAGAAACTCGCGCCAGTGGGCATCAGGCAGCCGGGCGAGATGCGCGCGCACCAGCTCGCACTCGGTCTCGTACTGGGCGCGCGTCAGCTGGCCGCGCAGCAGCTGGAACCGCAGGTAGACCAGGAAGGTGTTCACCACGTCGGTCTCGCAGTAGTTGCGGATCGCCGCGATCTCGCCGCGCCGGTAGGCATGCCACACCTGCGAGCCATCCATGCCCATCTTGCCCGGGAAGCCGATCAGCTTCGCGATCTCGTCCAGCGGCGCGTTCGCGCGCGGCTGGTACAGCGCGAGCAGATCCATCAGGTCGAGGTGGCGCGTATGGTAGCGGCTGATGTAGTTGTTCCACTTGAAGTCGCGGTCGTCCTCGCCCATGTCCCAGTAGCGCGGCGCGGACAGTCCGTGAATCAGGGCGCGGTAGTGCAGCACCGGCAGGTCGAAACCGCCGCCGTTCCAGGAGACGAGCTGGGGCGTGTATTTCTCGATGCCGTCGAAAAAACGCTGGATCAGGTCGGCCTCGGGCGAATCCCCCGCGCCGAGGGACCAGACGCGAAAACCCTCGCTGTCCCGCAGCACGCACGAAATCGCAATCACCTGGTGCAGGTGATGCGGCAGGAAATCCCCGCCCGTGGCCTGGCGCCGCCGCTGGAAGGCAATCTCGGCGATGTCCTCGGGGCTGGCCGCGGGATCGAGGTCCCACAGGGTGCGCAGCCCCGCGGTGTCGGGGACGGTTTCGATGTCGAAGACGAGAACGGGAACCATGATCGGGAACAAAGCGCTTTCCGGTGCCGCCGCGGGGCGGGGCGAGCACCTATTGACTTGCAGGGGAAACGGCGGAGAATGTCAGATGAATATTACCAAACGGTTAGCTTATTGCGACAGGGAGGGGCATCATGAAAAGCGCTCTCGAACAACGTTATCCGCACATCGTGAACCGTCTGCTGGAAGCCTGGCCCAGGGGCAGCGATGCCAGCCGTTACCTGGACGAGCTGCTGTTCACCGGCCAGATGCGCCCGGAACGGCATGGCTTCGACGAAAACGTGTGGATGGAACTGACCTTTCTCAACGACCTGCTGCGCATCGAACATCCGCCCCTGCCATCCGACGTGGCGACCGACATCTGGGGGATGGCCTTCGCGGGCAGCGAGCACCTGTCGCGCGCGAGCGCCTGATCTATTTCCTGACCCACTGTCCGCTCGCGTTCTGCACGTACCATCCCGCCGGCGCCTTCGCGATCCAGCGATCGGCGAAGGTGGCGCGGATGTCCGCCTCCCACTCCGGATGACCATTCGCCCGCGCGATCTCGCGGTACAGGGCGGTGCGATCGCGATTCTCGTCCGCCACCAGTTCATTCACCCGCGCGCGCTGCGCCAGCGGCACCAGTGAGGCATCGCGCACGGCCACCATGCCGTCGCGGGTGAGGCCCACCGCTCCGCTCGCGTAGTACGGCAGCAGCTGCGGGTGCCGCGCCTGCTGCGACTGCTGCAAGGCCTCGATCGCCGGGGTGTTGATTTCCAGATTCGCCGCGGCCTGCGCCGCGCCCGCGCCGACGCCGAAGGCAAGGACCAGTGCGCAGAGAGTCAGGGAAGCTCTGCAAAAGGTCGCGAGCAAGCCCGGCTGCCCGCCGAGAAGCGCACCTGTACACGGAAGTACAGCGAGCATCGCAGGCGGGCAGACGGCCTGCGCAGTACTTTTGCCGAGGTTCCTTAGCCAGAAACGTTGGATCATTTTGCCTGCTCCTCGGTTGGCGGCTTGGGCGGCTGGCCTGCCGGCGGCTTTGCCTCGCCCGAACCGCCATGCTGCTTCAACTGCCAGACCTCGTCGATGATCTTGTCGGCGGCCTTCTCCGCCGCCGCGGCCGGAAAATAGATATTGATCGTCACGCAGGACGCAAGCACCGCGGGCGCCGCTGCCAGCAGCGGGATCATTCGAAAGCGCATCACCACATCCTCATTGAACCACGGGCTTCACGCCGGCCTGCCGGATGCGCGCAAGCCGCGCCAGCAGTTCGTTCCAGCCAACGTAGCGATTGTAGCCGATGACCGATATCGCGGGAATCCCGCCCCCCTTCACGATCAGGTAGCCGTTGTCGACGTCCTCGATGCCGTGCATGGTGCACACGTTGCGCTCCAGGCGGCAGGCAAGCCCGATGCGGTCGTAGCGAAACTCCTGGAAGAAGCGCAGAAAGGTGCGCTGCAGGGCGGCCCCCGCACTCGCGCCGCCCAGCGCGGCGATGTTCTCCACGGCACGCTGGGAAATGCGCCGCGGATAGTTGCCGGGGCTGCTTTCGACCTTGGCGTCGAAGCGCACCGGCCGCCAGTTGGCCAGCTCCAGGTTCTGCACCGACACGTCCAGCCGCCCCTGCATGCTGCCGAAGGAAAAGGCACGCGTCAGCAGGTCGAGATCGAGTCCGCGCATGTCGACGCTGGCATAGGCGCGGCTCGCCCGGCTCAGCAGATCGGTCACGCGCAGGTCCTTCACCACAGCCGTGCCGTCGAAGACGCGGAACAGCAAGGCGCCATCCACCGTCAGCGTCTGCCGGTCATAGCTCACGCGCGGGATGACGCCGGACAGCGTGCCGCGCATCGCCGGCCACTTGAGCGCGGCCGACAGCCGCTCCATGCTGATCGGCTGCAGGGCGGCGCTGGCCTCCGCATGCCAGTCGCTGCCGCTGCGGGAGAGCATCAGGCCGTCGAGGTTGAGGCGGCCGTCGAGGACCGGGATGGCGGCATGATTCACGCGCAGGGAATCCGGGCCCAGCTCCGCCACAATGGAAAAGGCCCCCAGCGGAACGCCCCAGAGCTGGCCCCCGCTCACGCTCGCGCGCGCCATGCCCGACGCATCGCCGCGCCACGGCACATGCAGATCCAGGCCGTCGAGTTCGAGCAGCCCGTTCTCGTGGCGGATCGCGGCGCCGCGCACGTCCAGGTCCAGGCTCGCCAGCTTCGCCGCGCGCACTGTCACCTGCGTGGAAAGGCGCCCCGTGAGCGCGAGCTGCCCGGGCAGGCGATCGACCCACAAGGGCTTGAGAAAAGTCTCGTACAGACCGCGCAGGCTGAGCCCCGTGCCCGCCGCGTTCAGGGTTTCCAGCCGCTGCGCCTGGCGCGCCCAGCGCGCATCCAGCCGGACGCTGCCGATGTGCTCCAGGTCCAGCGCGGCCTTTTGCACCGTCAGGGACTGGTCGTCCAGTTCGCCGGCGGCGGCAAGGGTGCGCCGCGCCGGCGCCAGGTAGAACGGCTGCCAGAACACCTCGCCGGCGGTCCAGGCGGCGCTGGCCTCCCAGGCCCAGCGCGCACCCCGGCCGCGCACGGCATGCAGGCTGAAGTCGCCGCCGACCTTGTCGCCGGCGCGCAGCCCGGCCTGGTCGCTGAACGCCACCTCGGCGACGCGGCCCTGTGCCCGCACGCTGGCAGATCCGCCCGCGGCGGTCGTCCAGCTGGCGTCCAGGCTCAGGCGCCCGGCGGAGAACTGCGGCAGCTGCGGGTCAAGCAAGGGATTCAGGCGGCTGAGCGCACCGTTCTCGACCCGCACGGCGCCCCGCGTCTGGCCGCCGCGCAGCTGCAAGCTCAGCTGCCAGCGCTCGCCGGCGGAAGGCTGCAGGCTGAGCGACAGGTCGCGGGAGCCGGGCCGATAGACGAAGCTGACGGGAAGCGGCGTCGTGAGTTGCAAGATGCCGTCGCGGCATTCGATCACGTCCGACGCGATGCGGGTGCGGGCGCAGTTCAGCCGGACATTGCGCCAGACGCGGTCGCGCACGGCGAGGCTGCCGATGCGTACGGTCAGCGGCTGCTCGGGGGAGAGTTCGAGCTTCGCCTCGATGCCATGCAGCGCCAGCGGCGGGCTGACGACATCATCGATGCGCAGACTGATTTCCTGCGCCGCCACCGCCGTCGAGAGGCAGGACAGAAGGCCCAGCTGGAGCAGACGGCGCAGCGGCACGCCCTCTACGCGGGAAAGACACCCGTGGATAGATAACGGTCGCCGCGGTCGCAGACGATGGAGACGATCACGGCATCCTCGACTTCCGCCGACAGCCGCAGCGCGGCGGCCAGCGCGCCGCCGGACGAAATCCCGGCGAAGATGCCCTCCTCCCGCGCCAGGCGCCGGGTCGTCTCCTCGGCGTCGGCCTGGCTCACGTACATCAGGCGGTCCACGCGCTTCGGGTCATAGATCTTGGGCAGGTATTCCTCGGGCCACTTGCGGATGCCCGGGATCTGCGAGCCTTCCTCCGGCTGCACGCCGACGACCTGGACGTCGGGGTTCTGCTCCTTGAGATAGCGCGAGCAGCCCATGATGGTGCCGGTGGTGCCCATGCTGGCGACGAAGTGGGGGATCATGCCCTGGGTG
>CAYUJV010000050.1:0-20440 GCA_964445085.1 uncultured Burkholderiales bacterium
AGGCCCGCGGCTCCGACAGCTGGGCCTGGGGCTCCTTCAGCAATTCGCCCAAGGAACGCTCGCCGGCCACCCATTGCGCCTGGTGGGCTTCGTAGAAGAGACCGCTCTGGGACAGGACGGCTTTGAGGGCAAGGGCGAACGACGGGATGTCGGCCGGCGGCGCCGCGACCACCGGCGCGCCGCGGGCCAGCGCCGATGCCTGGCCGGCCGACAGCGCATTGGCCTTGTCCAGCAGGGCGCCGATGAAGCGTGCGGTGCCGCTCAGGTTCACCACCGTGCGGCCGGGTGCGCCCGCCGCGTCGTTGGCAAGAATGAAGGTGGGACGCGGCTGGTTGCCGACGAAGCGCAGGTCCACGCTGGTGCCGGGCTGGGTGTTGCGGGGCAGATTGAGATCGAGCTGGCGGTCATCCACCAGCACCAGGAAACGCCCGCCGGGGAGCGCGCTCAGGACCTTGGCCTGCACCTGCTGCCCTGGGGTGAATTTGGGAAAGTCCTCCGCCGGCTGCGCGCTGCTCTCGATCAGCGGCGTGGATTTCTTCAGCAGGAGCTGGAGCTGGCCGAGGACGTCGTTGACCGCCATGTCAGCTCCGGGCGGCGCCAGGCGCGGTCAGGCGTTGCCGCCGCCGCGCTGCATGGCCACGATGAGTTCGGCTTCGGCGCGGGAGATGCCGCAGCTCGCGGCCACCTCCTGCACGTCCTTGCCCTGCTTGGCGAGGGTGAAGGCACGGCTGTAGGGGGTGGAAGGCTCCTCCTCCGCTGCCGGCCGCGCCGGCGCACCGGCGGCCTCGAGCCGTCCGAGGCGATCCCTCAGCTCCGCCAGCTCCTTGCGCAGTTCGTGCAGCTCGCGCGCCTGGGCGCCGCGCTGCCAGATGCGCAGCCCGCGCCCGCGCGAGGAATACATCAGCAACAGCAGTTCGGCGATGTACACCGCCAGCACCAGGATCGCTCCGATGAGCAATTCCTTCCAGGTCACTACGAACGCGCCATCCATGGCCGGATCCTCTTCCCGCCTGTTCAGACAGCACGATTATAGTCCAAGGCCAATGGCTCACGCATAGTCGTCGACATGGCCGGCGGGTTCATCGTCGCGACGTAGATCATGGGCAGGCTGCTGCGATGGCCGACGCCGGGGCTGCTGGTCGCGCTGGCGGCGGAGGACAGGGTTCCGGCGGGAGGGATCGGGGTTTACCGGCAGAGGATCATGCACCGGTCCGAGCGGATCGGTTGTGGCGCCGAGGAGAGACCCAGGAGGCTGCGGGTTGACTTCGGCCTGCATTGCGACCGCTTCCCGGCACGCTAGGTCGTGCCGTAGGCCTTCTCCAGCTTGCGCTGGGATTGCACCGCGGCGAGCATTTCGCGCATCTCGCCCATCCAGGCTTCGGTCAGGATGCTGATCTCGCGGTCCATGGCGAGGATGGACTGGATGCAGGCATCCTTGTCGCCGCCCAGACCCGCTGCGCGATAGTCGACGGGCTGCGCCATGAGGGATGCCAGGGCGGTCTTGCGCCCCGCCTCCATGTTCACCAAGGCCTCCCAGTCGCCGGCCCGGGCCGCCGCAAGCATGTCTTGCGTGACGCGCTGGATCGCGCGGTATTGGCCCAGGGCATCCTGCGCGGTCATGCTCAGGCCCTCGCGTCGAAGGTGCCGGAGGACGCCGTCTCTGGCACCTGTACTCGCGGGGCGGACGGTGCGGCGGCACGGCGCTCGCGGGCTTCGAGCTCGACCCAGGCCTCGCGCAGGTTCGACAGCAGGCCCATCACCTCATCGAGGCCCGCCGCCTCGTTCTTGAGGTTGGCCGCGGCCAGGCGGCGCTTCATGTAGTCGTAAAGATCATTCAGGTTGCGCGAGATCTCCCCGCCCTTCTCGTGATCCAGCACCGCGCGCAGGCCTTCGACGATGCCGATGGCCTTGGAGATGAGCTGCCCCTTTTCCGCCAGGCGCATCTCCTGCATCCTGCCCTTGGCGGCGGCCAGCGCATTGATCGCGCCGTCGTACAGCAGAACGATGATCTGCACCGGGTTCGCGGAAGCAATGGCGGTCTCGGTGTTGACTTGTCCGTAGGCGTTGAGTGCGCGGTTCAGCATATCCATCGTTGTTCTTCCACTCCGGTCGGTTGTCGTTGCTTAGCGTCCAAGCTGCGCGAGCAATGCGTTGCTCGTCTGTTTCATGCTGCCGATGAGGGCATCGAGCGCGGCAAACTGGCTTTGCAGCCGCTGCTGCACTGCATCGAGGCGGGTCTGCATCTGGTCCACCCGCGTGTTGATGTCGGCAATGTTGTTGTTGATGCCCTGGGTGGCGGCATCCAGCACGCCGTTGGTCTGCAGCAGGCTGTCCAGCTGGCCATACAGGCGCTGGGCGAAGCCCTGGGTCGTGTCGGTGAACAAACCGACGACGTCGTTGAGATGGCCGGAGAGCGCGGCATCAAAGGCGGTCGAATCCAGCGACAGCGTGCCGTCCTTCTGGATGCTGAAGCCCACCTGCGAGATGGCGCTGTAGCCATTTCCGGGCAGGGAGATGGCGGTGTTGAACACACCCGTGATCTGGGACTGCAGGGTGAGCACGGTGTTCTCGCCTTCCAGGGCACCGCCCTTCTGGTGCAGGATGTTGATGTCCTTGACCAGATTGTTGTACGCGGTCACAAAGCCGTTCGCGTTCGCCGTCAGGGTGGCGTTGTCCACCGCCACCTGCACCGTGGTGCCGCCGGTGTTCTTCAGGCTCAAGGTCACGCCCTGGATCACGCCGGTGACGGTGTTCGATGGGCTGGTGATCCCGGTCAGGCCATCCACGGTCAGGGTCGCATCCTGCGCCGCCTGGGTCTGGGTGAGATTGTAGGCGCCGCTGGTGTAGGACAGGCGCGACAGACCGGCGTTGTCGGTATTGTTTCCGTCACCGGTGTCCGTGACCCCCACGGTGATGGCCTTGCTGGCGCCGGTGTCATTGGGCGACAGCACCAGGCGATAGCCCGTGCCATCGTTCAGGATCGTCGCCGAAACGCCGAAGTTGCCGCTGGCGGAATTGATCGCATTGGCGATCCCGCTGAGGGTGTTGTTCGTGCTGTCGATGCTGACACTGAAGGAGTCGGTGCCGTTGCTGATCGCCAGCGTCCCGGTGCCGAGCTGGGTCGTGCCGGTATCGGCGAAACCCGTGGTGACCAGCTTCTGCGCCTGGGCAAGCTGGCCCACGGTCACGGAATGGGTGCCGGCGATGGCGGTACTGTCCGCCGTCGCCGAGAAGATCGTGGTGTCGGCCGGGGTCGCCGTGAACACCTGGAAGCCGGTGCCGTAGCGCATCTTGCCGATGGCCGACTGCAGGGCGGCGAGATCGCTCTTGAGCTTGCCGTAGGCCGAGAGCTCGCTGTTGTAGCCGCTTTTCTTCTGGTTGAGCATGTCCAGCGGGCGGCGCTCGAGCGCCATCAGCTGGCTGACAATGCCGTTCACGTCGATGTTGGAGCCTACGCCTGCTGCCGAAATGGCCATTTGACTCTCCTACCCGATTCCATTAACTCGGGGATGGCACGGCGGTTTCCCGCCGTGCCGCTTGCATTGCATCAAGCCTTCGACCGGAACAGGACACCCTGCACCGAGTCGAGGTTCTTCGCGATGGCCAGGGTCTCTTCCCCCGGGATCTGTCGAATGACATCGCCGGTTTCCTTGTCCACCACCTTGACCACCACGATCCCGGTGTCCTTGTCCACCGAGAACTGCAGATTGCGCGAGGTCGACTTGATGAACTCGTTGATGGCTTCGGCCGCTCTTTTCACGGCCTGCGCATCCGGTTGAGACGCCTGTTCACGTGCCGTTGCAGCCGGCGGCGCCGGCACAAGCGGCAGCGCATCCACCGGCGCACCATGGGGTGCGCCGGCAGCCGTACCACGGCTTGCCGCCGGACTCACGCCGGAAATTGGATCACTAGGCATGGCTTTGCCCTCCGCTCACCAGGGTTTCAGATGGGGAAAAGGCCCCCCGCTCGCGCCGGAGGCCCCTCCCCATTTTCCTTGATCCCCTTGTCCGCGATTAGCGCAACAGCGACAGGGCGGTCTGCGGCAGGGCATTCGCCTGGCTCAGGATCGCCGTGCCGGCCTGCTGCAGGATCTGGCCGCGGGTGAGGTTGGCGGTCTCGGCTGCGAAGTCGGCATCCAGGATGCGGCTGTTGGAGGCAGTGAGGTTCTCGACATAGTTCTGCAGGTTGGAGATCACGGCCTCGAACCGGTTCTGGACTGAACCAAACGTGGAGCGCAGCGTCGAGACCTGACTGATGTCGGCGTCGAGCGACGACAATGCTGCGGAGGCTGCCGACTGGGTCGAAACGTTGATTACCCCCGTCGAAGTAAGCGAGCTGGAATAGGCGTAAAGGCCGGCCGACCCGTTCTGTGCAAGGTTGGTCGTCGTCACACTCACCTGATTGTCGGCGGAGCCGCTGGCGCCGACCTGGAAGGTCAGGCTCGCACTGCCGGAGAGCAGCATCGTTCCGTTGAAGGTCGTCGTCTGGACGATGCGGGAAATCTCCTGTGTGAGCTGGTCCACCTCTTTCTGCAGCTGCTGGCGGTTGGTATCACTCAGCGTTCCGTTTGCAGCCTGTACCGCGATCTCACGAATGCGCTGCACGTTGTTGGCGATCTGGCCCAATGCGCCTTCCGCGGTCTGTCCCAGCGAAATCCCGTCATTGGCGTTGCGCACGGCCTGGTTGCTGCCGCGAATCTGGGCAGTGAAGGCCTGCGACACGGCGAGGCCCGCGGCGTCGTCCTTGGCGCTGTTGACGCGCAAGCCAGAAGACAGACGCTGGAGCGTCACAGCCAGCTGGCTTTGGGAAGTCGCCAGGTTGCGCTGGGCGTTCAGGGAGGCGATGTTGGTATTGACGATCAGAGCCATTTTTGTTTCTCCTAGAGAAGACACCCGCCCTCCGGCGGGCTAGGCGGCATGTCCATCACGCCGCCGTCAGGCTCTTTATCGGGCATCGGAGTCGAGAACTTTAGTCCTGGGCACACCAAAGCCCGTTGCTCAGACCGTACTTCACTCGAACAGGGCTCGGTGCCAGGCGTCCAAATGGCGTTCTAGCCAGAAATGTTCCGCCACCCACTGGCGAAGGGCGTCCCCCTCGCGCGCCATGGCATCCGGATCAGCCACCTTTGCCCTTAGGGCGTCGATCCAGATTCGAGGGTCGTTGGCCAGATGGGTCACCGGCGGAGCATTTTCCCGATAGGGGAAGATATCGGTACAAATCACTGGATAACCCAAGGCGCCGTATTCGAGCAGACGCAGGTTGCTCTTGGATTCGTTGAAGGCATTGATCTCCAGGGGGGCCACGGCCAGGTCCAGGTTCAGAGATGCAATTTTTTCCGGGTACGACCCGAAGGGAACGAATTTGTGCATTTCCTTCACCATGCCCGCGAATTCTGGCAGCCACATGCCCATGAAAACCCAGTCGACCTCCTGATGGGTCGCCGCCACGACCTCCAGAACGAGTTCCAGATCGCCCCGATGCTGCTGCGCGCCCACCCAGCCCACCCTTGGCTTGTCTCCCACCCGCCGCTTGGGGTGCAAATGCTCCCATTTCTCCCGTTCCAGTGCATTCGGAATGACCCGCACGTCACCGATCATCTCGCCGATCATGTCCGCCAGAGGTGCGGTGCTCACGATGGCCCGGTCGCAGTGCCGAAGAATTCGCCGCAGCCGGTAACGCGCATCGGGAAAGTGTCGTTGATGCGAGAGATAAACGCTGCTCTTTTCCGGCACGTCTCCCAGTCGATCATCCATCCCGAATATGAAACGGGTACCGGGTAGCCACTTTTTCCATTGCAGGATATGGGATTCCATCGTAGCGCTGACCGTCGAATGCAGCAGCAATGCGTCCGGCCCTTTCCGTCTCAAGTCCACGATCGAGGGCGTAGCCACCGTACCGCCCTTGGGCAACGCCATGGCGGCGTGTGCGCGCCCTGTGCGGGAAAGCCCCTCCAACGGAATCCGTACCCTGTACTCCCCACTGCCACCAGGAAGTGGGAAACCCAACACCCGCGGCCGGTCGTGGAAGTCCGGATTCCACTGATGCGGCAAATCCGGATCCAACCGGGGCCGCTTGGACGTCAAGGCCCAGTGGCGGCTGGTGAAGGGATCTCCGGCCAGGCGCGGTAGCCAGCGCTCGAACATGGTTTCCGTTTCCCGCCTTTCCTGCACCAGTTTCGTTAGCACACGGGCGGGGTCGTCCGTGACCTCCTTCAGCGTCGCGCCCTGCCGGTGCATCACGCGCGCAAAGGGGGTGAAAATATTCCGGTATCCGCCCTCGTGGAGACGAAGGCAGAAATCCACATCGTTATAAAGAACGGCGAGGTTTTCCTCGTCAAAACCACCCACTTGATGGAACCGGTCACGCCCGACCATCATGCATGCCGCGGTGACCGCGGAATATTCCTGGTCCACCTGTAGGCGTTTCATGTAGCCTTCGGCGGTGGCGCTGTCGCCGTTGAACAGGTGATCCGCCACTGATTCCAACCCTCCTGGAACGCCCAGCGCGATTCCGGCATGTTGAACCTCCCCCGTCTCCGGAGTGACGAGCAACGCACCAACTGCCCCGACATCACTCCGGAGCGCGTGGTGCAGTAGGCGCTCCATCCACATGGCGTCGACGATCTGGCAGTCATTGTTGAGGAAAACGAGAACTTCACCCTCCGCATGACGGGCTCCGAGATTGACCTGTGCCGAGAAATTAAACGGGAAGTTATAGTCGACTACGCGAAATCGCCTCCCGTACCGCGCGTCGAACTCCTGGTACAGTCGGAAAAGATCCGGATCGTCCGACTGGTTGTCGACCACGATGACTTCGAAGCGAGGGTACTCCGTCAGTTCGAACACGGAATCAAGGCACGGCCGCATCAGGTCGACTCGATTGCGGGTGGGAATTATCACTGAGACGAGGGGTGACTGTTCATGACGGTAGACGATCCGCAGTGTGCCTTCAGCCAGACCGCTCCATACGTCCGCTGCCACGCCGCTCCGTGCCAGATGATTCTCGACGGCCACCCGCATGGAAGCCTCGGCGAGATGCTTGTCGCTGCCGCGGATCGCAAAGCTGAGCAATGGCTCTGGGACATGCCCAATGGCAGCACTACCGAATCGTTCCCATATTCTCAGCAACAGCTCGCAGGCCTCGTGGTCGTGATAAGGCTCTACCCCGCCCGCCTGGCCGACGGACTCGACGCGGAAAAATACCGCAGGCCCCACATAATCGAAGGCCCTTAGATATTCGAGATTGAACGCTGGCTTGAATGCCGGTCGGAAGCGCCGGCCGGCGCTGTCAAGCCAATCGTGGTCGGTGTACAGTGCCTGCCAGTCGGGGTGCTGCGCAAAATAGTTGCCGACCAACACTAAGCTTTCTGGTTGAAAGCGTGTGCCAGCAGGAACCAGACACACAAAGTCCGCGCCGTGGCTCATGATGGCACCATTGAGGGCATGGCCCAAAGCGATCGGATCCTCAGCATTGTCCACGGTTACCCAACTGAGGTGCGTGCCGCCATCCAGGCCGGGTTCAGGCACGGGCACGTCGGAAACAACGGTCAGGTGCCAATTGTCGAGTAACAGACCTGCCAGGCTGTCCAAGGTGTCAGCCAGCAGCGGGGCTTCCTTCCCCCGGACAAGGGTGACGATCCCTACCCTTGGCACACTGCCTTGGCGAACCAAATTTTCCGCATAAACCTCGCCATCCACTTCGCGCAACTGCCGCAAGGCGAGCCAGCGCCGATAAGTACCGACGTCCATGTAGGCATCGTCCTCGCTGGGACAAGGCAGACTCCGCAAGCGGATCTCTCCCCGAGGAAGGCGCAGTCCCTCGGGCAGCACACGGTTGAGCATTTCCGCATAGGTGCCTACCTCTCTCTCCAGATTGCGGTGTGCCCACACGTAGTCACGGGCCGCCGCCCCCAGCGCCCGCCGCAGGCTTGCATCCTCGATCAACCTGCACAGCGTGAGATACCAGGCGTCCTCGTCGTTGGGAATAACCAGGGCGAGCCCCCGCGCCTTCGGTTCCGTGAATGCCTGCACGTCCGAAATTACGCTGGGGATGCCCAAGGCGGAATATTCGAGCCACTTGAGATCTGACTTTCCTGCATTGAAGGGGATATCGCGGAGCGGAACGAGTCCGATGTCAAAGTTAAGCCCCGCCAGACGGCGTGGATAGGTCGTGTAGCCAACGGCTGTTTTGATCTCAAGCACGTTCGGCAGCATGCGAAGATTTTCCGTCGTCGCCCCCCAGAATACGAAACGGACCCGGTCGCCATAGCGGTGCGCAACACGCATGAGCGCACCTTCGATCATTGCCAGATCGGGGCTATGACTCGACGTTCCCGCGAAACCGATGGTGACGAAATGCGCTTCCGGTTCCTGCTGCCCGATGTTGCCCCAGCGCTGCTCACTCAGAAAATTGCGGAAGACCACCACATTCGGATTGTGCTTCAAGTAATGCTGTCGCAATCGCTCAGTGGACACGATAACCAGTTGCGCGTGCCGAAGAACCTGCAGCGATGGCTCGATTCGCGCCGCAATCTGTGCATAGTCAGGATGACTCGCGGGCACCAGATCAAGCAGATCGTCCGTTTCGAAAATGATCGGTTTTGCGACGTGCTGCAGCCGATCCACAATCCATTGGCTGTCTGGCCCCGCAAAAGCTCTTTGCACGAGAACCCCGTCACACGAAGACAGCCCCTCTTCCAGCGATGTTTCGTCCACGGGCTCGGGAAGTTCAATGAGCTCGACATGTTCTCCAAGTAACATGAGAGGGTCGCTCACGCGCAAAATCCGGCAGGCGCTATCTGCCATGTCTCTGGAAAGCACCAAGATGCGTGGGCGTCGTATCTGTGGCTCCTCCGTCACCGCCGCCGCGAGACAGCCGGAATCCGGATAGGTGGCAGAAACGATCGGATTGGGTACCGAAAGACCTGGCTGCGCGCTAGACGCAACGGTACCTTCAGGGCCTGAGATGCCGAGCGGCCCGAACACACGAACCACTTCGCCGAAGAACTGGGTACGCTCCTCACGGCAAATTTGACGCAGCGCCCCAAAATGGGGCGCATGTGCGTCCGGCACTTGAATCATGTGTGCTGCTAGCCTGGCAACCGCTTCCATGTCGTGTACGGTGACCCGGTAGCACTCTGGAATCGGAACATCCTCGTACCAGGCGCCCGCCCCTGCCTTGGCAACGATGATATTCGCTCCCAGCAACGCGGCCTCACGCGCCATGCGATCCTTGCCAGGAAATGTTCCCAGATCAATGAACAGGCGGCAGGAAGCAAACGTCTGATAGACATCCTCCCGGCTCATTCCCTTGATCGGAACGAACTCCACGCCGGGACATCGGACCCGCAACAGACCTTCAAGAGACGGCAGATCGGCAATTACCTTTGCGCCCGCGTTGACAGCCACGCGGAGGGGACGGTCTGCCAGTGGCAAAGGCTCTCCCACCGGGACAACGGTATAGTCGGTAAGCACCTCCGCCTGTAATCCGAGGGTTTTCACAAACTCGACAGCATAGGCACTTTGGGCCACATGGCTAACCCAAGGCTGGCGCAGAACATTGAGATTGATGGTCGATAGCGCGCCAAAGGCGTTATCGACGCTCAGCCACCAGATGACCGATGGCAGTCCGACAAATGGCTGTAACAACCCCAAATAGACTTCAGGGAAGACAAAAACGATGCGCTCGCCTGCCTTTGCGTGAACGAATGGCCGTACTTCATAGTGGGCATATTCAGGGATCGGGTTCTCGCGCGCCATCACGTTGACATCGATGTCTCCCACCCGTGCGCCCGTTCTGGCCAGGCCGGCGAGAAACTCGACATCCTGCCGCTCCAGATACCACATTTCGGCTGCCATCCCCTGGCGTATCAGTGCATCCGAAAGCTGATGACAAGCTTCCGGTCCGCCGGTGCGGGTTCCGTAAGGGCACAAGATGACAACGCGCATGATGTTCGTTTCCTCCCTATCCCATCTTTCCCATTCGCTCGACAATGCGACGCGATTCGGTCAATGCCGCTCCGACCACCTGATCCATGTTGTAGTAGCGGTACTGCGCCAAGCGGCCAACAAAAGAAACGTTTGGGAATTGGGGCAGCAGCGCCTCATATGCCTTAAACAGCGCCTCGTTCTCGGCCGCGGGCACTGGATAATAAGGTTCACCATCGTCGGTGGGAAATTCCCTGACGAGCGAGGAGCCTTTACGCCGCTGCCCAGTCAACTGTTTGAATTCCGTGACCCGGGTAAAGGGCTCGCTCCCAGGATAATTCACCACAGGCGCTAACTGCACAAAGTCCGACTCGCCTACCACCGGGACGTGAAAGTGCTCGAAGCGCAGACTTCGGTATGGAAGCCGGCCATAGCGGTAGTCGAAAAACGCATCGATCGGGCCCGTATACACAATGTGCTTCACACACTCTCGCGCTGGCTCGTTACTGTAGTCACGGCCGACGATGACCTCGATTTTTGGGTGGTCGAGAATGTTCCGAAACAAATTCCCGTAGCCGTCCGCCGGCATGAACTGGAACTGATCAGAAAAATAACGGTCATCGTCATTCGTGCGAACGGGTATCCGCGCAGCAACACCCGGTGCCAGTTGAGAGAGATCCCGTCCCCACTGTTTTCGGGTGTAACCACGAAAAAACATGTCGCAGAGGCGGCTGCCAACAGAACTCAGGACCACGTCTTCGCTGCTCCTTGTCTCGGGCCTCGGTTCCCGAAGACTGGCGAGAAATGTCTCCACCTGTGATTCTTCCAACTCGACGCCGAATACCCTGCAAAGGGTCGTGCGGTTTATGGGGATAGGAAAATAATGCCCATCCACCTGGGCAAGCACCCGGTGTTCGTAGAAGCGCCAAATGGTGAAGCGGGATAACCACTGCATGATCCTGCGGCTGTTGGTATGAAAGATATGGGGACCATAAGGATGAATCAGAAAACCATGGGTATCGGTCTCGTCCCAGGCATTGCCCCCCACATGGGAGCGGCGATCTATGATCCGTACTGAAAATCCCGCGTCGGCCAGTTCCCGTGCGCATACCGCGCCGGCGAATCCGGCCCCGACCACCAACACGTCTGGAGAATCCTCACCCATATGGCATCCCTTCAAGCAAGCAAGCTTCCGTAAGCCCGTTCCGGCGCACTGACGCAAATGTCATTTCAGCGAGAAATCGCTCGCGCTCGTATGAAACCGACTGTTATCCCAATGTTTTCAAATCCATTCGGCGGCAAAGCCGACAGAGATTGACGAGCAGAACCCGCGACGTGACGGGCCTGCTCCGAAGCACAGGACCTTGATACGGCCGTTATCGGCCAAGACTTGCAAAGCTTGAGGAGTTTAGGAGGAACTGTGGCGCGGGCCTAACGCAGGATCCAGCCGATGCTACCCGACGTCTCGCGGGACGAGATTTGTGGCTCTTGCCCCGTCACCATCCACCCATTGCACTTGTCAATTACAATGCACACCTGCTGGTAGCTAGAAACGAACGAATCGTAGCTGTAGGAAACCCCGTTCTGCTGGACGTATTCCTGAAATGCATTGAATTCGTGATTTTTCCATCCGGGGTAATTGAAGTACTCATCAAAGACAATCGTACCCGGAACAACTAATCCGTTGAGCTTCTTGAAGACCATCCTCCCGGAATTAGTAAGGCCACATGGGCGAGGCCAGAAATCTTGGCGATTCTAACTAACATCCCAAGAGCCACTCTACCGCCGCCCCGACGTCCCGCGCAATGAACGTCGCCGGCGGCACCTCGGTGCGCTCCTTCTCCCCATAGCCGGTGAGCACCAGGATCGGCGTCGCGCCGACCGCGAGGCCGGCCTCGATGTCGGCCGCCTTGTCCCCGATCATGAAGGAACGCGGCAGGTCGATGTCGTGCTCCCGCGCCGCCTCCAGCAACATGCCGGGCTCCGGCTTGCGGCAGCTGCAGTCGCGCACCTCGCCGTATTCCGGATGGTGCGGGCAGTAGTAGTAGCCGTCGATCCGGCCGCCCTGCTTTTTCAGATCCTCATCCACGCGCTGGTGCAGCTCCAGCACATCGGCCTCGGTGTAATAGCCGCGGGCGATGCCGGCCTGGTTCGTGACCACGATCACCAGATAGCCAGCGGCGTTGAGCCGCTTGATCGCCTCCACCGCGCCGGGGATCCACTCCCAGTCCTCCCACTTGTGGAGGTAGTTCTTCTCCACGTTGAGCGTGCCGTCGCGGTCAATGAACACGGCAGGTCGGGCCATCAGTCGTCCTTCAGATCCTGGTCGGGAAACAGCACGTCGGTGAAGCCGAACAGGCGCATGTCCTTCATTCGCATCGGATACAGGATGCCGTACAGGTGGTCGCACTCGTGCTGCACCACCCTTGCATGGAAACCGGTCACGGTGCGGTCGATGGCTTCGCCGTACTGGTCGAAGCCCTGGTAGCGCAGCCGCTTGAAGCGCGGCACCACGCCGCGCATGCCGGGAACGGACAGGCAGCCTTCCCAGCCGTCCTCCATCTCGTCGTCGATCTTCGTCAGCGTCGGATTGACCAGTACCGTGTAGGGCACCGCCTCGGCGTCGGGATAGCGCGGGTTGCGCTGGACGCCAAAGATGACCACCTGCAGGCCGACCCCGATCTGCGGAGCGGCCAGGCCGGCCCCGTTCAGGGCCGCCATGGTGTCCTGCATGTCCTGGATCAGCCCGTGCAGTTCCGGGGTATCGAAGGCGTCCACCGGCTCCGCGACCTGGAGCAGGCGCGGGTCGCCCATGCGCAGCACGTCCCTCACCGCCATGGCGTCAGCTCGAATGCAGGGCGACGAGGTGCTCGAGAATCGTGCGCACCCGGCCCATGGCAGCCTTCAGCACCGCGTCGATGGCATCGTACTGGATCGCGTGCTCGCTGCTGCCGCGCCCCGCGGCATAATTCGCGACCACGCCGATGTGGGCATAGCACAGCCCCAGCTCGCGCGCGAGCACCGCTTCCGGCATGCCGGTCATGCCGACCATGGTGGCGCCATCACGCTCCAGGCGGTCGACCTCGGCCTTGGTTTCCAGGCGCGGCCCCTGGCTGCAGGCATACACACCGCCGGCGACATAGTTCTCGCCGCTCGCCGCCGCGGCGCGGATGCACAGCTGGCGCATGTCCTCGCAGTAGGGTTCGGTGAAATCCATGTGCACCACCGGCGTTTCATTGCCCTCGCGGTAGGTGTTCTTGCGGCCATGGGTGTAGTCGATGATCTGATCCGGAATGACGATGCGTCCCGGCGTCAGCTCCGGATGGATGCCGCCGACCGAGGCCACCGACACCACGTCCTTCACCCCGCGCGAGTGCAAGGCCCACATGTTGGCGCGGTAGTTCACGTCGTGGGGCGCGATGGTATGGCCGTAGCCATGGCGCGCGAGGAAGATCACCTCCTCGTTCTTGATCCGGCCGAAGGTCAGCGCGCCCGAAGGCTCGCCGTAGGGGGTGCGGATGACCTGGCGGTGGGTGATTTCCAGATTGGCGAGCTGGGTGAGGCCGGTGCCTCCGATGATGGCGAGCATGGGGGAGCGCTTAGCGTCGTTGAGAAATGCGGCTCATTTTAGCGCATAAATTTCCGGCAGATTGCGCCACGCGCCATAGGCGTCCATGCCGCAGCCGAACACGAAGCGATCGGGCAGGTGCAGGCCGACGAAATCGGCGCGCAGCGGCTTGTCGCGGCCGGTGTCCTTGTCGGTGAGCACCGCGCAATAGACTTCCGCCGCGCCCATCTCCAGCAGCTTCTGCCGGATCGCCGCCAGGGTGCGCCCCTCGTCCAGGATGTCGTCCAGCACCAGCACCACGCGGCCCTGGACGTTCTCGCTGGGCAAGACCTTCCACACCAGCTCGCTGCCGTGGGTGGCGTTGCCGTAGCGGCTGGCGTGCACATAGTCGAAGTCGAGGGGAAAGCGCAACAGCGGCAGCAACTGGCCGCTGAACACCACGGCGCCCCCCATCACTGACAGCACCAGCGGATAGCGCCCGCCCAGCTGCGCGGTGATCTCTGCCGCCACCCGCGCCACCGCCTCGCTCACCTGCTGGCGCGAGTACACCAGCTCCGCGCCGTTGAGGATTTCCCACGCCTTGTCCGCCCCGAGCACGCCGCTTCCTCAGTAGGTGAAGGTCACCACGTCGTCGTCCATGGCCTGCTGGATGACATAGGCGCCGCCCACCGTTTCCTCGATCTCCGGGATCAGATCCTCGCCCCACAGCTCCAGCGTCGGCGTGCAGACCTTGAAGCGCACGCCCGCCTCATGGGCATCCTTGATGAAGTCGTACACCGTCTTGCCCGAGCCTTGCTTCACCTCCAGCCGCTCCGCCACGCCCTTCTTCGCCAGCTCGCCGGCGCCGGCGGTGAGGATGACCTCCACGTCGTATTCCATGGCCGCGGCCACCGTCGCCTGGAAGAACGGCGCGCCCAGCTCCGCCGGGTTTTTCGGGTCGGTGTTGACCATCACGATCATCAGCTTGTCTGCCATGGCGCCTCCTCGGCTCGCTATCCGAAAAACGGCTTGCCTATTTGTTGCCCGGCAAGTGGCATTGCAGGGCGGTCAGCAGATACTCGCGGAACTCGCCCCCGACCTCCGGGTGCTTCAAAGCATACTCCATGGTGGCCTTGAGATAGCCGAGCTTGCTGCCGCAGTCGTAGCGCGTGCCTTCGAACTCATAGGCCAGGATGGTCTCCTCCTTGAGCAGCGCGGCGATGGCATCGGTCAGCTGGATTTCGCCGCCCGCGCCGGGCTGCACCTCGCGCAGCAGCTCGAACACGCGCGGCGTGAGGATGTAGCGGCCCACCACCGCCAGGGTCGAGGGCGCTTCCTCGGGCTTCGGCTTCTCCACGATGCCGGTGACCCTGCTCACCCGATCCCCGAGCGGTTCGCTCGCCACGATGCCGTAGGAGCTGGTGTGGGCCCGATCGACCTGCTGCACGCCGAGGATCGAGCACTGGTGCTTTTCGTACAGGGCCACCATCTGCGCCAGCGCGGGCGGATTGCCGTCGATCAGATCGTCCGCCAGGATCACCGCAAACGGCTCGCCGTCCACCACCGGGTGCGCGCACAGCACCGCGTGCCCGAGCCCCAGCGCTTCCGCCTGGCGCGTGTACACGCAGCTCACGTCGTTGGGCAGGATGTTGCGCAGGGTTTCCAGTGTCCGCGTCTTGCCGCGCGCCTGCAGTTCAGCCTCCAGCTCGTAGGCCTTGTCGAAGTGGTCCTCGATCGCGCGCTTGCTGCGGCCGGTCACGAACACCATCTCGTTCAGCCCGGCGGCAATCGCCTCCTCCACCGCGTACTGGATCAGCGGCTTGTCGACGATCGGCAGCATCTCCTTGGGACTGGCCTTGGTAACCGGCAGGAAGCGGGTCCCCATGCCTGCGACCGGATAGACCGCCTTGGTCAGCTTCTTCATCTTTTGTTCTCTCTCCATACCCTGAATCCTCATTCTCCGAGCAAGGCCCGCAGGCCGTCCTCGTCCAGCAGCGCGACGCCGAGCGCTTCCGCCTTGGCGAGCTTGCTGCCGGCATCCGCGCCGACCACGACGTAGTCCGTCTTCTTGGACACGCTCCCGCTCACCTTGCCGCCGGCCGCCTCTATCTTGTCCTTGGCCTCGTCCCGGGTCCAGTGCGGCAGCGTGCCGGTCAGCACGAAGGTCTTGCCCGCCACGCCCGCCACGGCCGCCTTCCGGCTTGGCGCCACGGCCTGCCAGCGCACGCCGGCATGCTGCAGGTCGGCGATGACCTCGCGATTGTGCGGCTCGGCGAAGAACTGCGCGATGCTCTCGGCCACCACCGGCCCCACGTCCGGCACCTCCATCAGCGCCGCCTCGTCCGCCGCCATCAGCGGCTTCAGGTCGCCGAAGTGCCGCGCCAGGTCCTTGGCCGTCGCCTCGCCCACGTTGCGGATGCCCAGGGCGTAGATGAAGCGCTCGAGAGTGGTGTGCTTGCTCTTCTCGATGGCCGCGAGGAGCTTGCTCGCCGATTTCTCCGCCATCCGCTCCAGGCCGGCCAGGGTGTCCAGATCGAGCCGGTAGATGTCCGCCGGTGTGCGCACCAGATCCTTGTCCACCAGCTGGTCCACCAGCTTGTCGCCCAGGCCCTCGATGTCCATGGCGCGGCGGCTGGCGCAACGCAGCAGCGCCTGCTTGCGCTGCGCGGGACAGTACAGGCCCCCGGTGCAGCGCGCCACCGCCTCGTCTTCCAGGCGCATGACGTGGGAGCCGCACACCGGGCAGCGCGTGGGCATCACGAACTTCTTGACGTGGGCCGGCCGCTTCTCCTTGACCACGCTCACCACTTCCGGGATGACATCGCCGGCGCGGCGCACGATGACGAAGTCGCCGATGTGCACGTCCTTGCGCCGGATCTCGTCCTCGTTGTGCAGGGTGGCATTGGTCACGGTCACACCGCCCACCGACACCGGCTTCAGCCGCGCCACCGGCGTCAGGGCGCCGGTGCGCCCCACCTGCACGTCGATGCCGAGCACCTCGGTCATCATTTCCTGGGCGGGGAACTTGTGGGCGATGGCCCAGCGCGGCGCCCGCGCGACGAAGCCCAGCTCCGCCTGGTCGCGCAGGTCGTTGACCTTGTACACCACGCCGTCGATCTCGTAAGGCAGGCTGTCGCGCTTGGCGCCGATGGCGTGGTAATAGTCGAGCAGCCCGGCCAGGCCCCTGACCACGCGCCGCTGTTCGCATACCGGAAAATGCAGCGCCTGCAGCCAGTCCATCACCGCGCTGTGGGTCATGGGCAGGGTCGCGCCCTCGGCGGCACCGAGGGCATAGGCGTAGAAGGTGAGCTTGCGCGAAGCCGTGATGCGCGGATCGAGCTGGCGCAGCGAACCGGCTGCCGCGTTGCGCGGGTTGGCGAATTCCCGCTCGCCCCTGGCGCGCTGCTCGGCGTTGAGCCGCTCGAAGTCGCGCTTGAGCATCAATACCTCGCCGCGCACTTCCAGCAGGCCGGGCACGTGCCTGCCGCTCAGATGCAGCGGAACGGCATGGATGGTGCGCACGTTGGCGGTTACGTCCTCGCCGGTGTAGCCGTCGCCGCGGGTGGCGGCGCGGCTCAGCACGCCCCCCTCGTAGACCAGGCTGATGGCGAGGCCGTCGAACTTGGGCTCGACCGCATATTCGATGTCCTCCTTGCCGAGGCCTTCACGCACGCGCCGGTCGAAATTCGCCGCATCCTCCTCCTCGAACGCATTGTTCAGGGACAGCATCGGCACGCGATGCCTGACCTCCTGGAACTCGGCCGCCGGCGCGCCGCCCACGCGCTGGGTCGGCGAGTCCGGCGTCACCAGCTCCGGATGGGCGGCCTCCAGCTCCTGCAGCTCGCGGAACAGCCGGTCGAATTCGGCGTCCGGAATGGTGGGCGCGTCGAGGACGTAGTAGCGGTAGTTGTGCAGTTCGATTTCTTCGCGCAGCTTCGCGATGCGTTCAGCTGCGGCGTGGGAGGCTTTCATGGCGCGCCGGTCGCTGCGTCAGGAAAACAGGCGCAGGGCTCGCTGGCTGCCGGCCGGGATGCCTCGCGCATCCATCTTGGCGTAGATGGCGGCGAGCTGGTGCTTGATCTTGGCGACGCCGTCGTCGCTCAGAACCTTGAGGTTGTCGTCCACCATCGTGCCCTTGAGCGAATCCGCCAGCTGGTGCGCGAACAGGATCATCTGGTCGAAGGCGCGGACCCCATGGGCCACCTTGGGCACGTCGAACAACAGCGTCACGCCGTGGGTGGCGAGCTGCTTCATGGTTTCGGCCTCGAACGGCGCCGATTCGTGGTTGGTGAGGGAATACAGCGCCACGCCGCGGTCGTCGCGGTACTGGAAGGTGCCATCGGATGCGAGCTTCAGGCCCCCGGCCTCGGCCAGGGCGCGCAGCTTGGTGCCCGGGAACGTGTCCTGGCCGGTGGCCACGACGTTCACGCCGACCAGCACGTCCACGTCGGCGCAGAACTCATCCAGCGCCTGCGCCTTTTCCAGGGACGGCTGCTTCTCCGGCAGCTCCGCCACCGCCAGCAGCTGCCCTGCCGCGTGCTGCGCCAGGTCGCAAAACGCGCTCAACGCCTCCTGGCTCAGGGGACCCGCGCGATCGGCCAGCTGGAGGGCCCCGACCACCACGCTGAATTCCGCCTGTCCGCCTGCGGTCATCACGTCCACCCACTCGCCGCTGGCGCCACGCCCGAACCAGCGCACGGGCTTCTCGAAGCTGACATCGGAAGCGAGCGCCGCGCGCACCGCGGCAGCCGGTGCGGGCTCGCCGAGTTCCAGCCGCGCCACGTAGCAGATCATCTCGTCCACCTCGGCGGGAAGCTCGCGCCCGCGTTCGCTCGCGGCCGGGCGGTAGGCCGGTTCCGCCCCGACGTGGGCGGCAGCCTCCCCGGCGCCCGACTCGGGCCCGGCGGCGGGCGTCGCCGAGACGATGGGCTCGATGCGCTCCTCGACCGCCCCCGGTTCCAGCCGAGGCTCCACGCGGGGTTCGACCCGGGGCTCCACGGGCGGCATGTCGGCCAGGGTCGTCCGGAACAGCACGTCGTCCTGCTGCGAATGGAAGCGCTGCTGCGCCAGCCGGCGGTAGCTGCGCTCCTGCCACCAGTTGTAGGCGACCACCCCGGCGATGACCAGCACGCCGATACCCAGCAGGCTCAATTGCAAATCACTCATCTGGCAATCCGAATCTCGTCACGCGACGGCTTTTTCCTGCATCTTCATCGCATTGTCGACGTCCACGGCGACCACGCGCGACACGCCCGGCTCCGGCATGGTGACGCCGACCAGCTGCTGCGCGAGTTCCATGGTGATCTTGTTGTGGGTCACGAACAGGAACTGCGTATGCTCCGACATGCGCTTCACCAGGTCGCAGTAGCGGCCGGTGTTGGCATCGTCCAGCGGCGCGTCCACCTCGTCCAGCAGGCAGAACGGCGCGGGATTGAGCCGGAACAGGGAGAACACCAGCGCCAGCGCGGTGAGCGCCTTCTCCCCGCCCGACAGCAGGTGGATGGAGTTGTTGCGCTTGCCCGGCGGCTGCGCCACGATCTGCACGCCGGAATCCAGCAGGTCTTCGCCGGTGAGGATGAGCTCCGCATTCCCGCCGCGGAACACGGACGGGAACAGCTCCTTGAAGTAGCCGTTGACGGTGTCGTAGGTCTGCTGCAGGCGCTCGCGGGTTTCCTTGTCGATCTTGGCGATCGCCGCCTCCAGGGTCTCCACCGCCTGCATCAGGTCGCTGGCCTGGGCATCCAGGTATTCCTTGCGCTCGGTGGCCGACTGCAGCTCGTCCAGCGCCGCCAGGTTCACCGCACCCAGGGCCTCGATCTCCTGCTTGAGGCGATTGATCTCGCGCTGCAGATGATCGGCCTTGACGCCCTTCTCCGCCTGCTGCGCCAGTTCCTCGACATTGGCGTTGGCTTCCTGCAGCTGGGTATTCGCCTGTTCGTCGGCCAGCCGCGCCTCCTGCTCCTTCAGGCGCGCCTGCTCCAGCTTGTCGCGCAGAGGATTGAGCTTCTGCTCGGAGGCGGCCCGTTCCTGCTCCACCATTTGCAGCGCCTGGGTCGCCTGCGCCAGGGCATCGCGCGCGCCGGCCTGCAGTTCGTCGGCCTGCTTGCGCGCTTCCAGCGCGGCATCCAGGGCTGCGCGCAGCGGCGTTTCGTCCAGGCCCGCCAGCTCCTCGTTCAGGCGCAGCTGATCGTTGGCCAGGCGCTCGGCGCTCTCGCCGGCGAGACGCAGAATGTTCTCCAGCTCGCGCAGCTTGGCGCTGCAGCTGCGCTCGGCAAACATGGCTTCCTGCGCCGCGCGCTCGACTTCGGCGAGCCGGTTGCGCTGGCCGTTGAGCGCGGCTTCGGCCTCGTCGCGCGCATGCTTCGCGTCCTGCAGATGCTCCAGCAGCTCCTCCATGCGCATGCGCAGTTCGCGCAGGGCTTCGCCGCTCGACAGCTTCTGCTCCTCCTCGCGCTGGATGGAAGCCGTGACCTCGGCCAGATCGCGCTCGATGGCATCCGAACGCTGGCTGGCCTGGGCCTCGATTTGCGCCAGCTTCTGCACTTCCATCTGCAGCTGATGCAGCTCCTGCTGCATGCGGGAGATGTCGCTCTGCATGGCGGACATGGCGGCCTTGTGCTCGGCCAGGGCCTCTTCCGCCTGCTCCACGCCCATCTCGCGCTCGACCTGACCGGCCTTGTGGGTGGCGATCTCCTCGCCCAGGGCCTCGATCTCGCGCTGGCGCTGCAGCACGCCGTGCAGCGCCGACTGCTCGCCGTGGAAGCTCACGCCATGACGGGTCACCACATGGCCAGACTGGCACACGATGGCCTCGCCCGGGCCAAGCAGTTCGCGCCGGGCGAACGCCTCGCTGCAATCCGCCACCGCATACACGCCATGCAGCCAGTCATTCAGGCAACCGGCGCCCTCGCCCTTCCAGCGCACGTGCGCCGCCAGCGGCGTCAGGCCGTGCGCGGCGCCGGCGCTC
>CAYUJV010000051.1:0-20423 GCA_964445085.1 uncultured Burkholderiales bacterium
AGCATGAGGCCGAGCACGCCGCCGAGATTGGCCCAGACCGCGCGGCAGCTGAGCGAGCGCCTGGCCGCCGCGGAAGCGGCGAAGGCCCAGGCGGCTGCCGGACGCGACCAGGCCACGGCCGCCCTCGACCAGGCCCGCAACGAATTGCGCAGCACGGAGCAACTCACCGCCATCGGCCAGGCCAGCGCCAGCCAGCGCGACCAGGCCCAGGTCGCCGTCAAGCTCGCCTTCCGCGACCTGGCCTCGGCCAGCAATGCGGTGCAGGCGGCGACCTACGACATCGCGGCGGCACAGGAGGCGCTGCGCAACCTGAAGCTCGGCGCCGCGCTGCGCGAATGGACGGTGCGTGCGCCGCGCAGCGGGACGGTGCTCACCCTGACCGAAAGCAGGAACGTCGGCACCGGCGCGCCGCTGATGGAGATCGGCACGCCGCAGGACCTGGAAGTCGTGGCCGAGACCAGTGCCGCCGACGCCGCCCGCATCCAGCCCGGCCAGCGCGCGGTCCTCACGCCCGAGGGTGGCACGGGCGCCCTCGAGGGCCGCGTGCGGCGGGTGGACGTGGCTGCGCCCGCTGCCGGCACTGACGGCGCCGCGCCGCCCGCGCACGCCCAAGTCCGGATCGAATTCGTATCGGCGCCGGGAAAATGGCAGGGCCTGGGCGACAGCCGCGAGGTCGGCGTGCGCATCACCACGGCCACGGTGGACAACGTGCTGAAGGTGCCGGCGGCGGCGGTGTTCGACGACGGGCAGCAGGCCACGGTCTATGTGGTGGAGCACGGCAAGGCGCACAGGCGCCAGGTCAAGACCGGCATGCGCAACGCCGACGACGTGGTGATCGAAAGCGGGCTGAAGGACGGCGACCGGGTGATCCTGTCGCCCGATGTCCGGGTCAAGGACGGGGTGCGGGTGAAGACCCGCTGAGGATGGCGATCACCTCCTCGTCCTCGACCTGGGGGAATTCGGCGTAAAACTGCCCGACCGCGTAGAAGTTGTAGGGTGTCTCCAGGCACACCACCTCGTCGCAATAGCCCCTGACCTTCTCGACGGTGTCCGGCGGCGCCACCGGCACGGCGCAGATCAGCTTCTGCGTGCCCTTGGCCTTCAGCGCATGCAGCGCGGAAATCATGGTGGCGCCCGTGGCCAGCCCGTCATCCACCACGATCACGATGCGGCCCGCGGGGTCGATGGGCGGCCGGATCGGCGTGTACTGCGCGCGCCGCTTGCGCATCGTCTCCATCTGCCGGGCCTTCTCCCGTTCGATGTAGTCGGGCGTTGCCCCCGCCGACGCGGCATAGTCGGCGATATACGCCCAGCCGCTCTCGTCCATGGCGCCGATGGCGAACTCCGGGTTGCCCGGCGCCCCCAGCTTGCGCACCAGCACCACGTCCACCTCACCCTGCAGCGCGTCGGCGATGCGCTTGGCCATGGGCACCGCCCCGCGGGGAATGGCCAGGACCAGCGGGTTTTTTCCCTTGTACTCGGCCAGACGGGCGGCGAGCCTGTCGGCTGCTTCGAGACGATTGCGGAATGGCATGGGAACCTCCTTGCTTCAGGATAGTTCAGGCCCTGCCGCGGCGTTGGCAGCACGCCGCCTAGGACGCCGCGAGCCGCGCCTTGCGCAGGTATTTCAGCAGCTCGAACCAGCCCAGGCTCGCCACCCCGATGCCGACCGCGAGCAGCAGATGGTGGCGGTCCAGGGGCGCGAAGCGGAACAGCTCACGCAGGCCCGGCAGTTCGAGCGCGAGCACCAGGCAGAGCGACGCCGCGGCCGTGATCAGCCACAGGGAGAGGTTGGGGCTGCGCAGGGAACCGAGGAGCGTGCGTTCCCAGGAGCGATTGGCAAAAATCATCACCAGATTGGCAACCACCAGCGTCGTGAAGGCAAGGGCGCGCGCCGCGCCTTCGCCGAGCCCGCGCTCGAGTGCCACGCCGAACATGGCGTATGCCAATACCAGCACGCCGACGCCCTGCAACAGGCTCAGCGCGAGATTCCAGCCCCCGAACAAGGGGCTGGCGGGCGGCCGTGGCCGCCGGCGCATGATGCTGGGTTCTTCGCGCTCCGCCTCGAACACGATGGAGCAGGCAGGGTCGATGACGAACTGGAGAAAGGCGATGTGCACCGGGAAGAAGATCAGCGGCTGCCCGAGCAGCACCGGCAGCAGCGACAGGCCGGCGATCGGCACGTGGATCGCGAGGATGTAGGTCATGGCCTTGCGCAAGTTGTCGTAGATGCGCCGCCCCGAGCGCACCGCCGCCACGATGGAGGCGAAGTCGTCGTCGAGCAACACCAGCGACGACGCCTCACGCGCCACGTCGGTGCCCCGTCCGCCCATGGCGATGCCGATGTGCGCCGCCTTGAGCGCGGGCGCGTCGTTGACGCCGTCCCCGGTCATGGCGACCACCTCCCCCCGGGCCTTGAAGGCGTTGACCAACTTCAGCTTTTGATCCGGCACCACGCGGGCGAAGACGTTCACCGCGGGCAGCCGCGCCTGCAGCTCGGCATCGCTGAGTCGATCGAGCTCGTCCCCCGTCATGACCCCGCCGGCATCGAGCCCCGCCTCGCGCGCGATGGCCAGCGCCGTCCCCGGGTAATCCCC
The DNA here is from genome assembly GCA_964445085.1 of uncultured Burkholderiales bacterium. Taxonomy (GTDB): domain Bacteria; phylum Pseudomonadota; class Gammaproteobacteria; order Burkholderiales; family Thiobacteraceae; genus Thiobacter. Next base: position 2,598 of record CAYUJV010000051.1, read on the forward strand.
GGTGACCATGACGACCCGGATGCCGGCGGCCTTGCACTCGGCAATGGCGGCGGGGACCGTGGGCCGCAGCGGATCGGCGAGCGCGACGAGGCCGAGCAGGCGGAACTCGAAATCGTGCTGGATCGGCGGCCAGGCCGGCCCCGCGAAGCGCGCATCCGCGACCCCGAGCACGCGCAGCCCCTGCGCCGACAGCTGCCCCACCTGCTGCGCCAGGGCGGCCATCCGGCCGGCGTCCAGGTGGCACAGGTCGGCGATCGCCTCCGGCGCGCCCTTGGCCGCGACGACGTATTCCTCGCCGCGGGTCGAGCGCCAGACGTGGGAGATGGCGCGAATCTCCCGGGTCAGCGGGTACTCGTGCACCAGCTCCCAGTCGGCGTGCAGGTGCTCGGTATTGGCGAGAAAGCGCTGGCCGAGGGCGCGCATCGCCTGCTCCATCGGGTCGAAGGGATCGACCTCGCTGGCCAGGATGCCGAACTCCAGCAATTCGTGAAACGCCTCGGGCAGGACAGCCGTCACGCCCGCTTCCGGCACGCGAAAGCGCTCGCCATCGACAGCCAGGGTGTGCACCGCCATCCGGTTCTGCGTCAGGGTGCCGGTCTTGTCCACGCACAGCACGGTGGCCGCCCCCAGGGTCTCGATGGCTGGCACGCGGCGGGTGAGCACGCGCCGGCGCGAGATGCGCCAGGCGCCGAGGGCAAGGAAAACCGTCAGCACCACCGGAAACTCCTCCGGCAGCGTGGCCATGGCCAGGGTGATCCCGGCCAGCACGCCCGCGAGCCAGTCGCCCCGCGTCAGGCCGTAGACGACGATCAGAAGGACGCACAGGCTCAAGCCGACGATGGCGAGCGTGCGCACCAGCCTGCGCGTCTGCCGCTGCAGCGGCGTGGACTCCGGTTCCAGCGTTTGCAGCGCCTTGCCGATTCGTCCGAGCTCGCTGCGCTCCCCGGTGGCGCGGACTTCGGCGATGGCCGTGCCCTGCACCACCAGCGTGCCGGAATAGACATAGGGCAGGCCTTCCCCGCCCGGTCGCGCGCTGGCTTCCTCACCGCTCCAGGCACGCTTGCCGACCGGCGCCGACTCTCCCGTCAGCAGGGATTCGTCGAGCCGCAGGTTGCGCTGTGCCAGCACCACGGCATCCGCCGGCACGCGATCGCCCTCGGCCAGCACCAGCATGTCGCCGCGCACCACCTCGCGCCCCGCGATGCGCTGCTGCCGGCCCTCGCGGACGACGAGCGCGCGCGGGCTGGTCAGGTCGCGCAGGGATTCGAGGACGCGCTCGGTGCGCTGCTCCTGATACAGGGTGGTGCCCATCACCACCACCACGAAGCTGAGCAGGATGGCCGCCTCGCCCACATCGCCGAGCAGAAAATAGATGGCTCCCGCCGCGACCAGCAGCAGGAACATGGGCTCGCGCATCACCTCCAGGCCCATCGCCAGCAAGGAGCGACGGCGCGTCCCCGGCAGCTCGTTGTAGCCCTCGGCATCGAGCCGCGCCGCGGCCTCGGCCTGGGAGAGGCCTTGCACGTCGCGCCAATCGGGCTGGTCGGGACGGATCAGTTTGGATTTTCCTGTGGAGAATTGGCGCGCCGCCGCGGCCATCCGGCGTGCTGCATCTTTTCATGATACCAACGGCTCGACGGGAAACAACCTTGCCCGCGAACCCGGGCTAGCGTCGCCCCAGGCCGTTACCGGGCGCAAAAAAGAGGCGGACCAGGTCCGCCTCAAGATAGGAAACCCTACTCCGTCCTGAGTAGGTAGAGAGTTCTAACGGCCGCGGCCGGCCATCCTTTAGGCAATTTAACCGGGGGCATCGGGCCGGCCTCCCCCCGTGGCTTATAATTGGCGTTTTTCGCCTCGCCCCATGCTGTTCCGCGCGCCCCTCCCCCGTCCTGGCCACATCCAGCGCTACACCGGCCTCACCGGCTCGGCGGATGCGCTCGCGCTCGCCCAGCTGGCCCAGGCGAAAAACAGTCCCGCCACGCCGCTCGTCGTCATCACCGAGACCGCGCTGGAGGCGCAGCGCCTGCGCGACGAGATTCCCTGCTTCGCGCCGGAGCTGTCGGTGCACCTGTTCCCGGACTGGGAAACCCTGCCCTACGACCAGTTCTCGCCGCACCAGGACTTGGTGTCGGAGCGGCTGGCGACGCTGTACCAGATCAACGCCCAGGCCTTCGACATCGCCATCGTGCCGGTGTCCACGGCGCTGTACCGCTTGCCGCCGAAGGAATTCCTGGCCGCCCACACCTTCTTTCTCAAGCAGGGCACCCGGCTCGACACCGATGCCCTGCGCAGGCAGCTCACCCTGGCCTCCTACACCCACGTCACCCAGGTGCAGGCGCCGGGGGAATACAGCGTGCGCGGCGGCGTGATCGACCTGTTCCCCATGGGCAGCGCGGTGCCCTACCGCATCGACCTGTTCGACCAGGAAGTGGAGACCATCCGTACCTTCGACGTGGACACCCAGCGCAGCATTTACCCGGTGAAAGATGTCCGGCTGCTGCCGGCGCGGGAATTTCCGCTGAACGAAGCGGGCATCGCCTGCTTCCGCCAGAAATTCCGCGACCGCTTCGAGGGCGACCCCTCGAAGAGCAAGGTGTACAAGGACGTGAGCAACGGCATTGCGCCGCCCGGCGTGGAGTATTACCTGCCGCTGTTCTTCGACGGCACGGCCACCTTCACCGACTATCTGCCGGACAACGCGGTGATCTGCCTGCACCATGCGGTGCTGGAGGCGGGCGAAAGTTTCTGGCGCGACACCCGCTCCCGCCACAACCTGCTGCGCGGCGACCGCGACCGGCCCCTGCTGCCGCCGGAGGAACTGTTCGTGCCCGTGGACCAGTTCTTCGGCGCGCTCAAGGACCATCCGCGCCTGGAGCTCCTCGCGCCGTCCGAATCCCTGCCCGCCCACACCGAGCAGTGCGCCACCGCCGCCCTGCCGCCGATCCACGTCGACCGCCGTGCCGAGCATCCCCTGGCGCAGTTTCAGCAGTTCATCGCCGGCTTCGACGGCCGCATCCTGATCGCCGCCGAGAGCGTGGGCCGGCGCGAGACCATGGCGCAGATGTTCAATGAGCAAAGTATCAAGCCATCCATCGCCGAGAACTACGCCGACTTTCTCGCCAAACCCGACCGCCTGATGCTGGCGGCGCTGCCGGTAAGCTTGGGCTTCGTTCTGCCCGGGGACGGGCTGGCCCTCGTCACCGAGGCCGAACTCTACGCGCTGCAGGTGCGCCAGTCGCGCCTGCGCGAAGCGAAGAAGACCAGCACCGAGCACATGCTGCGCGACCTGTCCGAGGTGCGCGTGGGCGATCCGGTGGTGCACGAAGATCACGGCATCGCCCATTACCAGGGTTTGGTCACCATGGACCTGGGCGAAGGCGACACGGAATTCCTGCTCCTCGAATATGCGGGAGGCGACAAGCTGTACGTGCCGGTGGCCAACCTGCACCTCATCAGCCGCTACAGCGGCGGGCCGCCGGAGACCGCACCACTGCACAAGCTCGGCAGCGGCCAGTGGGAAAAGGCCAAGCGCAAGGCTGCCAAGCAGGTCCGCGACACGGCCGCCGAGCTGCTCAACCTCTACGCCCAGCGCGCCGCGCGCAAGGGCCATGCCTTCCAGCTCAAGCCCCACGACTACGAGGCCTTCGCCGCGGGTTTTGAATTCGAGGAGACCCCGGACCAGGCGGCCGCCATCACGGCGGTGATCGAGGACATGACCCAGGGCAAGCCCATGGACCGGCTGGTGTGCGGCGACGTGGGTTTCGGCAAGACCGAGGTCGCCCTGCGCGCCGCCTTCATGGCGGTGGCCGACGGCGCGCAGGTGGCGGTGCTGGTGCCCACCACCCTGCTCGCCGAGCAGCACTACCACACCTTCTCCGACCGCTTCGGCGAATGGCCGGTGAAGGTGGCGGAAATCTCCCGCTTCCGCACGGCGAAAGAGCAGGCGGAAGCGCTCAAGGGGGTGAAGGAAGGCAAAATCGACATCCTGATCGGCACCCATCGTCTGCTGCAGAAGGACGTGGAGTTCAAGAACCTGGGCCTGGTCATCATCGACGAGGAGCACCGTTTCGGCGTGCGGCAGAAGGAGCGGCTGAAGTCCCTGCGCGCCGAGGTGGACGTGCTGACCCTGACCGCGACGCCCATCCCGCGCACCCTGTCCATGTCCATGGAGGGACTGCGCGACTTTTCCGTCATCGCCACGGCGCCGCAGAAGCGGCTCGCCATCAAGACCTTCGTCCACCCCTGGAGCGACGGCCTGGTGCGCGAGGCGGTGCTGCGCGAGCTCAAGCGCGGCGGCCAGGTGTATTTCCTGCACAACGAAGTGGAAACCATCCACAACATGCAGGAGAAGCTGGAGAAGCTGCTGCCGGAAGCGCGCATCGCCGTCGCCCACGGCCAGATGCGCGAGCGCGAGCTGGAGCACGTGATGCGCGATTTCTACCACCAGCGCTTCAACGTCCTGCTGTGCACCACCATCATCGAGACCGGCATCGACGTGCCCAGCGCCAACACCATCATCATGAACCGCGCCGACAAGTTCGGCCTGGCCCAGCTGCACCAGCTGCGCGGCCGGGTCGGCCGCTCCCACCACCAGGCCTACGCCTACCTGCTCACGCCGGAAGGCGGCGTCACCGGCTCGGCCAGGAAGCGGCTGGAGGCGATCCAGATGATGGAAGACCTGGGCGTGGGCTTCCATCTCGCCATGCACGATCTGGAAATCCGCGGCGCGGGCGAGTTGCTGGGCGAGTCGCAGAGCGGCGAAATGCAGGAGATCGGCTTCACCCTCTACGCCGAGATGCTCAACAACGCGGTGAAGGCGCTCAAGGCCGGCAAGGAGCCGGACATGGAAGCGCCGCTCAACGCCACCACCGAGATCAACCTGCACGCCCCGGCCCTGCTGCCGAACGACTACTGCGCCGACGTGCACGAGCGACTGGTGCTGTACAAGCGCCTGGCCAACTGCAACACCCTGGACGAGCTGGATGCGATGCACGAGGAGCTGATCGACCGTTTCGGCTTGTTGCCGCCCCAGGCCAAGACCCTGATCGACGTGCACCGCCTGCGCATCCTGGCCAGGGAAGTGGGCGTCGCCCGCATCGACGCCCACAGCGACGCGATCACCCTGCAGTTCGTGCCCCAGCCGCCCATCGACCCGGCCCGCATCATCGAGTTGATCCAGAAGAAGAAACACTACAAACTCGCGGGCCAGGACAAGCTCAAGGTCACGCTGGCCACGGCGGATGCGGAGAAGCGGGCGCGGGCGGTGCAGGAGATTTTCAGGGAACTATTGGCATAAGACCTTTGCACCACAGAGGCACAGAGACACAGAGGAAAAACGGGGTGTTCTCTGCGTCTCTGTGCCTCTGTGGTGAGATTCTTGAATTGGAAAAGCAAATGAACCTCGTCATCCAGGGCCTCAACGTCGAGACCCAAGACCTCAAGCAGCTGGCCAAGCTCACCGGCGCCAACGGCATCGAGCAGGTGCTGCCCAATGTGTTCCGCATCGCCAACGGCGCGCCCCACCCCGAGGTGCCAACGCTGTGCGCGCAGGCCCACCTCGACTATGCCTGGGTGCCGGACGACCAGAAGCTGGAGAACATCGGCCTGGTGGTAATGGACATGGACTCCACGCTGATCACCATCGAATGCATCGACGAAATCGCGGACATGCAGAACCTGAAGCCGCAGGTGGCGGCGATCACCGCCAGTGCCATGCGCGGCGAGATCGACTTCGCCCAGAGCCTGACCCAGCGCGTGAGCCTGCTGGCCGGGCTGGATCAGCATGCATTACAACGCGTGTACGACGAGCGCCTGCGGCTCTCGCCCGGCGCGGACCGTTTCCTGAAGACCCTGCAGGCCCACGGCATCAAGACCCTGCTCGTCTCCGGCGGCTTCACCTTCTTTACCGACCGGTTGAAGGAGAAGCTGAAACTGGACTACACCGCCTCCAACACCCTGGACATCGTCGACGGCAAGCTGACGGGCAAGGTGCTGGGCAAGATCGTCGACGCCCAGGGCAAGGCCGACTGGCTGAACCGGGTACGCGCGGAGCTGGGGCTGAAGAAGGAACAGGTGCTGGCCATTGGCGACGGCGCCAACGACCTGAAGATGCTGAAGGAGGCCGGCATCAGCGTGGCCTACCACGCCAAGCCGGTGGTGCGCGAGCAGACCACCTACGCCATCAACTACGTGGGGCTGGACGGGGTGTTGAATCTGTTTGTGTGAGAGGCCATGCAGAGGCCGCACCCTCACCCCTACCCCTCTCCCCGAGGGAGAGGGGATCCCTCCTGCCTTCTCCCTCAGGGAGTAGGGCCGGGGATGAGGGCGCGCGGCGTCAAAACAAACTCATCTGCCCCCGCTCCGGCCGCGGCGGCTCGAACAAATCGGTGCGCAGCGGCGCCATCCCAGGGAAGCCCAGGCGCTGGTAGGCCAGCCGGAAGCGGTCGCGGATGAACTCGGCATACTTGCCGGTGCCGCGCAGCCGGTCACCGAAGGTGGCATCGTAGTCCTTGCCCCCGCGCAGTTCGCGCACCCGGTTCATGACGTGCTCCGCCTTGAGCGGCTCGTGGGCGGCGAGCCATTCCCGGAACAGATCCTTCACCTCGTGCGGCAGGCGCAGCATGGCGTAGCCCGCCTCGCTCGCCCCCGCCGCCCGCGCGCGCTTGAGGATATTTTCCAGCTCCGGGTCGGTCATCACCGGCACCACCGGCGCCGCCATCACCCCGACCGGCACCCCCGCCCGCGCCAGCGCCTCGATCGTCGCCAGCCGCCGCTCCGGCTGCGCAGCGCGCGGCTCCATCCGCCGCGCCAGGTCGCGATCCAGCGTGGTGATCGACACGAACACGTGCACCAGATCCTCCCGCGCCAGATCCGTGAGCAGGTCCAGGTCGCGCTCGATCAGGGCGGACTTGGTCACGATGGACACCGGATGCCGGCAGTCGGCCAGAATGGCGAGCAGGCGCCGCGTCAGCTCCAGCTTTCTTTCCATCGGCTGCCAGCCGTCCGTATTGATCCCGAGCGCAATCGGCTGGGGCGCGTATTTCGGCCGGCCCAGCTCCTCCTTCAGCCGCTCCGGCGCATCCGGCTTGTAGAACAGCCGGCTCTCGAAATCCTGCCCCGCCGACAGGCCCAGATAGCCATGGGTGGGCCGCGCGAAGCAGTACACGCAGCCATGCTCGCAGCCGCGATAGGGATTGATCGAGCGGTCGAAGGGAATGTCCGGCGAATCGTTGTAGGTGATGACGCGCTTGGCGGTATCCACGCCCAGCACCGTCTGCAGCCGCGGCAGGTCCGTATCCAGACTGCCCCAGCCGTCGTCGCAGGCCTCGCGCCGCAGGGACTCATAGCGGCCATCCGGATTGCTGGCGGCACCGCGGCCTTTGTGCAGGGTGCGAAATTTGCGCGGTTCGTTCATGAGGAGATTGCCTGCCCGTGTTCTGCGTGGGGAAAAAGATTACGCCGGCCTCAACCTTTTGCAAGCCGGGTCGCTATATTGAAAACAGGCGCCCCGATTGCGCCGCCTTTGGGAGATGACCATGTTGATCAGACTGGACATGAGCTCAGGTGAAACCGAAGCGGACGAAGCCATCGACTCGGCCGACGCTGATGCTGTCGAGGAGTACGAGGAAGCGCTCTCTTCCGGCTGGAATCCCGCCATGGCCGAGGTGATCCACCGCGAACTCGATCATTACGAGATCTCGCAGGCGGAAAACCCGATGCCCTCGGACCTGAGCGACGTCGACATCGACGCCTTCCTGAACCGCATGTATACCTACATGGACTAGCCGGGATTCCCGGCCGCGTCCAGGGCGAAGCGGCTGACTGCAGTCTCGACCGAGACTGTGGCCAGCCGTTTTTCATTTGATTCCTTTGATTTTACCGGGTTTCCCACCCAAGCACCGGCTGCGGTAAAATGGCGCTTTTTCCGGTAAAACGCCAACATGATCAAAGGTAGCCTGGTCGCGCTTGTCACCCCCATGCACGAGGACGGAAGCCTCGACTGGGACCGGTATCGCGCCCTGATCGAATTCCATATCGCCCAGCAAACCGACGGCCTGGTGGTGGTCGGCACCACGGGCGAGTCCCCCACCGTCGATTTCGACGAGCATACCAGGCTGATCCAGGAAGCAGTGAAGACCGTCGCCGGCCGCATCCCGGTCATTGCCGGCACCGGCGCCAACTCCACCAAGGAGGCCATCGAACTCACCGAGCGCGCCGCGCAGGCCGGCGCCGACGCCTGCCTGCTGGTTGCGCCCTATTACAACAAGCCGGGCCAGGAAGGCCTCTACCGCCACTACCGCGCCGTGGCGGAAGCGGTGAACATTCCGCAGATCCTGTACAACGTGCCGGGCCGCACCGCCTCCGACATCGCCAACGACACGGCGCTGCGGCTGGCGCAGATCCCCAACATCGTCGGCATCAAGGACGCGACCGGCAACCTGCAGCGCGGCACCGACCTGATCCTGCGCGCGCCGAAGGACTTCGCCATCTACAGCGGCGACGACGCCAGCGGCCTCGCCCTGATGCTGCTGGGTGGCCACGGCGTGATCTCGGTCACGTCCAACGTCGCGCCCAGGCTGATGCACGACATGTGCGTCGCCGCCTTTGCCGGCAAGGTGGAGGAAGCGCGGGCGATCAACGCCAGACTGTTCGCCCTGCACGACAAGCTGTTCGTGGAGGCCAACCCGATTCCGGTGAAGTGGTGCGTGGAGCAGATGGGCCTCATCGGCCCGGGCATCCGCCTGCCCCTCACCCCGCTCTCGCCGGCCAACCACGAGGTCTTGCGCGCCGCCATGCGCCAGGCCGGCGTGCTGGAGTGACCCACGCAGTGAACCATGGCAGCCCGGCCGACACTAAACCAGCGGGCAAACGATTCTGAAGGACGGAGCATGATGGAACCCATGAAGGTCTCGATTTCCCTGGCGCTGGCCGCCATTCTGGCTGCCTCGGCGGCGCTGACCGGCTGCTCGACGACTCTGGAAACCAAGAAGATCGACTACAAGTCCGCGGGCAAGGTGCCGCCCCTCGACGTCCCGCCCGACCTCACCGCGGCGACCCCGGATGACCGCTACGTGGTGCCGGACGTCAGCCCCCGCGGCTCCGCCACACTCTCCGCCTACAACCAGGAGCGCCAGGGCCCGGCGGCGCAGAGCGGCACCGGCGATCTCCTGCCGAACCTGGCCGACGTGAAAGTCGAGCGCGCCGGCAGCGAACGCTGGCTGGTGGTGAAGGCGACGCCGGAGCAGGTCTGGCCCGTGGTGCGCGACTTCTGGCAGGAACTGGGCTTCATCATCAAGACCGAGCGGCCGGAAGCCGGAATCATGGAAACCGACTGGGCGGAGGACCGCGCCAAGATTCCCCAGGACCCGATCCGTAACATCCTCGGCAAGGTTCTCGACAGCCTGTATTCGACCGCCGAACGGGACAAGTTCCGCACCCGCCTCGAGCCGGGCAAGGAGCCGGGGACGACCGAGGTCTACATCAGCCATCGCGGCATGTATGAGGTGATCAAGGGCGGCGACGGCGGCAACTCGACGGTATGGGAGCCACGTCCGCCCGATCCGGGCCTGGAAGCGGAAATGCTGCGCCGGCTGATGGTGCGCTTCGGCGTCGAGGAAAACCGCAGCAAGGCCCTGCTGACCGCCAGCAAGGAGGTCGAGCGCGCCAAGATCACCCGTGCCGCCGACGGCGAAACGACGTTGACGCTGGAGGACGCCTTCGATCGCGCCTGGCGCCGCGTCGGGCTGGCGCTCGACCGGGTCGGCTTCACCGTGGTCGACCGCGACCGCTCCAAGGGCATCTACTACGTCCGCTACGTGGACCCGGAAGCCGACCTGGACAAGAAGAAGGATGAGGGCTGGTTCTCCAAGCTGGCCTTCTGGCGCAGCAAGGACAAGCAGACGGCGCCGGAACAGTTCCGCGTCGTGGTCAGTGACAGCGCCGCCGGCAGCCTGGTCAAGATGCAGGACAAGACCGGCACCCCGGACAAGTCGGAAACCGCAGGCAAGATCATCAACTTGCTGTATGAACAACTGAAGTAATGCGCTTCGCCTGTCTCGGCAGCGGCAGCGAGGGCAATGCCCTCGTGGTGGAGGCAGGCGGCACGCGCGTCCTGCTCGACTGCGGCTTCGGCCTGCGTGAAACCACATCCCGCCTCGCCCGCCTGGGCCTGGCGCCGGACGACCTGGACGCGGTGCTGGTGACCCACGAGCACAGCGACCATGTGGGCGGCGTCCCCCGGCTGGCGGCCAAATTCGGCCTGCCGGTGTGGGTCAGCCACGGCACCCATGCCTTCCTTGCCAACCTGGATCAGCTGCCGTCGGACTGCCATCTGTTCGACAGCCACAGTCCGTTCGCCATCGGCGGACTCCTCATCCAGCCCTTTCCCGTCCCCCACGATGCCCGCGAGCCGGCGCAGTTCGTGTTCGGCGACGGCGCCGTGCGCCTGGGGATGCTGACCGACACGGGATGCAGCACGCCCCACATCCAGGCCATGCTCAGCGGCTGCCAGGCGCTCGTGCTGGAGTGCAACCACGATGCGGCGATGCTGGCGAACGGGCCCTATCCCCCTTCCCTGAAACGCCGCGTGGCCGGCAACTTCGGCCACCTCGAAAATGCCGCCGCGGCGGACCTGCTGCGCGCGCTCGACACGGGCAGCCTGCAGCACATCATCGCGGCCCACCTCAGCCGCAAGAACAACACGCCGCGGCTGGCGCAGCAGGCGCTCGCCCAGGCGCTGGGCTGTGAACTGGAGTGGATCGGGATCGCCGACCAGGACGTCGGCTTCGACTGGCGGGATATCGCCTAGGTCGCGACGGAAAGGGGCAAAGAAAAAAGCCGGCGCAAGGCCGGCTTTTTCTTCCCTGGGAGAGAGATTACTTCTTCTCTTCGGCGGGAGCGGCAGGAGCAGCGGCCGGAGCAGCAGCGTCGGCAGCCGGAGCAGCAGGCGCAGCGCCTTCGGCAGCGGGAGCAGCCGGGGCAGCCGGAGCAGCAGCTTCAGGAGCCGGAGCAGCGGGAGCAGGAGCCGGAGCAGCAGCAGCGGGCGCTTCAGCCGGAGCGGCGGCTTCTTCTTTCTTGCCGCAAGCGGAGAGCGAAACGGCCAGCAGAGCGGCCAGCAGGACGGAGTATTTCATTATGTTTCCCTTTAGCTAAAGTTAAGACAAACAAAAAAAACCAAATCGGCCTTCATGACGCTTGATCCCCGACCGACGCGCGGAATTATAGCAATCCCGCACCAAAATACCAGTATCTCCCCGGGACTTAGCTGCTGGTGTTGGATTCCAGCAACACCCTGACGGATGCGTGGGCTTGAGGCCGGATGCGACTACAGTCCGAGCGTGGTCGCGGACAGAGCCGCGGCGGAGGCGGCCCAGATCTCCTCGAAGCGCCGCGCCATGGCCTGGGTGCGCGGGATGTCGTTCAGCACCCATTCACCGCGCGGATGATCGAAGTGAAAACGGTGCACATAATGCGCGTCGTCGGCCAGGATGATGCCGTCGTACACCCCGCGTGCCTCGGGGTTGGTCTGATGGATGCTCACGGCGTGGCTGAACTGGCGCAGCAGAAGCAGAAGGCGCGGGCAATCGCGCTGCAGCGGGCCGACGTCGTGCAGCACGATCTGCAGGCGATTGTCGCGGCTGTTGAGCAGAAAATTGCGCAACACCTCGAAGCGGCTCGCATCGTTGAAGCCGGCGCCGTCCAGTTCGCGATCGAACACGCGAATCGTGCGCCGGGCCCGCGCCACCAGACGATCGATGGCGGCGCGATACTCCGACGCGGCACCGAAGCGACCGGACGCGGGAACCTCCAGGGCGTCGTCAAGCATGCGTGCGTCTCCCCCGCGCCGGCGCGAGCTCCAGGTAGCCGGCGCGATACCACTCGTACAGCAGGTCGATGAGTTCGCCCGCTTCCGGATCGATGCCATCCAGCCGCCGCTCGTCCGCGAGACGCACCAGGGCCGTGCGGTCGGCCCCGCTGGCGCGCAGACGCTCGCCGTTGACGAAGACCGCTGCGCCATGGAACAGCATTTGCGTCTTCAGCGACAGGCACACGCCGCGGCGTGCGGCCAGGTCGGCGAAGCGTCGCGCCGACAGCGGCCGCTCCGGCGGATCGAAATACACATGCGGCTTGGGCTCGGTCAGGTAGGTACCAAGAAAGCTGGCCACGTCGCCGCGGCTCCATTTGATCTGCGCCAGCATGCCCAGGGTCTTGTCTATCATCCGGGGACCGATCTCCGCCGGGTGGCGCTGCAGGGTGAGATCGGGATCCTCGTACATGCCCTCGGCCTCCAGGTTCTCCTCCAGGAAGATGAGAAACTGCCCGAGCAGCTCCTGGGCGGACGGGGCGCGGAAGCCGATGGAGTAGGTCAGGCAATCATCCAGCGCCGTGCCGTAGTGGGCATACTTCGGTGGCAGGTAGAGCAGGTCGCCCGCGCCCACCGTCCATTCCTGCTCCGCACGGAAGTGCTGCAGGATGCGCAGCGGCGCATCCGGAACGAGGCGACGGTCGCGCTGGCTGCTCACCTGCCAGCGCTTGTGCCCCAGGCCCTGCAGCAGGAACACGTCGTAGGAGTCGAAATGGGGGCCCACTCCGCCGCCGTTCGGTGCGAAGCTCACCATCAGGTCGTCCAGGCGGGCCTGCGGAATGAAGGAGAACCGCTGCAGCAGGGCCTTGCCCTCGGGCAGGATCTGGTCGATCCCCTGCACCAGCAGCGACCAGCGTTCGTCTTTCAGCCCGCGCAGGTCGCGCTTGCGCAAGGGCCCGTGCCTGACCGTCCATTGGCCGCCGCGTTCGATCACCAGCCGCGACTGGATATCCTCCCGCAACGAAAGTTCCATCAGCTGCCCGGGACTCAGCAGGTCCTGGAAATCCGGCAGCGCGCCCGGGATGAAAAGCGGCGTTTTCTGCCAATGCCTTGCCAGGAACTGGCGCGGCGATAGTGCGCCAAGGGGGCTTTTGTTCATCGCGCGATTATACCGCTCGCCGCATGAAGCGGCTTGCGCCAGGCGCCAACGGCAGGAGTCATTGTGCTAGCTTGGAAATGGTTTAGAATTCCACCCAAGTCACGCAGGGGGCAGTATGTTGCAAGCAGGAAACGCAGCGCCTGGTTTCGATCTTCCCGACGCCGACATGGAGATGACCAAGCTCTCCGATTTCAAGGGCAGGAAGAACGTCGTGCTCTACTTCTACCCGAAGGACGACACGCCGGGGTGCACCATCGAAGCCATCGAGTTCAGCGATCTCGAGGACGAGCTGGCGGGCCTCGATACCGTGGTCATCGGCGTCTCCCGTGACGACTGCATCAGCCATGCCGCATTTCGCGACAAGCATGGCCTCGCCGTGCGCTTGCTGGCCGACACCGAAGGCGAGGTCTGCAACAAGTACGGCGTCTGGCAGGAAAAAGAGAAGGACGGGGTAAAGAAGATGGGAATCGTTCGCTCCACCTTCATCATCGACAAGAAGGGCACCATCCGGCACGCGCTATACGGCGTCAACTCCAAGGGCCACGCCCACGAGGTGCTCGCACTCATCAAGGACATGCGTTAATGCAAATCGTAAAAAACTCCGTCGTCACCATCACCTACTCGCTCTCCGACAGCCAGGGCAACCTGCTCGAGGAAGCGAAGGAGCCGATCAGCTATCTGCACGGCGGCTACGACAACATTTTCCCGACGGTCGAGGAAAGCCTGCATGGCAAGACCACGGGGGATTCCCTCAACATGGCGCTGGAGCCGGAGCACGCCTTCGGCGAATACGATGCCTCGCTGGTGCGCGTGGAGCCGCGCGGCGTGTTTCCGGTGCAGGACGTGCAGGTGGGCATGCAGTTCGAAGGCGGCGCGGAAGGCTCGGACGAGATGATTCTGTACACCGTGACCGATGTCACCGAAGACACCGTGGTGGTGGACGGCAACCATCCGCTCGCCGGACGCACGCTGCATTTCTCCTGCACCGTCACCGACGTGCGCCCGGCGACGCAGGAGGAAATCGAGCACGGGCACGTGCACGGTCCCCACGGCCATCAGCACTGATCACGCCCTGTGCCACCCGAAAAACGCCGGTTCGCCCGGCGTTTTTCGTTTCAGTCCACCATCCTCTTCAACTCGTATAACAGATCCAGCGCCGCTTTCGGCGTCAGCTCATCGGGCGTGATGTCGCGCATGCGCTGCAGCACGGGATGGTCCTCGGGCTCCGCCGCCGGCGCGAACAAATCCCCCTGCCCTTCCCGCTGCACGCTCTGGTTTTCCAGGCTCACCAGGTAGCGCCGCGCCTGCTGGATCACCGCCGCCGGCACGCCGGCGAGCTGGGCGACTTCCAGGCCGTAGCTCTGGCTGGCCGGCCCCTCCTCCACTGCGTGCAGGAAGACGATGCTGTCCTTGTGCTTCACCGCGGACAGATGCACGTTGGCAATCTGCTTCAGCTCCTGGCTGAGCCGCGTCAGCTCGAAATAGTGCGTGGCGAACAGCGCATAGCTGCCCACCTTCTCCGCCAGCTGCCGCGCCACCGCGTAGGCCAGCGCCAGGCCATCGAAGGTGGACGTGCCGCGCCCGATCTCGTCCAGCAGCACCAGGCTCTCATTCGTGGCGTTGTGCAGGATGTTGGCGGTCTCGGTCATTTCCACCATGAAGGTGGAGCGCCCGGAGGCCAGGTCGTCCGAGGCGCCGATGCGGGTGAAGATGCGGTCCACCGGCCCGATCAGCGCGCGCTGCGCCGGCACGAAGCTGCCGATGTGCGCCAGCAGCACGATGAGCGCCGCCTGGCGCATATAGGTCGATTTGCCGCCCATGTTGGGGCCGGTGATCAGCAGCATCTGCCGCGCGCGGGAGAGCGCGAGGTCATTGGCCACGAACTGGTCCACCTGGCGCTCCACCACGGGATGCCGTCCGCCGACGATTTCCAGCCTGGCGGCATCGGTGAATTCCGGCGCCACGTAATCCAAGGCGATGGCGCGATCGGCGAAGGCGCACAGCACGTCCAGTTCGGCGATGGCCTGGGCCACCACCTGCAATCCGGGGATCGCCGGCTGCAGCGCGTCCAGCAGCGCCTCGTACAGCAGCTTCTCCCGCGCCAGGGCCCGCTCGGAGGCGGACAGCGCCTTGTCCTCGAAGGCCTTCAGCTCCGGGGTGATGTAGCGCTCGGCATTCTTCAGCGTCTGGCGCCGGCGATAGTCGTCCGGCACCTTGTCCGCCTGGGCCTTGGTGACCTCGATGTAGAAGCCGTGCACCTTGTTGAACTCGACCTTGAGGGTGGTGATCCCCGTGCGCGCCTTTTCGCGCGCTTCCAGATCGAGCAAGAATTCGCCGCAGTTGTTTTGTATTCCCCGCAGTTCATCCAGTTCGGCATCGTAGCCGTCGGCGATCACGCCACCGTCGCGGATCACCGCAGCCGGCTCGGCCTGGATCGCGCGCCGCAGCAATCCCACCAGATCGCCGCGCGGCGCCGTCTGGGCGCGAATCGCCGCCAGCCGCGGGCTCTCCAGGCCATCCAGGGCGGCCTGCAGTTCCGGCAGCGCGGCCAGGCTGTCCCGCAGCGAAGCCAGATCGCGCGGCCGCGCCGAGCGCAGCGCGATGCGGCTGACGATGCGTTCGATGTCGGCGATGTCGCGCAGAATGCGATGCACGGCTGCATGGCAGGCGGTGAGGGCCGACACCGCATCCAGCCGGCCGCGAATCTCGTCGCGGTCGCGCAGCGGGTGATGCAGCCAGTGGCGCAGCAGACGCCCGCCCATGGCGCCGGCGGTGACGTCCAGCACCGACAGCAGGGTCGGCGCCGGCTCGCCGCGGATGGTTTCGGTGAGTTCGAGATTGCGGCGCGTGGCTGGATCGAGCAGCACGTAGGCGCTCGCCCGCTCCGCTTTGAGGCCGGCCAGATGCGGCAGCGCCGCGAGCTGCGTCTGCTTGACGTAGCCCAGGAGCGCACCGGCGGCGGCGATGGCCGCGTCCATGCCGTCCACCCCGAAGCCCGACAGGTCGCGCGTGGCGAACTGCTGGCACAGCAGCCGCTGCGCGGTATCGGCATCGAACTGCCAGGGCGGCAGGCGCTTGATCGCGGCGCGGGCAACGGCCTCGATTTCGGGCATGCCTTCGGCCAGCAGCAGCTCCGCCGGGCGGACGCGTTCCAGCAATCCGGGCAGCTCGGCCGCGGCCAGTTCGCTCACGACGAAGCGCCCGCCGGCGAGGCTCAGCCACGCGGCACCCAGCTTGCCGTGCGCGCGGGAGACCGCCATGAGATAGGTTTCCTGGCGATCATCGAGCAATGCCGAATCGGTGACCGTGCCGGGCGTGACCACCCGCGTGACCTTGCGCTCCACCGGGCCCTTGCTGGTGTTGGGGTCGCCCACCTGCTCGCAGATGGCGACCGACAGCCCGAGCTTCACGATCCGGGCGAGGTACTGCTCCACCGAATGAAACGGCACGCCAGCCATCTTGAGCGGCTGGCCGGCGGACGCGCCGCGCGTGGTGAGGGTGATGTCGAGCAGCTGCGAGGCGCGCTCCGCGTCCTCGAAGAACAGCTCGTAGAAATCGCCCATGCGGTAGAACACCAGCATGTCCGGATACTCGGCCTTGATGCGCAGATACTGCTGCATCATCGGCGTGTGCGCAGTAAAGTCTTCTTTGCCAATAATAATCAATTATTTATATTCTTTTACTATTTTTATTGGGGCAAATTTGGGGCAATTTGAACGAGTTTTTTCATGCCCTGCCAGATGCGCCCCAGTTCTCTGGGGGACTCCGAATCTATCCAGCGGCCATAGACCTTCACGAGCATCGAGTAGTCACTGTGCCCCATCTGGTTGGCGATGAAGGCAAGATTGCCCCGCGCGGTGAGGTTCCAGCAGGCGTAAGTGTGGCGGGTCTGATAAGGCGGGCGATGCCGAATCTCGGCGCGCCGGGTCAAGTTGCTCCATTTGGTGTTCCATGCGCTTGGCACGTACCACGCATTCACGCTGGTTTTGCGCGCCTGCGTCTTCGGCGATAAAAGCAGCCGGGCGCGATCAACGCGCGACTCATGACGATTCAGCCAGACTTCCAAATCCATCGCATCGCGCGTCAATGCATCTTCAATCAGCACCTTGAGCGCAGCTTGAGCAGGCGGAAACAGCAGGATGGTCCGTTCCTTGTTCGTCTTCGGAATTTTGAAGGTGAGCGACTGCGTGACCGAGCGCCGCACTGTCAGCTTGCTCAGATCGGCGGCAATGTCTTCCACGGCGAGCCCGCACAACTCGCCCGGCCGCAGGCCTGTGTAGAACGCGAGTGTCACTGAGGCCGCGTCCACTGGGTGCAGGCAACCCTTCGTGATTAGTGCGCTGTACTCCTGATAGGTGAACGGGTCCGGGTCCTTGTTGCTCTTGGTGAAGCGGGTGCAGTGCTTGGCCAAGCCTTCTGCGCAGAAGTGGTTCTGTTCACACCAGTAGAGAAAGCCCGCGAATGTAGCGAGGTAGTGGTTTACCGTCGAGACGGCCCGCGTCTCGATCAAGTCCACGCGCAATTGCTGGATGTCTGCCGGGATCAGGGCGTCGGCCAGACGGTTCCGTCCGATGATGTTGAGGCAGGCGTTAAGCGCTACCTGGTAGCGGGTCTGTGTTTCGGAAGTGATGTCCACTGCCTTGAGTGGCATGTACCGTTCGGACAGGTCGCCGAGACGCTTGCTTGCCGTGCCGGCTTGGTCGACTTGCCGCGAATGAGGGAAAAACTCTGACTCGTCGTAGGCCCCCGTCTTGAGCGCATACATGGCGGCGTTGCGAAGGCGAGACGCATGTTTCAGGTTTGCCTTGGTTGGCTCGATACCCAGCGTGTGGCGATGGCGCACTCCCTTGTGCATGAACACCAC
>CAYUJV010000052.1:0-13167 GCA_964445085.1 uncultured Burkholderiales bacterium
CGCGCATCTTCATGGACCTGGTGTCGGTCACCGGCACCGAGAACCTGATGATGGCGGCCTGCCTCGCCTCGGGCGAAACCGTGATCGAGAACGCCGCACGCGAGCCGGAAGTGGTCGATCTCGCCCAATGCCTGGTGAGCATGGGCGCGCAGATTTCCGGCGCCGGAACCGACGTGATCCGCATCCGCGGCGTGGAGCGGCTGCACGGCGCGGCGCACCGCATCATGCCGGACCGCATCGAGACCGGCACCTATCTGTGCGCCGCCGCCGCGACCGGGGGCGAGATCCGGCTGCTCAACACCTCAGCCAGCTATCTGGATTCCGTGATCGACAAGCTCATGGACGCCGGCTGCGACATCGGCAGCGAGAAGTCGCCGGCCCATGAGGCCATCACCCTGCGCGCGCCGAAGAAACTCGACGCCGTTTCCATCCGCACCGCACCCTACCCGGCCTTTCCCACCGACATGCAGGCGCAGTTCATGGCCATCAATGCGGTGGCCAGGGGCACCGCCGTCATCCGTGAGACCGTCTTCGAGAACCGCTTCATGCACGCGGTGGAGCTGCAGCGCCTCGGTGCCAGCATCCGCATCGACGGCAATCAGGCGGTGGTGGAAGGCGTGGCGAAGCTGACCGGCGCGACGGTCATGGCCACCGACCTGCGCGCCTCAGCCAGCCTGGTGATCGCGGGACTGGTGGCCGAGGGCGAGACGCTCATCGACCGCATCTATCACCTCGATCGCGGCTACGAGTCCATCGAAGAGAAGCTGTCCCACCTCGGCGCCCGCATCAAGCGCGTGCACTGACGTCTCCGCCCTTTAGACGCCGATCCACTTGGCCAAGGCCACATAGTCCTCAGGCTTGCCGGTGGTGAAGCCGCTCACCCCGATCTGCTGCAGGATCTTGCGCCCTTCCGGCGTGCCATCCAGCGCGAGCAGGGCCTTGCGCAATTTATCGACCTCGCCCGGCGTCAGCTTGGAAGACGCGACCACCGCCCAGGACGGCACATTCGGGCTGCGCAGCAGCACCCGCCCGCCTTTGTGCTGCCAAGGCTTGGATACCAGGGGAGACACCACTGCCGCGTCGGCCAGCTTCTGTTCCACGGTATAGGCCGCGGAATCCTGATAACGGGTGTACTGGATGCTCAGCTTGCTGGCGTCGATGCGTTGATCGCGCAGGGTGGCCAAGCCGACCTTGGTGATGAATGCGGTCTGGTCGGGCATCGCGACATGCTTGCCGATCAAGTCCTCGGGCCGCTTCAGGGGGGAGTCCTTGGGCACGATGACGGCGGCGTAGAGTTCGTCCCTCGCGCTCGCCACCAAGGTGAAATCGCTGTCGCGCAGGGCCATGCCGACAAGGCCTGCCGGACGCACGAACATCACCGCGTACTTGCCGGCCTTCATGTTGGCGAGCATGGTCTTCGCTTCCTGCGAGGCATCGACCAAGGTCGGCCTGCCTACGGCTTTGGCGATGTAGTCCGCAAAGTTCTTGTAGCGGTCCTGCAGCTCCATCGGGCTCACCTGCTCGGCCACCCCCTCGCGCACACCCAGCACCTGCGTTTCTGCGGGCGCCGCCACGGCGCTGCCTGCGACAAGACATAACAACACACTGCTCAACATGCTCTTCATGGGACGTTCTTTCTTTGTTTGAGAGTCGATTGATGGTCAGGCAGCGTATCAGCGGGGGCTAATATAAGCAACGGCTAATATCCACGCCAGCCGTAGCCGACCCCGGCAATAACGCCAAGCCGAACAGGGTCTTAGGCGAATTCCCCGCTCTGCGGTAAAATGGCCGTTTTACGCGAAAGCCTGTCGTGTCCGGCATCACCATCGCCCTGTCCAAGGGCCGCATCTTCGAGGAAACCACGCCCCTGCTGAAGGCGGCCGGCATCATCCCGGCGGAAGATCCCGAATCCTCGCGCAAGCTCATCATCGGCACCAACCGCCCGGACGTGCGCCTGATCATCGTGCGCGCCACCGACGTGCCCACCTACGTGCAGCATGGCGGCGCGGACATGGGCGTCGCAGGCAAGGACGTGCTGATCGAGCACGGCGGCGCGGGTCTGTACCAGCCGCTGGACCTGAAGATCGCCAAATGCCGGATGATGGTGGCCGTGCCCCAGGGCTTCGACTACGAGGGCAAGGTGCGCCAGGGTGCGCGCCTCAAGGTCGCCACCAAATACGTGAAGACCGCGCGCGAGCACTTCGCCAGCAAGGGCGTGCACGTGGACCTAATCAAGCTCTACGGCTCCATGGAGCTCGCGCCGCTGGTGGGCATGGCGGACGCCATCGTCGACCTCGTCTCCACCGGCGGCACGCTCAAGGCCAACAATCTGGTGGCGGTGGAAGACATCATGCCCATCAGCTCGCGCCTGGTGGTGAACCAGGCCTCGCTCAAGCTCAAGCACGGGCAGATCCAGCCGGTGCTGGACCAGTTCGCCGCGGCCGTGAAGGGATAAGCCATGCTGAACATCCGCCGCCTCTCCACCACCGACGCCGATTTCAAGACCCGGCTCGACCAGCTCCTGGCCTTCGAGGGCGCGCAGGATGCCGCCGTCGAAGCCACCGTCGCCGAGATTCTCGACAACGTGAAGCGCCGCGGCGATGCGGCGGTGCTGGAATACACCCGGAAATTCGATCGCCTCGACGCGGCGTCCATGGCCGCACTGGAAATGCCCAAGGCGCGCCTCACGCAGGCCCTCGACGCACTGGCGCCGGATGCCCGCGCCGCGCTCGCCGCCGCCACCGACCGGGTGCGCGCCTACCACGAGAAGCAGCTGATGCAGTCCTGGAGCTACACCGAGGCGGACGGCACGGTGCTGGGCCAGCAGGTCACCGCGCTCGATCGCGTCGGCCTGTACGTGCCCGGCGGCAAGGCGGCGTATCCGTCGTCCGTCTTGATGAACGCGATCCCAGCCAAGGTCGCGGGCGTGAGTGAACTGATCATGGTGGTGCCCACCCCCGGCGGCGTGGTGAACGAGCTGGTGCTCGCGGCAGCCGCCGTGTGCGGCGTGGACCGGGTATTCACCATCGGCGGCGCCCAGGCCGTGGGCGCCCTGGCCTATGGCACCGAAACCATCCCCCAGGTGGACAAGATCGTCGGCCCCGGCAATGCCTATGTGGCCGCCGCCAAGCGCCGCGTGTTCGGCGTGGTGGGCATCGACATGGTGGCCGGCCCGTCGGAGATCCTGGTGATCTGCGACGGCAAGACCAACCCGGACTGGATCGCCATGGACCTGTTCTCCCAGGCCGAGCACGACGAGCTGGCGCAGTCCATCCTCCTCTGCCCGGATGCAGCCTTCATCGACCAGGTCGCCGCCAGCATCGACAGGCTGCTAACCGAGATGCCGCGCAAGGACGTCATCACCGCCTCGCTTGAAGGCCGCGGCGCGCTGATCCAGGTGCGCGATCTCGACGAAGCCGTCACCATCGCCAACCAGATCGCCGCCGAGCACCTGGAGCTGTCGGTGGACCAGCCGGAAATCTGGGCGAAGAAGATCCGGCACGCCGGCGCCATCTTCATGGGGCGCAGCACCTGCGAGGCCCTGGGCGACTACTGCGCCGGCCCCAACCACGTGCTGCCCACCTCGCGCACCGCGCGCTTCTCCTCGCCCCTGGGCGTCTACGACTTCCAGAAGCGCAGCAGCCTGATCCAGGTGTCGGCCGCGGGCGCGAACACCCTCGGCAAGATCGCCGCGACCCTGGCCTATGGCGAGGGGCTGCAGGCGCATGCCAAGTCGGCGGAGTATCGGATTACTCATCGATAAACCCTTGCACCACAGAGGCACAGAGACACAGAGAAAATCAAAAATCGGAAGGCCCTCTCTGTGTCTCTGTGCCTCTGTGGTGAAAAGTCATGCCTTTGACCCCCGACCAACTCATCCGCGAGGAAATCCGCGCGCTTTCGGCCTACCACGTGCCCGATGCCTCCGGCTACGTGAAGCTGGACGCGATGGAGAATCCCTATTGCCTGCCGGATGCGCTGCGCGCGGAGATCGCGCAGCTCGCAGCCAATGCTGAGATCAACCGCTATCCGGATGCCGCCTGCGGCAAGCTGAAGGCGCGGCTGCGTGCAAGCCAGGGCGTCCCGGACGACATGGACATTTTGCTCGGCAACGGCTCGGACGAGATCATCCAGATCCTCGCCATGGCCATCGCCAGGCCGGGCGCGACCATCCTCGGGCTGGAACCGTCCTTCGTGATGTACAGGATGATCGCGGCCTTCACCGGCGTGAATTACGTCGGCGTGCCCCTCAAGCCCGACTTCACGCTGGACGTGGACGCCACCCTGGCCGCCATCGCGCGCTACCAGCCGGCGCTGGTCTTCATCGCCTACCCCAACAACCCCACCGGCAACCTGTTCGACGCGGCGCAGCTTGCGCGCATCCTCGACGCCGCGCCGGGGCTGGTGGTGATGGACGAGGCCTACCACGTGTTCGCGCAGAAGAGCTATTTGGGCCAGCTGGGGCAGTATCCGAACCTGGTCGTCATGCGCACCCTGTCCAAGCTCGGCCTGGCCGGCCTGCGCCTGGGTTTCCTGGTGGGCCGCCCGGCCTGGCTGGCGGAACTGGACAAGCTGCGCTTGCCGTATAATGTGAACGTATTGACGCAGCTGGTCGCGGAGCGAGTGCTCGCCGCGGCCGACGTGCTGGAGGAGCAGGCGGCGGCGATCCGCAGCGAGCGCTCCCGCGTGGCGGCGGAGCTGGCCGCGATGCCGGGGGTGACGGCCTACCCCAGCGATGCGAATTTCATTCTGTTCCGCGTTTCGGACGCGGATCGCACCTTCGAAGGCTTGAAACAAAAAGGCGTTCTGATCAAGAATCTGAGTCGTGCCCATCCGATGCTCGCCAACTGCCTGCGCGTCACGGTGGGAACGCCCCAAGAAGACACCCAATTTCTGACCAGCCTACAGACCATCATCCAAGCCAGCCTCTAAGCCATGCGCGAAGCCGCCACCAAACGCCAGACCCTCGAGACGCAGATCAGCGCGCGCATCCATCTCGACGGCACCGGCCAGTCCAAGCTCGACACGGGCGTGCCCTTTCTCGATCACATGCTGGATCAGATCGCGCGTCACGGCCTGATCGACATCGAGGTGAAGGCACAGGGCGACCTGCACATCGACGCCCACCACACGGTGGAGGACGTGGGCATCACCCTCGGCCAGGTGTTCGCCGCCGCCGTCGGCGACAAGAAGGGCATCCGCCGCATGGGCCATGCCTATGCGCCGCTGGACGAAGCCCTGTCGCGGGTGGTGATCGATCTGTCCGGTCGTCCCGGCCTGGTGTTCGAGGTGGACTTCACCCGCGCCCGTGTCGGCGAGTTCGACGTGGACCTGATCCGCGAGTTTTTCCAGGGCTTCGTCAACCACGCCCTGATGACCCTGCACGTGGACAACCTCCGCGGCGTCAACGCCCATCACCAGGCGGAGACCATCTTCAAGGCCTTCGGCCGCGCGCTGCGCATGGCGGTGGAAATCGACCCGCGGGCGGCGGGCATCATGCCTTCGACCAAGGGGACGCTGTAACGCATCCTGCTGGCGCGCCAAGCTATGGAGAGTTGGTCGCCTTCCAACCATGACTGATATCGCTGTCATCGATTACGGAATGGGCAACCTGCGCTCGGTGTCGAAGGCGCTGGAGCATGTCGCGCCCGCAATTTCGGTTGCCGTCACCAGCGACCCGGATGTCATCGCCAAAGCCGACCGCGTGGTCTTCCCCGGCGTGGGCCACGCCGGCGACTGCATGCGCGAACTGGAAGCGCGCGGCCTGCGCCAGGCCGTGATCGAGGCCGCCAGGACCAAGCCCTTCCTCGGCATCTGCCTCGGCATGCAGATGCTGTTCGAGCATTCCGAGGAAGGCAACGTCGCCGGCCTCGGCATCCTGCCCGGCCGCGTGCTGCGCTTCCCGCAGGAGGCCATGGTGGACGCGAAGGGCGAAAAGCTGAAAGTCCCGCACATGGGCTGGAACGAGGTGCACCAGGCCCACGAGCATCCCCTGTGGGCCGGCATCCGCGATGCCTCGCGCTTCTATTTCGTGCACAGCTATTATTGCGAGCCGGCCCATCCGGACCTGGTGGCGGGCTATACGGTCTACCCGTTCCCGTTTACCAGCGCAGTGGCCCGCGATAACATTTTCGCCGTGCAATTCCACCCGGAGAAAAGCCAGGCCGCCGGCTTGGCCCTGCTCGGAAACTTCGTCGTGTGGGACGGCAGCGCCACCGGTGCCTCGTCCTGCGAATCCCAAGCCTGCATGTAAGCCACCACACCATGCTCATCATTCCCGCGATCGATCTCAAGGACGGCCACTGCGTCCGCCTCAAACAGGGCGTCATGGAAAATGCCACGGTGTTTTCCGAGGATCCGGGCGCCATGGCCCGCCACTGGCTGGACAAGGGTGCGCGACGCCTGCATCTGGTGGACCTCAACGGCGCCTTCGCCGGCAAGCCGGTGAACGAGAAGGCGATCAAGGCCATCACCGACGTGGTCGGCACCGACATCCCGGTGCAGCTCGGCGGCGGCATCCGCGACCTGGACACCATCGAGCGCTATCTCGACGACGGCATCACCTACGTCATCATCGGCACCGCCGCGGTGAAAAATCCGGGCTTCCTGCACGAGGCCTGCGACGCCTTTCCCGGTCACATCATGGTCGGACTGGACGCCAAGGACGGCAAGGTTGCGGTGGACGGCTGGTCCAAGGTCACCGGCCACGACGTGGTGGACCTGGCCAAGAAATTCGAAGGCTATGGCGTGGAAGCGGTGATCTACACCGACATCGGCCGCGACGGCATGCTCTCCGGCGTGAACATCGACGCCACCGTGCGCCTGGCGCGGGAACTGACCATCCCGGTCATCGCCAGCGGCGGCATCACCAACCTGGACGACATCAAGGCCCTGTGCGCGGTGGAAGCCGAAGGCATCATGGGCGCCATCACCGGGCGCGCGATCTACGAAGGTTCGCTGGATTTCGCCGCGGCGCAGAAGCTGGCGGACGAATTGAGCCCAACCTAACCACAGAGACACAGAGGCACAGAGAAAAAACAAAGGCAACTCCATTGCAAAGGAATTTCCTCTGTGCCTCTGTGGTGAAAGCCGTTAGATGTCCCTCGCCAAACGTATCATCCCCTGTCTCGACGTCACCGCCGGCCGCGTGGTCAAGGGCGTCAATTTCGTCGATCTGCGCGACGCCGGCGATCCGGTGGAGATCGCGCGCCGCTACGACGAGCAGGGCGCGGACGAGTTGACCTTTCTCGACATCACCGCCAGCTCGGATGAGCGCGACATCATCCTGCACATCATCGAGGCCGTGGCGTCGCAGGTGTTCATTCCGCTTACCGTGGGCGGCGGCGTGCGCCAGGTGGACGACGTGCGGCGCCTGCTGCACGCCGGCGCCGACAAGGTCTCGATGAACACCTCGGCGGTGCAGAACCCGCAGCTGGTGG
Source organism: uncultured Burkholderiales bacterium (assembly GCA_964445085.1). Taxonomy (GTDB): domain Bacteria; phylum Pseudomonadota; class Gammaproteobacteria; order Burkholderiales; family Thiobacteraceae; genus Thiobacter. Next base: position 7,440 of record CAYUJV010000052.1, read on the forward strand.
CCGACGCCGCCGCGCGCTTCGGCAACCAGTGCATCGTGGTGGCCATCGACGCCAAGGAGACCGCCCCCGGCAAATGGGAAGTCTTCACCCACGGCGGCCGCAAGAACGCCGGCCTGGACGCCGTGGCCTGGGCCAGGCAGGTCGAAAGCCTGGGCGCGGGCGAGATCCTGCTCACCTCCATGGACCGGGACGGCACCAAGCAGGGCTTCAACATCCCCCTCACCCGCGCCGTGTCCGACGCGGTGGACATCCCGGTCATCGCCAGCGGCGGCGTGGGCAATCTCGACCACCTCGTGGCCGGCGTCAAGGAAGGCCATGCCGACGCGGTGCTGGCCGCCAGCATCTTCCATTTCGGTGAATACACCGTGCGCCAGGCGAAGGAATACATGGCGCGGCACGGCATCGAAATGCGCCTCTAGGCGGGCCGACGGGCGGCGACGCCGGCACCCCCAAACCCGTGTAAAATAAAGCTCTTTCTCTGGATTTCCCATGCCTGAAAGCTGGCTCAACAAGGTGAATTGGACCGAAGACGGCCTGGTGCCGGTGATCGCCCAGGAGGCGGGAACCGGGCAGGTGCTGATGTTCGCCTGGATGAACCGCGACGCCCTGAAAAAGACCGCCGAGACCGGCGAGGCGGTGTACTGGTCCCGCTCGCGCAAGAAGCTGTGGCACAAGGGTGAGGAATCCGGCCACGTGCAAAAGGTGAAGGACATCCGCCTCGACTGCGACGAGGACGTGATCCTGCTCACGGTGGAGCAGATCGGCGGCATCGCCTGCCACACCGGCCGGCACAGCTGCTTTTTCCAGAAGCTGGACGGCGATCACTGGGTGGCGGTGGAACCGATCCTCAAGGACCCCGCGGAAATCTACCGGAAATGAGCGACATTCTGGACAAACTGGCGGCCACCCTGGAAGCGCGCAAGGGCGCCGACCCGCAAAGCTCCTACGTGGCCAAGCTCTACGCCAAGGGCCTGGACGGCATCCTGAAGAAGGTGGGCGAGGAAGCCGCGGAGACCATCATCGCCGCCAAGGGCGGCGACAAGGGCCAGGTGGTGTACGAAGTGGCCGACCTGTGGTTCCATACCCTGGTGCTCCTGGCGCAGCAGGGATTGGGCCCGAACGACGTGCTGAATGAACTTGCGCGCCGCGAAGGGGTCTCCGGTATTGCCGAAAAGGCATCCCGGCCCCAGGACTAGGACTGCGGGAATAGAGAATGGACGACTGCATTTTCTGCAAGATCGTGCGCGGCGAGATTCCGAGCAAGAAGGCCTACGAGGACGAGGAGGTGCTGGTGTTCCACGACATCCACCCCGTCGCGCCGGTCCACCTGCTGCTGATCCCGAAGGCGCATGTGGACTCCCTCGCCCATTGCACGGGCGAGCATCAGCAGATTCTCGGCAAGATGCTGCTGCTGGCGCCGAAGCTGGCCAGGGAGCACGGGCTCGACGCAGGCTTCCGCACCATGATCAACACGGGGCGCGGCGGCGGGCAGGAGGTGTTCCACCTGCACCTGCACGTGTTCGGCGGCGGCGAACGCATCCCCAAAATCTAAACTTACCGGCAGAGGAGATTTTCACAAATGGGCTCTTTCAGCATCTGGCACTGGCTTATCGTTCTGGTCATCGTCATGCTCATCTTCGGCACCAAGAAGCTGCGCAACGTCGGTTCCGACCTGGGTGGCGCCGTGAAGAACTTCAAGGACGCCATGAAGGAAGAGGGCAAGGAAGCCCCCAAGCAGCTCGACGCCCAGTCCACCGGCACCACCGTGGAGGGCGAGGTCAAGGACAAGACCCACGGATAAGTTTCAAGATACAAGTTGCAGGTTTCAAGTTGACCGCTTGTGACTTGCAGCTTGAAACTTGCCTCTGAAAAATGTTCGACATCGGCTTTTCCGAGCTGCTCGTCATCGGCGTCGTCGCGCTGATCGTGCTCGGCCCCGAGCGCCTGCCCAAGGTGGCGCGCACCGCCGGCCATCTGTTCGGCCGGCTGCAGCGCTACGTCGCCGACGTCAAGGCCGAGGTCAAGCGCGAGATGCACAACGAGGAGATCATGCAGCTCCAGACCACCTTCCAGGAAGCGAAGGATGCGATGGCCGGCGTAGAGCAGTCGATCAAGCAGGAAGCGGCGCAGACCGAGCACATCCTGAAATCGATTCCGGAAGCGGCATCGGTCTCCTCCCTGGAATTCGTGGAAGAGCCCAAGCCGGTGGAAGTCACCCGCGCGGCGCCTGCTGCCGCGCCGGCGCCTGAAGCCGAGCCCACACCCCAGCTCGAGCTGCCCCTGCCGCTGGAAGAACCGCCCCTGCATGCGACCGAACCGGTCGGGGAGCGCCCCGGCGAGACGCCGGCCGGGCCCGAGCGCAAATGAGCGAGCAGAGCTTCATCTCCCACCTGCTCGAACTCCGCGACCGCCTGCTGCGCATCGTGCTGGCGATCATCGCCATCTTCGTCGTCCTGTTCATCTACCCCGGCGCCAACAAGCTCTACACGCTCCTCGCCCATCCCTTGCTGGCGAGCCTGCCCAAGGGCGGGCAGATGATCGCCACCGAGGTCACCACCCCCTTCTTCGTGCCGATGAAGGTGGCGGGCATGGCGGCCTTCCTCATCGCGTTGCCCTACATCCTGTACCAGCTGTGGTCGTTCATCGCCCCCGGCCTGTACGCGCACGAAAAGCGCTTCGCCCTGCCATTGCTGGTGTCGAGTACGCTGCTGTTCTTTGCCGGCATGGCCTTTGCCTACTTCATCGTGTTCCCGGTGGTGTTCGGCTTCATCACCAAGGTCGCGCCCGAAGGCGTGGCGGTGATGACGGACATCGGCAAGTATCTGGACTTCGTCATCACCATGTTCATGGCCTTCGGCATCACCTTCGAGGTGCCGGTGGCGGTGGTGCTGTTGGTGAAGATCGGCTGGGTGAGCGTGGAAAAGCTCAAGGAGAGCCGGCCCTACGTGATCGTCGGCGCCTTCGTCATCGGCGCGATTTTCACGCCGCCGGACGTCGTGTCGCAGTTCATGCTGGCGATGCCGCTGTGGCTGCTGTATGAGCTGGGCATCCTCGTCGCCAGCATCATCAGCAAACCGAAGCCGGAAGCGTCCCCGGAAGAGCACTATGCGCCCATGTCCGAGGCCGAGATGGACGCCGAGTTCGACCGGGTCGAAACGGAAGAGAAGCAGCGGTAATCCCAACCGACCGAGGGGTCACCCATGCGCATCCTCCTGCTGCTTCTGACCCTTCTCCTCGCCGCCCCGGCTTTCGCGCTGGAAAACCAGCTCCAACACAACCCCTCGCCCTATCTCGCGCTGCATGGCGGCGACCCCACCGCCTGGCAGGAGTGGAACGCCGACACCGTCGCCCGTGCAAGGCGCGAGAACAAGCTGCTGTTCGTGTCCATCGGCTACTTCTCCTGCCACTGGTGCCACGTGATGCAGCGCGAGAGCTACCAGAATCCGGAAATCGCCAAGGTGCTCAATGAAAACTTCATCCCGGTGAAGGTGGACCGCGAACTCGGCGGCGCCCTCGATGCGGAGATGCAGGCCTTCGCCGAGGCCACGCGCGGGCAGTCGGGCTGGCCGCTCAACGTCTTCATCACGCCCGAAGGCTATCCGCTGCTGGCCCTGCTCTACGCGCCGCCGCAGGACTTCCTGCAGACCCTGACCCGGCTCGCCGAGCGTTGGCGCAGGGACGGCCCGCAGCTGGCGAAGCTCGCGCGCGACGCGGTGACGACGCCGCCGGCGCCGACCAAGGAAGCCGAAGCCCGCTTCGCGCCGGAGATCGGCGCGCTCTACCGCAAGCGCCTCGTGCTGGAGGCCCTGCACAATGCCGATCTGTTCCGCGGCGGCTTCGGCGCCGCCAACAAGTTCCCGCAATATCCCCAGCTGGCGGCGCTCCTCGATGCACAGGTGCAGGAGCCCAACCCCAAGCTCGCCGATTTCCTCAAGCTCACCCTGGACCAGATGGCGCAGCTGGGGCTGTACGATCACGTCGGCGGCGGCTTCTTCCGCTACACCGTGGATCCGGACTGGCACACCCCGCACTACGAGAAGATGCTCTACGACAACGCCCAGCTCGCCGCGCTTTACCTCGACGCGGCACGCGCCTTCGACCGCGCGGACTACCGGCGTGTCGCCTTCGACACCCTGGACTTCATGCTGGCCGAGATGCGCGATGCGGCGCGCGGCGCCTTCATCACCAGCACCTCCGCCATCGACAAGCAGAACCGCGAAGGCGGGGTCTACCTCTGGGACAAGGAGCAATTGCAGCGCCTGCTGACGCCGGAAGACTACGCGCTGGCGGCACGGATCTGGCGCCTGGATGAGCCGGCGGAGTCCGAGCTCGGCCACCTGCCCATGCACAAGACCCGCCCCAGCGCCGACGAGGCCGCGCGCTTGCAGGCGATCTATGCAACGCTGAAGGCCGAGCGCGCCACGCGCGTCCTGCCCAAGGACCACAAGCTGCTCGCCGGCCTCAACGGCCTCGCGCTCAGCGCGCTGTCGCAGGCGGCCGCACTGGAGCCGCGCTACCGCCCGGCCGCGGACAAGCTGCGCGACTTCCTCGTGGGCAGGCTGATCACCGCCCAAGGCCTGCTCAAGGGCGAGGCCGCAGGCCAGCTGCTGGGGCCGGCCGACCTGGACGACTACGCCTATGTGAGCCAGGGCCTGCTCGCCCATGCCAAGCTGACCAACAGCCGCGAAGACCGTGAACTGGCGCGCAAGCTGGTGCTGCAAGCCTGGCACAAGTTCCACGGCCTGCGCGGCTGGACCCTCGACCAGAAGCCGCTGCTGGCCCGGCCGTACTACCAGCTCATCGTCCCGGACGGGCCGAGCCCGGCGCCGTCTGCGGTGCTCATCCGCTCGAGCTGGGAACTCGGGGGGAAGGAACTGCGCACTTATGCGCTCCGGGGGCTGAACGTCGGCTACGACACGCTCGATCAGGGCGTGTTCTGGTATGCGACCCAGGTCGGCGCCATGACCGCGGTGCGATAGTCGCGCAGCGCGGCCGCCCGGCCGGCGCAGCGCCCCCCGCCTCACGCCGGGGCGGCCGCAGATGAACGATAATTCCCCATGCCCCCCGCCACCCCATCCCCGGCCACCAGCCCACGAGCGCTCTCCGCGTTGACAGGCCTGTGGCCCTTTCTGCGGCCCTATCGCGGGCGCATCGCGCTGGCCTTCGTCCTGCTTTGCCTGGGGTCCGCCACCATTCTGCTGGTGCCGCTGGCGTTTCGCGACCTCATCGATTTCGGCTTCGGCGACCGGGCGCAGGCCAGCCGCGGCCTGCTCGGGGCCTTGAGTCTGAACGGGCACTTCATCGCCCTGTTCGGCATGGCGGCCTTCTGGGCCCTCGCCGTGTCGGCACGTTATTACACGGTGTCGTGGGTGGGCGAACGGGTGACCGCGGACTTGCGCAACGCCGTCTATGCGCGCGTGCTGTCCCAGTCGCCGCAATTCTTCGAGACCCTGCAGACGGGGGAGGTGCTGTCCCGGCTCACCGGCGACACGACCCTGATCCAGACCGTGGTCGGCAGCTCCGTCTCCATGGGTCTGCGCAGCCTGTTCCAGTTCATCGGCGGCATGATCATGCTGGCGGTCACCAGCCTGCATCTGTTCTCGCTGATCCTGGGCCTGTTGATCCTGCTCACGCTGCCCATCCTCGCCATCGGGCGCAAGGTGAAGAAGCTGTCGCGGGAGTCCCAGGACCGGATCGCCGACGCCTCGGCGCTGGCCGGCGAAATCCT
>CAYUJV010000052.1:13178-20197 GCA_964445085.1 uncultured Burkholderiales bacterium
ACGCCATGCCCACGGTGCAGGCCTATACGCAGGAGCAGCAGGAAGCCCGGCGCTTTGCCGAGCGCACGGAAACGAGCTTCACCACCGCCATCCGGCGCACGCGCGTGCGCGCGGCGCTGACGGCATTGATCATCACCGCGGTGATGGGAACCATCATCTTCGTGCTGTGGATCGGCGCGCGCCAGGTGCACGACGGCACCCTCACCGGCGGCCAGCTGGCGTCCTTCGTTCTGTACGCGGCGCTGGTGGCCGGCGGCGTCGGCACCATGGCGGAAGTGTGGGGCGACGTGATGCGCGCCGCCGGCGCGACGGAACGGCTGCTGGACCTGTTGCACGCCGACTCGGCCATCCGCGAGGCGGCCACGCCGCAGGCACCGGCGCAGCCGGAGCGGGCCGCCGTCAGCTTCGAGCACGTGAGCTTCTGCTACCCGGCACGCCCGCAGACGCGGGCCCTGGACGACATCTGCCTGGAAGTCGCGCCGGGCGAAAGCGTCGCCCTGGTCGGGCCCTCCGGCGCCGGCAAGACCAGCCTGTTCCACGTGCTGCTGCGCTACTACGAAGTGTCCGAAGGCTGCATCCGGCTCAACGGCCAGGACATCCGCCAGCTAAGCCTGCACGACCTGCGCCAGGCGGTCGCCATCGTGCCGCAGGATCCGGTGATCTTCTCGGCCAGCGCCCTCGAGAACATCCGCTACGGCCGCCCCGGGGCCAGCGATGAAGAAGTGATGCAGGCGTCCCGGGCGGCACTGGCGGATGAGTTCATCCAGCGCCTGCCAGAGGGCTACCAGACCTTCCTCGGCGAGCGCGGCACCCGCCTGTCCGGCGGCCAGCGCCAGCGCATCGCGATTGCGCGCGCCATCCTCAAGGGCGCGCCCCTGCTGCTGCTCGACGAAGCCACCAGCGCCCTCGATGCGGAATCGGAAATCCTGGTGCAGAAGGGCCTCAGCGCCGCCATGCGAGGGCGCACCACGCTGGTCATCGCCCATCGGCTGGCGACGGTGCAGAAGGTCGATCGGGTCGTGGTGCTGGACAAGGGACGCATCGTGGAAACCGGCACGCCGGAGGCACTGCGCACCCAGGGCGGGCTGTATGCGCGGCTGGCGGCCCTGCAGTTCGCCGACTGACCGGCCCGGGCTTCGTGCCGAGTTTCCCGGGGAGCGTCAGGCGCTGCCGATCAGGATGCCCGTGCCGAACACGAGGAGGCCGCCGATCACCACCTGCACCACGGCCAGGCCGAAGGGCGTGTCCATATACCGCTTGCGCACCCAGGCGATGACGATGAGCTCGATGCCGACGACGAGGAAGGCGAGCATGGTGGCAAGGTGAAAATTCGGAATGAGATAGGGCAGCGTGTGGCCCAGCCCGCCCAGCGCCGTCATCACGCCGGTGACGCTGCCGCGCAGCCACGGGTTGCCGCGCCCGGTGAGTGAGCCGTCGTCGGACATGGCTTCGGCAAACGCCATGCTGATGCCGGCGCCGACCGCGGCGGCCAGGCCGACGAGAAACGTGGCCCAGGTGTCGTGGGTGGCGAACGCCGCGGCGAACAGCGGCGCCAGGGTGGACACCGATCCGTCCATCAGCCCGGCGAGTCCGGGCTGGATGAACCGCAGCACGAAGCTGCGCCGCTGCGTTTCATGCTCCGCGCGAATGGCCTGCGGGGTGATGAACTTGTTGCCCAGCGCTTCCGCCTTCCGCTCGTGCCGCGCCTCGGCAGCGGCAAGGTCGCCCAGCAGCTGGCGGGTGCCGGTGTCCGTGGCATGGCGCGCCGCCTTGGCGTAGAACATGCGCGATTCCGCCTCCATCACTTCCGCCTGGGCCCGGAGTTTTTCCAGGTCGATCGGCTGGATCAGCCAAACCGGCTTGCGCTCGATGAAGCCGCGCACATCCTGGCGCCGGATCAGCGGAATGGAGTCGCCGAAGCGCGTGCGGTAGAGCTCCAGCAGACGGTGGCGGTGGGTGTTCTCTTCCGCCGCCATGGCGCGAAACAGCGCCGCCGTGTCGGGATAGTCCGCCTGCACGGCCTGCGCATACTGGCTGTAGATGCGTGCATCGTCTTCTTCGAGCGAGATGGCCAGCGCAAGCAGTTGCTGCTCGGTGAGCTTGGAAAATTCCAGCGTGGCGGTATTGCGCCACAGGCCCGGCATGGCAAACAGCGATACGAGATTCATGGCGACCTCCTGCGGTGAATGGCCCAACCCACCTGCCCCGGACCGAAGAGGCCCCGTGAACGTATCATGCAGCAACCGCGGCCGGCGATCCAAACTGATGCCGCAGGTCGCTGTTGCGCGGACGGTCAGAACGACCGGTCCTTGCCGGGGCGGCTCCCATGTTCACATTATCTTGGCCGCGGCTCCCGCGACACCATGCACGGCCAGCGCGACCGTCGCCTCGCCCACCGCCCGGGCCCTGAGCTGCCCGCACCCGCCCTCCACATCCTGCCCCGCGGCGCGGCGCCGCGTGGTGCGGATGCCGCGCCGGTGCAGGCTGCGCGCCATCTCGGCCGCGCGCTCCCAACTCGGGCGCCGGTAGGCAGAGGCGTCGACCGCGTTATAGGGGATGAAGTTCATCACCGCGTATTTGCCGGCCAGCAGGCGCGCGATGCCGTCCAGCTCGGCATCGGTGTCGTTGATTCCTTCCAGCAGCGTCCACTGATACTGGATCGGATAGCCGGTGCGGCGGGCGTAGGCCTCGCCCAGTTCCGCCAGTTCGGCCGGCGAAATGTTCGGCGCCTTGGGGAGCAGGCGTCGGCGCAGGGCGGCGTCGGTGCTGTGCAGGGAAAGCGCCAGCGCGGCTTTCACCGTGTGTTGCGGCAGCCGCTCGAACACGCGGTAATCCCCTACCGTGGAAAAAACCAGATTCTTGTGGCCGATGCCGCCGGCCGTGCCGAGCAGGTCGATGGCCTCCAGCACGTTGTCCAGATTGTGGGCCGGCTCGCCCATGCCCATGAACACCACCTTTTTCACGGGGCGGCGGCTGCGCGCCAGCACCACCTGCGCCACGATCTCGGCGCTGCCGAGCTGGCGCAGCAGGCCGCTTTTGCCGGTCATGCAGAACACGCAGCCCACGGCGCAGCCGACCTGGGTGGAGACGCAGACGCCGTCGCGGGGGAGCAGCACGCTTTCCACCGTCTGGCCGTCGGCGAGCTCCAGCAGCAGGCGTGCCGAGCCATCCGCGCCGGGGTGCTCGGAATGCAGGCGCGTCAGCCCCTGCCACTCGGCAAAGAGCACGGGCAGGGCAGCGCGCAAGGCCAGGGGCAGAAAGTCCTCCGCGCGCCGGCGCGCGGTGTCGAGGGAGCTCCCCTGCACCCAGGCCCGCAGCACGCGCGCCTCATGGCAAGGGGCGGCGCCCAGGTCACGCAGGCGTTGTTGGAGATGGCGAATCCGCATGGTGGGGGCGGATGATAGCACGGAGACGAGCCGCCCCTGGCGGAGGAAGCCCGGCCCCGTACGCGCCCGCGGGACGCGATCAGCTCACGGGTAGTAGACGAACAACTTGTAGCCCACCGCATTCAAGCCCACCAATTCCAGCGGCAGCCGGATCGCCACCTCCTCATTGCTCGGCATGCCGCTTTCGATGTTCGCCTGCCGCGGCAGGTAGTCCTTCGGCGCGAACTGCCGGCGCGCGAGGGGCTGGTTGTTGGCGTCGGTGAGGGTCAGTTCCAGGTTGGGGTAGGCCTGGGGATAGGGTGCGAGGTTGCGCAGGCTGGCGGTGAGGATGACGGTATTGGCGTGGTCGGGGTCGGTCTGCAGGTCGGAGGATTCGAGTTTGATGCGCTCCGCATCGGCGGGCAATGAGATGCGGCACTGCAGCACGCTGCACAGCATCTCCAGCGCGGGCCTGGTTTGCGGATAATGGGCGGCGAGCCAGTCGCGCTTGAACCAGGCACCCTGGCCTGCCAGCAGCAGCGCAAGAACCAGGGCGCCGATGGACCAGCCCACGGTGCGCCAGCGCGCGCGCTGCTCGTTGCTGGCCAGTTCCTCCTGCAGCCCCTGCAGCTTCTCCTGCAGGTCGGGCGTGATTTCGAGCTTGCTCTTGGCGGCGGGCTCGCTGCTTGGCCCTTCCTTGCGCCGCTTGCGTTCGCGCACCACCTCCGGGAATTCGGTTTCGGCGATGCGGCGGTTGATCTCCTCCGTTTCCCGGTCGATCTGCTCGTCGGTCGGGAGCGGGAAGGATTCGGTGAAGGTCTCCGTGAACGGCTCGGCCACCGTCGGCGGCGCCGGCTGGAGCGTGATGTGCTCCTCGACGATCCCGGCCTCGAGCACATGCTCCTCGTTCCGCTCCTCGGCTCGCGCTTCCCGGCGCTCCTCGACCACCGGCTTCCACTCGGGCTTCCATTCGAGCTCGCCTTCCTCCTCCGCCGGCGGCGGGATGAGGCTGACGGTCTCGATCGGGGTGACCAGGGTGTCGTAGGCGTTGAACACGAAGGCGCACTTGCCGCAGCGCACCTTGCCGGCGCGCACCTCGAGCTGCTCCGGCGTGACGCGGAACACCGCGTGGCAGGAGGGGCAGGTGGTCTGCATGCCGCTCATGGCGCGCTCAGTCCGGCCGCTTCACGCCGGTGAGCCGCGCCCAGCCTTCGTCGGTGCGGGGGGGTGCCATGTCGAACCATTCGCCATAGAGCGCGTTCATTTCCTCCGCCTGCTCGGCGAGCACGCCAGAGAGCACGATGCGGCCGCCCGGCCGCACCGAGGCGGCGAGGGCCGGCGCGAGCACGCGCAGCGGATTGGAGAGGATGTTGGCGATCACGACATCATATTGTGCCCGAGGCGCCGCGTCCGGCAAAGCAAAGTGGATGGCCGCGCCATTGCGCTCGGCGTTGTCGCGGGAGGCCTGCACCGCCTGCGGATCGATGTCGATGCCCACCACATCGCCCGCCCCGAGCTTCTTCGCCGCGATGGCCAGGATGCCGGAACCGCAGCCGTAATCGAGCACGGATTCGCCGCCGCGCAGGTTGTCGTCGAGCCACTGCAGGCACAGGCGCGTGGTGGGATGGCTGCCGGTGCCGAACGCAAGGCCAGGGTCGAGCTCGAGGTTGATCGCGTCCGGGTCCGGCGACTCGTGCCAGGAGGGGACGATCCACAGGCGGGAGGAAATGCGGATCGGCTCGAACTGGGATTGGGTGAGGCGCACCCAGTCCTGCTCTTGCAGCGCTTCCACGCTGTGGGCGGGCACCGCAGCCAGCCCGGCGCGGCTGGCGGCGGCCGCGAGGATGGGAGCAAGGTCGACGTCCGCATCGAACAGCGCGGTGACCAGGCTGTCGTGCCACACCTGTGGCCCGGCATCCGCGGGCACCATGCCCGGCTCGCCGAAGATGGGCTGCTCCTCGGCCGTGCCCGCGTGGGCGTCCTCGATGCCCGCCGACAGCGCGCCGAGGTCCATCAGCGCGTCGCTCAGCAGCGCGGCAGTCTTTTCGTCGGCGGGGATCTTGAGGAGCTGCCAGGCCATGGTTCGGCCCGGGTCAGCTCTTCTGCTTGAGCGCGTCGAGCTTGTGGGTCAGGTAGTGGATGCTCGCGCCGCCGTCGAGGAAGACCTTGTCGTTCATCAGGTCCTGATGCAGCGGGATGTTGGTCTTCACGCCTTCCACGATCATTTCCGACAGGGCCACGCGCATGCGCGCGATGGCCTGCTCGCGGGTGTCGCCGTAGGCGATGAGCTTGCCGATCATGGAATCGTAGTGCGGCGGCACGTAGTAGTTCTGATAGACGTGCGAGTCGACGCGAATGCCGGGGCCGCCCGCGGCATGGTACTGGGTGATGCGGCCGGGGGACGGCACGAAGGTATAGGGATCTTCCGCATTGATGCGGCACTCCACCGCGTGGCCGCGGAACTTGATGTCCTTCTGCCGGTAGCGCAGCGGTTCGCCGGCGGCGATGCGGATCTGCTCCTGGATGATGTCCACGCCGGTGATGAGCTCGGTCACCGGATGCTCCACCTGCACGCGGGTGTTCATCTCGATGAAGAAGAACTCGCCGTCCTCGTACAGGAATTCGAAGGTGCCCGCGCCGCGATAGCCGATCTTGCGGCAGGCGGCGGCGCAGCGCTCGCCGATCTTGTCGCGCAGCTTGGTGTCGAGCAGCGGCGCCGGCGCCTCCTCGATGATCTTCTGGTGACGGCGCTGCATGGAGCAGTCGCGCTCGCCGAGGTAGATGGCGTTGCCGTGCTCGTCGGCCAGGACCTGAATCTCGATGTGGCGCGGGTTCTGCAGAAACCGCTCCATGTACACTTCCGGATTGCCGAAGGCCGACTGCGCCTCGGTCTTGGTCATGGTCACCGAGTTGAGCAGGTTGGCCTCGGTGTGCACCACGCGCATGCCGCGCCCGCCGCCGCCGCCGGCGGCCTTGATGATCACCGGATAGCCGACCTCCTTCGCGATGCGCAGGATCTCGTCCGGATCGTCCGGCAGCGCGCCTTCGGAGCCCGGCACGCAAGGCACATTGGATTCGATCATCGCGCGCTTGGCATTGACCTTGTCGCCCATGAGGCGAATGGACTCCGGCCGCGGGCCGATGAAGACGAAGCCGCTGGATTCGACGCGCTCGGCGAAGTCGGCGTTCTCCGACAGGAAGCCGTAGCCGGGATGGATCGCCTCGGCATCGGTCACCTCCGCCGCGGCGATGATGGCCGGCACGTTGAGGTAGCTCAGGTTGGACGGGGCCGGCCCGATGCACACCGATTCGTCGGCGAGCTTGACGTACTTGGCGTCGGAGTCCGCCTCGGAGTGCACCGCGACGGTCTTGATGCCCATCTCGCGACAGGCGCGCTGCACGCGCAGGGCGATTTCGCCGCGGTTGGCGATGAGGATTTTTTCGAACATGGGAAAGCCTTTAGTCCACCACAGAGACACAGAGGCACAGAGTCGTTTGAGCGTTCGGCAAGAACATGTCTCGCCTTTCTCTGTGTCTCTGTGCCTCTGTGGTTAAGGTCTTAACCGATAATAAACAGCGGCTCGCCGTATTCGACCGGCTGGCCGTTTTCCACCAGGATGGCCTTGATCACGCCGCCCTGGTCGGCTTCGATTT
>CAYUJV010000053.1:0-19947 GCA_964445085.1 uncultured Burkholderiales bacterium
GCCTGGGCCGCCGCGGCACGGGCGTTCTCCTGGGCCGCGGCGAGGGATGCCTCGGCCGCCTTCACCTGGGCCGCCGCCTGGGCCCGGGCGCGCGGATCGAGGGCGGCGGAGCGGGCGGGTTCGATCACCGCCAGCACCTGCCCGGCCTTGACCGCATCGCCCACATGCAGGTCGATGCGGCGCGCGTAGCCGGTCATCGGCGCCGAAATGACGTAGCGGTCCATGACCCGCGTCTTGCCTTCCTCTTCCACCGTCACGTCCAGCGGCCCGCGGGTTACCGCGGCCACGTCGACGGGCACCGGGCGCGGGAGGAAGCCGTAGGCCAGCCCACCGGCGACGGCGAGCGCGAGCAGGGTGATGCCGATGCGTGTGCGTGATTGCATGTCTGTCTTGAAGTTCATTCCCGTGTCTTGAGCACCGCCACCAGGTCCAGTCTGCCCAGCCGGCGCCAGACGATCCAGCCCGAAATCAGCGCCGAGACGACGATGACGCTGGCCCCCATCGCGTAATTTTCCGGAGTGAGGATCAGCGGCAGGCGGTACAGGTCGCTCTTGAAGGCCACCACCAGGATGCCGACCAGGCCGACCCCGACGAGCATTCCGATCGGGATCGCGGCGAGCGTCAGCACGGCCAGCTCGCCCAGCAGGATATAGGCGATCTCGCCCTGGGTGAAGCCCAGCACGCGCAGGCTCGCGAGTTCGCGGCCCCGCTCCGACAGCGCGATGCGCGCGCTGTTGTACACGACGCCGAAGCCGATGGCGCCGGCGAGCAGCGTCGCCACCATGTTGTAGAACAGCACGAACTCGCCGATGGTGGCGTAGAAGCTGCGCACCGCCGATGCATTGGCGACCATCCCCAGCACCCGTGGCCGCTCGTGGAGCTTGGCGTAGACCGCTGCCTCCGCGCCCGGCTCGATGGACAGGTAGGCGCCGGAGACCACGTTGCCCTCGCCGAGCAGGGCGTTGAGGGACGCCTGCTGCATGTAGGCCGACACGCCGAGGAACTGCTTGGTGATGCCCAGCACCGGAACCTGTATCGTGCGGCGGTCCCCCTCCAGCACTTCGACCGTGAGCATGTCGCCGGGCTCGACGTGCAGGATGTTGGTGGCGAGGTGATCGGTCAGCACCACGCCGCCCGGCGGGACCTGCACCGGATGCAGCTTGCGGTCGAGGGAGCGGTGCAGCTGGCCTTCCGGCTGGATGCCGTAGAGCGCGGCGCGATGATGATAGTTCCGGAAGCGCAGGATGGCCGCCACGTCGCGGAAGCCCTCGACGTGACGCACGCCCGGCAGCGCCGCGAGCTCGTGCAACACCCTGCCCGAGGTGGGTTCGATGAAGGTCAGCGCCAGATCCTCGCGCGAGGCCTGGCGGAACTGCACGTCCACCATGAAGTCGATGGCGCCTTTCTGGTAGTTGCCCACCATCATCAGCCCCCCGGCACAGGCGATGCCGAGCACGGTGAGCAGGGATTTGACCGGCCGCCGCTCGATGTGGCGCAGGATCATGCGCGACGGGGCGGCGAGCCAGCGCTGCAGGCCGAGGCGTTCCAGGATGGTGGCGCGATAGGCCGTGGGCGTCTCGGGTCGCATACCCTCGGCCGGCGCGAGGCGCGCGGCTCTGAAGACGGAAAACAGCGTGCCGCTGACGGCGGCGACCGTACTGATCAGCAGCGCAATGAGCACGACGCCGGGATTGAGCCGGTAGTCGAGATAGGGAAAGCGGAAGGTGGTTTCCATGTAGACATTGGACAGGCCCTGCCCGAACCAGGCGCCCAGTCCCGCCCCGGCGGCCACGCCGAGCACGACCACCAGCATCACCAGCTTCACGTAGTGCCAGCCGACGGCGGTATCGGTGTAGCCGAAGGCCTTCAGGATCGCGATCTGCTCGCGCTGCAGGGCGATGAGGCGGCTGATCACCACGTTGAGCAGGAAGGCCGCGACCCCGAGGAAGATGGCGGGGAAGACGGTCGCCGTGGTCTGCAGCTGCTTGAGCTCCTCCGACAGGAAGCGGTTGGAGAACTGGTCCTTGCGCCCGTAGGCGCCGGTGCAGCCATAGGGGCCGAGGATGGCGTCGACGCGGTCGATCACGTCCTGCGCGTTGGCGCCGCGCGCCAGGGTCAGCGTCACATTGTTGAAGGCGCCTTCCATGTCGTAGGCGGCGGCCAGTGCGTTGCGCCCCATCCACAGCACGCCGTAGCGCTTGAAATCCGGAAACATGGCTCCGGGCGCGATCTGGTAGACGTATTCCGGCGACACCGCCACGCCGACCACGGTGAGCGCCTTGCGCTTGCCGTTGATGATGGCCGCGAGCCTGTCCCCCGGCTCGAAGTGGTGGGCATCGGCGAAGGTATCCGACAGCACCACCTCGTCGCTGCTGTAAGGCTGCACCATGCGGCCGCGCTTCAGGTGCAGGGCATTGAGCAGCGGCTCGCCGCTGTCCGGCACCGACAGCAGCATGCCGGTTATGGGGTCGCTGAAGCCTTCCACCTCCAGCTTGACCCCGGCGACCACCCGCGTCTCCAGCTGCTCGACGCCGGGAATGGCCCGCAGCCGGTCCGCGACCGGTTCCGGCGCGCGCTTGAGATTGGCGAACACGTCGGCGAAGCGGTATTCGCGGTAGAAGCGGTCGCGGGTGGTGACCAGGGAATCGTAGGTCGAGAGCGACATGACCAGCGTCGCCACGCCGCCCATGATCACCGCGGCGATGGCCAGCACCTGGCCGCGCATGTGCCACAGGTCGCGGAGCAGCTTGCGGTCGAGGGCGCGCATGGTCTACCAAGACAGGTCGTGCGCCGGCTTTTTCGCGGGATTGGCGCGGACCTCGGCGATGCGCCCGTCGGACAGGCGGATCACCCGGTCCGCCATGGCCGCGATGCCCACGTTGTGGGTGATGAGCACGGTGAGCGTGCCCAGCTCCCGGTTGACTTTTTCCAGGGCTTCCAGCACCACCACGCCGGTTTGCGAGTCGAGCGCGCCGGTGGGTTCGTCGCACAGCAGCACGTCCGGATTCTTGGCGATGGCGCGGGCGATCGCCACCCGCTGCTGCTCCCCGCCGGAGAGTTGGGCGGGGAAGTGATCGAAGCGCTCCCCGAGTCCGACCAGGCGCAGCGCCTCCTCGGGCCGCATCGGCGCCGCGGAAATCTCGGTGACGGCGGCCACGTTCTCGCGCGCGGTCAGACTGGGGATGAGGTTGTAGAACTGGAACACGAAGCCCACGTGCTCACGCCGGAAGCGGGTGAGGTCGGCCTCGGTGGCACCGGTGAGCTTGTGGTCGAGATACCAGACCTCGCCGCTGCTGGGCACGTCGAGGCCGCCAAGGATGTTGAGCAGGGTGGACTTGCCGCTGCCGGAGGGACCGAGAAGGACGACCAGCTCGCCCCGGTAGAGTTCGAGGTCGATGCCGCGCAGGGCCGGCACTTCGACTTCGCCCATGCGGTAGGTCTTGGTCAGGCCGCGGGCGACGAAGACCGGTTGGGGGGAGGCGGGCGCGTTCATATGCGATTCCATGATATGCCACGCCGGTGGCGCCGCGCAAAAGCGCGCGAAGCGTGCCTGTTATACTTTGCGCCATGACGGATGCGGCCACCCCGATGATCGTCTTCGAGCAGGTGCACAAGTGGTTCGGTCCCCTGCACGTGCTCGACGACATCAACCTGAGCGTGCGCGCCGGCGAGGTGGTCGTGGTGTGCGGCCCCTCCGGCAGCGGCAAGTCGACCCTGGTACGCGCGGTGAACCGGCTGGAACCCATCGACCGCGGGCGGGTGATGGTGGAGGGCCGCGACGTGCACGCGCCCGGCACCGATCTCAACCGTCTGCGCACGGAAGTCGGCTTCGTGTTCCAGCAGTTCAACCTGTATCCCCACCTGAGCGTGCTGCGCAACATCACCCTGGCGCCGGTCAAAGTGCGCGGGCTGCCGGCGGCCGAGGCCGAAGCGCGCGCGCTGGCCCTGCTGGAGCGGGTGGGGCTGGCCGACAAGCGCGACGTCTATCCCGTGCAGCTCTCCGGCGGCCAGCAGCAGCGGGTGGCCATTGCCCGGGCGTTGGCCATGCAGCCGCGCATCATGCTGTTCGACGAGCCCACCTCGGCCCTCGACCCGGAGATGATCGGCGAGGTGCTGGCGGTGATGGGCGATCTGGCGGCGGAGGGCATGACCATGATGGTGGTGACCCACGAAATGGGCTTCGCACGCGAGGTGGCGGACCGGGTGGTGTTCATGGACGCCGGCCGGGTGGTGGAAGTCGCGCCGCCGGAACAGTTCTTCCGCGAGCCGCGGCAGGAGCGCGCGCGGCAATTCCTGAAACAAGTGCTTTCGCCCATGCATTAGGAGAGGCTCATGCTGAAATCGATATTGGTGCTGGTGCTGGCAATGGCGCTGTCCGTGGCCCAGGCCGGCACGCTGGAGGACGTCAGGCACAGAGGCGTGCTGGTGGCCGGCGTGAAGGACAGCCTGCCGCCCTTCGGCTACGTCGACCCGGCCAGCCGTGCCATCGTCGGCTACGACGTCGATTTCGTGCGCGCGCTGGCGGACCGGCTGGGCGTGAAGCTGGAGCTGAAGCCGGTGACCTCCGCCAACCGTATCCCGCAGCTGGTGTCCGGCAACATCGACATCATTGCGGCCACCATGACCAAGAACCCCGAGCGCGCGCAGCAGATCGATTTCAGCCATGCCTATTTCCTCACCGGGCAGAAATTCCTGGTGCGTAAGGGCAGCGTGAAGCGCCTGGAGGATCTGGAGGGCGAGCGCATTGCCACCGCGAAGGGCTCCACCTCCGAGCAGAACGCCAAGCGCGCGGTGCCATCGGCGACCATTCTTTCTTTCGATGACTACCCTCAGGCCTTCCTTGCCCTGCGGCAGGGACGCGTCGCCGCGGTGACCACTGACGAGGCCATCCTCGCCGGCATCCTGGCCAAGGCGCCGGACCGGGCCCGCTACGAGATTTCCGCGCTGCGCATCTCGGATGAGCCCTATGGCCTGGGCATGCGCAAGGGCGACAGCGCGTTCCTGGCCTTCGTGAACCAGACGCTGCTGGAGATGGAGAAATCCGGCGAGGCCCGGCGCATTTTCGAAAAATGGTTCGGCCCCCGGTCCGAGGCGCCGATGCAGCGGGATTTCGTCATTTCCGCCGACAGGTAAGGCTGCGCTGGTGCACTACAGCTTCGACTGGAGCGTGGTCACCTCCGGCCAGTACGCCGACTGGCTGTGGCAGGGCCTGATCGTCACGCTGCAGCTGGCGGCGCTCTCCTGCGTGCTGGCCTTCGTGCTGGGCATCGTGGTCGCGGTGCTGCGCCTGAGCCCCGTCGCGCCCCTGCGCTGGCTGGCCACGGCCTATCTGGAATTCATCCGCAACACGCCGCTCGTCATCCAGATCTTCTTCTGGTACTTCGGCGCCTACGAAGTCCTGCCCCAGGCCGCGAACGACTGGCTCAACCAGTGGCCGTTCGAGTTCGTGGCGGCGGTGATCGCGCTGAGCATCTACACCGCCGCCTTCATCGCCGAGGACATCCGCTCCGGCATCCGCGCGGTGCCGCGGGAGCAGATGGAGGCCGCGCGCAGCCAGGGCTTCGGCTACTTGGGCGCGATGCGCCACGTGATTTTGCCGCAGGCGGTGCGCATCACCGTACCGCCACTGATCGGCCAGTTCCTGAACGCCACCAAGAACTCGTCGCTGGCCATGACCATCGGCGTGGCGGAGCTGACCTATCAGGCGCGCCAGATCGAGAGCTACAGCTTCAAGGGCATCGAGGCCTTTACCGCGGCGACGCTGATTTATCTCGCGCTGTCGCTGGCCATCGGCGCGGCGGTGTCGGCCTACGACCGCCGCTTCCTGCGACCGGGAGGGGTGCGCTGATGGACTTCAGCGTGATCACGGACAACCTCACCTATTTCCTGATCGGAAGCTACCCCCACGGCGAGCTGGGCGGGGTGGCGCTGACGCTGCTGCTGGCCGGCGTTTCCTGCGTGCTCGCGCTCATCGGCGGCGTGGTGCTGGGGGTGCTGAGTTACGTGCCCATCAAGCCGCTGCAGTGGCTGGTGCGCGGCTACACCCAGGTGATGCGCGGCGTGCCGCTGCTGATGGTGATCTTCTGGATGTACTTCCTGCTGCCGCTGGCCCTCGGCCGCCCGGTGCCGGAATACTGGACCGTGGTTGCCGCGCTGACGTTGTTCACCTCCGCCTACATGGCCTACATCGTGCTCGCCGGCATCGACGCCGTGCCGCGCGGCCAGCGCGAAGCGGCGCTGGCGAGCGGGCTCAGCCGGGCGCAGGCAATGGCCTACGTGGTCCTGCCCCAGGGCCTGCGCCACATGATTCCCTCCTTCGTGAACGAGCTGGTGGCGCTGACCAAGGACACCTCGCTTGCCTTCATCGTCGGCGTGTCCGAGCTGACCCACGTCGCCACCCAGGTGAACAACCGCGAGCTGACCCATCCGGCGGAGATTTTCCTGTTCGTGGCCGGGGTGTATTTCGTCATCTGCTTTTCCCTCAGTCAGCTGTCGCGCTGGCTGGAGCGGCGCTGGGGGTGGGGTCAGGGGGCGGGCCACGCATGATCGGGGGCGTTTCCCGACGGCGAGCCGGGCAAGCGACGCGCCTATCGCTTGTCGGCGTAGGCCCTGCCGTTCCACCGATAGACCGGCGGCTTCCGCCGTTCAGATCGGCGAGTTCGATGCGCCCGGGCAGGTCGGACAGGGTTGGCGGATCTTCCTCGCAGCGGATCCATTGTCCGTTGCGCGCCTGCTTGAACCCGGTGGCCTTGAATACCGCGGCCTGCTCGGCGGGCGTGAGCTGGGCGGGCGCTGCGGTTGCCGCGCCCGTGCCGAAGGCGAAGCCCGGGGAAAGCCGCATGCATGGGGAAAACGATCTCACGGGGCGCTCCTTGCCCCGAACCCGTTCGGCCGCAGCGGGGCGGCTATGGGTTGAGATGGCGGGCGAACCAGGCGGTCGCCTGCCGTGCCACTTCCTCGAGGGTGCCCGGTTCTTCGAACAGGTGCGTGGCGCCGGGAATGATGGAGAGTTTCTTCTCGCAGGCCATGACTTCGTAGGCGGCCTGATTGAGTTCGATCACCACGTCATCGAAGCCGCCGACGAGCAGCAGGGTGGGTGACACCACCTGGCGCAGGGCGGCGCCGCCGGCGAGGTCGGGGCGCCCACCGCGGGAAACCACCGCGGCTACGGCCTTGCCCATTTTCGCCGCGGCCTGCAGCGCCGCGGCGGCACCGGTGCTGGCGCCGAAGTAGCCGATGGGCAGGCCTTTGGCGTCCGGCTGCTGCGCCAGCCACTCGGTGGCGACGGTCAGCCGGCGGGTGAGCAGCGGGATGTCGAAGCGGGTCTTGTAGTCGCTGTCTTCCGCGACGGTGAGCAGGTCCATGAGCAGGGTGCCGATGCCCGCCTCGCGCAGCACGCCGGCAACGTAATTGTTGCGCGGCGAGTGGCGGCTCGAGCCGCTGCCGTGGGCGAACAGGACGATGCCCTTCGCACCGTCCGGCACTTCGAGCATGCCCTCGATGCGCGCGGCGCCGTCCGGGATGTGAACGAGTTGCTGCAGCATGCCTTCATATATAGACGACGCGGAAGGCGATGCACAGAAAAAGGCGAAAGCCGCTACAGATGCATCGCCACGGGAATCCGCCGTGCGCCAAACTGCTGCTTCAACTCGAAATGTTCGAAGCGGCCGGCGATGCGGGTCTGGCATTTCGGGCAGCGGCCCTGGTCGTCCAGGCGATAGTCGCGGATCTCGTACCAGTCGCGCACGATGAGCGGCTCATGGCAGGAGGGGCAGAAGGTCGTGTCGCCCTCGACGTTGTGCACGTTGCCGGTGTAGACGTAGTGCAGGCCGGCTTTTAGGGCGATGTCGCGTGCCCTGACCAGGGTCGAGACCGGGGTCGGCGGCGTGTCGAGCATCTTGTAGTCCGGATGGAAGGCGGAGAAGTGCAGCGGCACATCCGGGCCCAGTTCCTTGAAGATCCAGTTGGCGAGCGCGGTGATTTCCTCGTCCGAGTCGTTCCTGCCCGGAATCAGCAGGGTGGTGATCTCGAGCCAGACATCGGTTTCACGCTTGAGATAGGTCAGCGTGTCCAGCACGGGCTGCAGGTGGCCGCCGGTGAGCTTGACGTAGAACTCGTCGGTGAAGCCCTTCAGGTCCACGTTGGCCGCGTCCATCTTGGCGTAGAACTCGCGCCGGGCCTGGTCGTGCATGTAGCCCGCGGTGACCGCCACGGTTTTGATGCCGCGCTTGTGGCATTCATCCGCGGTGTCCATGGCGTATTCGGCGAAGATCACCGGGTCGTTGTAGGTGAAGGCCACGCTCTTGCAACCGTGCCGCTGCGCGGCCTTGGCGATCTCTTCCGGCGAGGCTTGGTCCATCAGGCGGTCCATCTCGCGCGACTTGCTGATGTCCCAGTTCTGGCAGAACTTGCAGGCGAGGTTGCAGCCGGCGGTGCCGAAGGAGAACACGCTGCTGCCGGGATAGAAATGGGCCAGCGGCTTTTTCTCGATCGGGTCGATGCAGAAGCCGGAGGAACGGCCGTAGGTGGTGAGAATCATCTCGCCGCCATCCATCTTGCGCACGAAGCAGGCGCCGCGCTGGCCTTCGTGCAACCTGCAGTCGCGCGGGCACAAATCGCATTGAATGCGGCCGTCCTCCAGCTTGTGCCACCAGCGGCCGGAATGGCGGGACTCGGCGACGTGGCTCATGCGGCGTGCACCTCGGTGTCCGGCTCTTTCCATTTGGTGACGGTGTAGCGCGACAGGCGCACCTCCCCGGACCAGAAGCTCGCCGGCAGGCCGGCCTTGCGCTTGAGCTGGGCGAGAAAGGTTTCCGGGTCGGGCAGCTGCTCCCACACCTGCGGCAGGAAGGTGCTGCGGTGGTAGCCGTATTCGAAGATCACGCCGTCCACCTCGGGCCGCAGCTGAGTGAGGGCGTCCTGCTCCGATGCGAAGCGGATGGCTTGCGGCGGGGAGAGCAGGGAGATTTCGACCCGCGTGTAAGCCAGCTCGGACGCCCGCAGCGGCGGGAAGCGCGGGTCGCGCAAGGCCGCGGCAAGGGCGTTGGCCTTGACGTCTTCCAGCAGCGGGCGATGGGCTTCCAGGCTCCCGATGCAGCCGCGCAGATCTCCACGCTGGGTGAGGGTGACGAAACTGGCGCCGGGCTCGCGAAGCCAGGGCGCATCCTCGCGTGCCGCCAGGGTCTGACCCAGGGCAGTGGCAATCGCGCCGCGGGCGATGGGCAGCAGGACGGCGCCGCGATCGGCAATGAGTTCAGTAGGGGATTCAGTGCGGGGTTCAGTGGGCATGGGCGGCTTCCTCCACGAAGGCGAAGGCAGCGTAACCGACCACGTGATCGTGGTCGCCGGCCGTGTCGCCGGAATTGCGCGCATCCAGCAACTCCGGCCGCAGGTGGTGCCGCTGCGCGGCCAGCAACAGGCCGTTCACCGGCGTCCCGCCACAAGCCTGTTCATGGCTGACGCCGCGCAGGTCGAGGATCATGTGCACGGTTTGATCATCGATCTTCTGCGCCAGTTCGTAGGGCAGGTAGTGGGACAGGTCGGAACTGATCACGATCAGCGTTTCGGCGCCGCCCCACAGCCGGTCCAGCACCTCCGCCACTTCCTGCGCGGTCGCATCGCCCACGACCAGGGGCGCCAGCGTGAACTCGCCCAGGGTCTTCTGCAGGAAGGGCAGCTGGACTTCGAGGGAATGTTCCCAGGCATGGGCCGGGGCGCTCGCCACCACCTGCGGCAGGTCGGCGATCAGGGCCTCCGCTCCGGCATCGACCGGCACCGTCCCCAGCGGGGTCTGGAAGGCTTCCGCCTGCGGCAGCGCCAGGCCGCGCACCGGCACGCGATGGGCGGGGCCGAGCAGGACCACGCGACGGATGGTCCCGCGCCCCGCCGCGACGCGCTGATAGGCGCTGGCGGCGATCGGGCCCGAATAGATGTAGCCGGCGTGCGGTACAATCACCGCCTTGGGCAGCGGCCCGGCGGATGCTTTCGCCTGGCGCAGCATGTTGTCGATGTCGTAGTTGAGCGACTGCGCGCTCCCGGGGTAGAAGGTGCCGGCGACGGCGGCGGGGCGGACGGAATTCATGAGATGCCTCGTCAAAAATCTCTGCTGACCAGATGGGGCCGATACACCCCGTTTCAATGTCAATATAGACGGGGACGGCATCGCCACGCCGGACGCGATCGAGAAAACGAATCCGAAAAAATCCCATGTCCAACTGCATCGCGCTGATTCCGGCCGCCGGCAGCGGCAGCCGCATCGGCTCCGAACAGCCCAAGCAATACCTGCCCCTCGCCGGCAAGCCGATGATCTGGCACGCCATTTCCACGCTCGCGCAGCATGAGCGCATCGCCCGGGTTTATGTCGTGCTGGCGCCCGCCGATGGCTGGTTCGAACGCCACGATTGGAGCGCCGTCTCCGGCAAGCTGCGCGTCTTGCGCTGCGGCGGCGAGACCCGCGCGGCAAGCGTGCTGAACGGCCTGCGCGGGATGCAGGGGGAAGTGGGTGGCCAGGACTGGGTGCTGGTGCACGACGCGGCGCGCCCCTGCCTGACCCGGTCGCATCTGGACAGTCTGATCGGCGGCCTGGAAAACGACCCGGTGGGTGGCATCCTCGCGGTGCCGGTGGCGGACACCCTGAAGCGGGCCGACGCCGACAGCCGCATCCTCGCCACCGAGCCGCGGGAGAACCTGTGGCAGGCGCAGACGCCGCAGATGTTTCGGCATGGCACGCTGCTGCGCGCCCTCGAAGCCCTGGGCACGCAAACGCCGACCGACGAGGCGCGCGCGATCGAGCACCTGGGCTTGCGGCCAAAACTGGTCGCCTGCGACAGCACCAATCTGAAAGTGACCTATCCGCGCGACATCCGGCTCGCGGAACTGATTCTGCAGCATCCGGAGGCAAGGCAATGAGAGGAGCGAAATGAGAGTCGGCCAGGGCTTCGACGTGCACGCGCTGGTGGAAGGGCGCAAGCTGATCATCGGCGGCGTGGAGATACCGTTTCCGCTCGGGCTGGAAGGGCACTCGGATGCCGACGTGCTGCTGCACGCCATCTGTGATGCCCTGCTCGGGGCTGCGGCGCTGGGGGACATCGGCCGCCATTTCCCCGACACCGATCCGCAATACCGTGGCATCGACAGCCGCCGGCTGTTGCGCCATGTCGGCACGCAGCTGAAGCAGCGCGGCTATCAGGTGCTCAACCTAGACGCCACCATCATCGCCCAGGCGCCGAAAATGGCGCCGCACATTCCGCAGATGGTCCGGCACATCGCCGCCGATCTCGGACTGGCCGAGGATTGCGTCAACGTGAAGGCCACCACCACCGAGAAGCTGGGCTTCACCGGGCGGGGCCAGGGGATCGCGGCCCAGGCGGTATGCCTGATCCGGCGTGGGAGCTGACGCGTGGACTACGAGGAGCAACCGCAGCTTCGGCTGTTTTTCGCCCTGTGGCCGGACGCGGCGATCCAGGCGCGGTTCCACGAGGCGGGGCAAAGGCTGCACCGCGCCTGCGGCGGCAAGCGCACCCGCTGCGAGAACATCCATCTCACCCTGGCATTTTTGGGGGACGTGCCGCTGGAGCGGCTCGCGGCGGTGCGCGCGCTGGCGGAGGCGATCCAGGTGCCTGCCTTCGACCTGAGCTTCGACCGCCTGGGCTGGTGGCGGCGCAACCAGATTGCCTGGTCGGCGCCATCCGACGCGCCGCGGGCGCTGTTCGATCTGGTCGCGGCCTTGAAGGCGGGGCTTGCGGCCGAAGGTTTCAAGACCGAGGATCGCCCCTATCTGCCCCATCTCACGCTGCTGCGCCGGGCGCACTGCCGGGAGACGCGTTTCGACGGGGAGCCGGTCCTGTGGCCGGTGCGTGACTTCGTGCTGGTGAGTTCCCTGCTGTCCGAGAACGGCTCGGCCTACGAGATCATCGGCCGCTGGTCGCTGCTGGACGGCTGAAGCGTGCGCCGCCGCGGGCGCGGCGGCGAGGCGGTTACAGGTAGATGCAGTGGGAGAGGTGGCCGGCGAGTTCCTTCTCGGTGGCCTTGGTGTAGTCCTTCTCGATGGTGTCGGACACCAGCGATTGCACTTTCTCCGGCAGGCGCGGCTTCAGGGTGCCGAGGAAGGGGTTGGACGCGACCACGATCAGGCGGTCATACTTGTTCTCGCCGCGTCCCTGTTCCAGGATCTTGGCCAGGTCCAGCGCGAAGTGTTCCGCCTCGTTCTGCTTCGGGTCGGTGGCGGGCTGGCGCGCACCGTGGCCGTTGCCGACGCTCTGCATGTGGCCGGGGCGGTCGGAGACGAGGTCCGAGCCCTTCATGCGGCTTTCCGGGTGGTCGAGCTGGCTGATGAGGTGCAGGCCCTTGTTGATGCCCTTGTTTTCGTAGATGCGTGCGGTGCTGGCGTTGGCGACGAGAATCCAGGTCGTGCTCATTCTTCTGCTCTCCTGTTGATCAATGGACTCGCTTTCAGCATAGCCTAACAATTCGGCCGGGGCGATTCAAGACAGCGATATCCGATTGCGCGCCGGGTCACGCGGGCAGGCTACGGGCGAGCTGCTCGTAGGCGCGGTCGGTGATGCCCGGCGGGCGGAGCAGTGGGCCCTGCTCCAGCTGCGGATAGTGGCGCAGCATGGAGCGGGTATAGGTCGGGTCGTAGTGCTTCTCCAGCATGTCGAGCACGAATTCGTCCCAGCGGCCGGATTCGGCCAGGGCGCGCCAGGCGTCGAGCTGCTCCTGGCTGTGCAGGCCCTTGAGGCATTCCACTTTTTCCATGAGCGCCGCCGGGTTTTCCACGAAGTGGCGGTATTCCTCCTTGAGCAGGGCGACGCGCTGTGCGGCGTCGAGCTGCAGGCGGATGCAGGTGCCGGATTCCCACATGCGGTGGATGAGCGCATCCGGCACGCGCAGCAGGCCGATTTTCTTGCTTTCGCCTTCGACGTACACGGGCCGCGTCGGATCGAAATGGCGCAGCCGGTGCCAGATCGTGCTCTCGAACATTTTCTGCGCCGGCTGGGGTGCGTTCGGCAGGTTGCCCAGCACCGAGCCGCGATGGGCGGCGAGCTGCTCCAGGTCGAGCACCTGAGCGCCGCAGCGTTCCAGGGCCTGCAGCAGGCGGCTCTTGCCGGAGCCGGTGGGGCCGCACACGACGTGGAACTGGAACTGCTGCGGCAGCACCGCGAGATCGTCGATCACCCGCTTGCGATAGGCCTTGTAGCCGCCGTCGAGGCGCGCGACCTTCCAGCCGATCTCGGCCAGGATGTGCGCCATGGAGCCGCTGCGCTTGCCGCCGCGCCAGCAGTAGACGAGGGGCTGCCAGTGCCTGGGCTTGCTGATGAAGTAGCTTTCGATGTGGCGCGCGATGTTGCGCGAGATCAGCGCCGCGCCGATCTTCTTTGCCTCGAAGCTGGAGACCTGCTTGTACAGGGTGCCGATGCGGGCGCGTTCGTCGTCGTCGAGCACGGGCAGGTTCACCGCGCCCGGGACGTGGTCCTCGCGAAACTCCGACGGCGTGCGCACGTCTATGATCTCGTCAAACTCATCCAGCTGTGCTACGGTAGCGACGCCTGTCATGGCTGTGTTTTCTGCGGTTCAGGAACGAAAACCGACATTCTAACCTTCATGTGCTCCGCGATGGATGGGGTGCTGAGGGCAAACCACCCCGATTTCCCGCACAAGAAGTGAAATGACCGACATCAAGCTCACCCAGTACTCCCATGGCGGCGGCTGCGGCTGCAAGATCGCGCCGGCGCTGCTGTCCGAAATCCTCGGCAAGTTCTCCTCGCGCCAGTCTTACCCGAATCTGCTGGTGGGCACCGAGACCAGCGACGATGCCGCCGTCTACAAGCTCAACGACAGCCAGGCCATCGTCGCCACCACCGACTTCTTCATGCCCATCGTCGACGATCCCTTCGACTTCGGGCGCATCGCGGCGACCAACGCCATTTCCGACATCTACGCCATGGGCGCGCAGCCGATCCTCGCCTTGGCCATCGTCGGCATGCCGGTGGGCAAGCTGCCGGTGGAGGTCATCCAGCGCATCCTCGAGGGCGGGGAGTCGGTGTGCGTGTCGGCGGGCATTCCCATCGCCGGCGGGCACTCCATCGATTCGCGGGAGCCGATCTACGGCCTGGTGGCCCTGGGCGTGGTGCACCCGGACAAGGTCAAGCGCAACGACCGGGCGCAGCCCGGCGACCGGCTGATCCTGGGCAAGGCCCTGGGCATCGGCATCATGAGCGCGGCGCTGAAGAAAGGGCAGCTGAGCGAGGCCGGCTACCGCGAGATGGTGGCGAGCACCACCCAGCTCAACACGCCGGGGGCGACGCTGTCGGCCATGGACGGCGTGCATGCGGTGACCGACGTGACCGGTTTCGGCCTGTTGGGCCACCTGCTGGAAGTCTGCCGCGGCTCGAAGGTGGGCGCGACGGTGGAATTCGGCAGGCTGCCCCTGCTGCCCGGGGTGGAAGCCCTGGCGCGCCAGGGCTTTGCGCCCGGCGCGTCCGATCGCAACTGGGCCAGTTTCGGGCAGGACATCACTTTGCCGGACGACATGCCGGAGTGGCAGCGCAAGCTGCTGTGCGACCCCCAGACCAGCGGCGGCCTGCTGGTGGCCTGCGCCCCGGAGCTGGTTGGCGACGTGATGGGAATTTTCAGGAAAGAAGGCTTCGCCTACGCCGCCGATATCGGCGCGATCGAAGCAGGCGAAGCGAGAATCCGCGTCCGCTAGGCGCGGATACCGCTTCGCGGCGGCTTACTGCACGGCCCGCAGGGCCTGGGGCGGCTGGCGACGGTCTTTGCTGCGCCGCTCCGGGGCATTCGAGCCGCGCATGTCGACGGGATTTTTGCGCCGCTCGGTCAGGCGCCGCTCGACGGGCAGGAATTCGACCTCATAGACGGGCAGGGCAATGGCTTCCATGATCTCGACCCCTGATGTTCCAAGGAATATTACCTTTTCATAATAGTCTGGATTATGACGGTGGCAGGTTAAACCTTGTTCATTAACGTTAACCGTAATTAATTACCGCCGCTAATACCCACTGCATTAGAATGCAAGTCAATACATTGGGTTAGGAGATCGCCATGAAGTTCCTGATTATCGAAGACGACAACTCCGCCGCCGATTTCCTGAAGAAGGGCCTGGGCAACTTCGGCTATGACGCCGACGTGGCCCACGACGGCGAGGAGGGCCTGAACATGGCCCGCGGCAGCGACTATGACCTGTGGCTGATCGACGTCATGCTCCCGAAGCGGGACGGCCTGTCGGTGCTGAAGTCCCTGCGCGACGAGGGCAAGCAGGTGCCGGCCCTGATCCTGAGCGCCCGCGGCCAGGTCGACGACCGGGTGGAGGGCCTGCGCGCCGGCGGCGACGATTACGTGGTGAAGCCCTATGCCCTGAACGAGTTGCAGGCCCGCATCGAGGCCCTGCTGCGCCGCACCCGCAGCTTCGGCAACCATCCGGAAACCGAGCTGACCGTGGGCGACCTGCACATGGACCTGCTGGCGCGCACCGTGACCCGCGCCGGGCAGGAGATCTACCTCAAGCCGCGCGAATTCCGCCTGCTGGAATATTTCATGCGCCACGCCGGCCAGGTGGTGACGCGCACCATGCTGCTCGAGAACGTGTGGGACTACTACTTCGATCCGCAGACCAACGTGGTGGACGTCCACATCAGCCGGCTGCGCTACAAGATCGACAAGTACTTCCCCAAACCCATGCTGCATACCGTGCGCGGAACCGGCTACGTGCTGCGCCCGGCCGATGCCGAACCGCTCGCGGACGAGACCGGCCAACACGAGGAATAACGGCCGGTGCCTTTGCCGCTTGCGTCGTTCGTCAAGTTTCTCCGCTCCACTCCCGCTCGTCTCACCCTAGGCTTCGTCTCCCTGTTTCTCGTGGGGACGCTCCTGGTGTTCGTGTTCCTGAGCTTCCAGATCAAGGCGGCGCTGCTCGACCAGATCGACAAATCCTTGCTCGACCAGCAGAGCCTGCTCACCGTCCAGTTCCGCGATGGCGGCTCCCAGGGGCTGTTCCGCGCCATCGAAAGCGAGCTGTCTTCGCGCGGCAAGCGCGAGCGCAACTATCGCATCCTCGGGCCGGACGGCAAGGTCGTGTTCGAGGCAGGCGAACTGACGCTTCCGGAGATGAAACCGTTCAAGGGGGTGCGGGACATCCTGGTGCCGGCCTCCAAAGACGAGAAGGCCGTGCGCGCGCGCGGCGTGAGCTTCAGCCTGGGCAACCGCTACATCGTCTATCTGGCCCACAGCACCAAATCCATCGACGAGACCATGCAGGGCTTCTGGATGGCATTGCTGCGCGCCGAACTGCTGGTGCTGCTGGTCGGCCTGGGCGTCGGATTCTGGCTGGGGCGGCGGTTCTGGTCGCAGATCGAATCCTTCAACCAGATGGCGATGAAGATCGTCAATTCGGCCAATCTTTCCAGCCGCCTCCCGGTGCGCGGCGACGACGAGTTCGCGGCGCTGGCGACCAACATGAACGCCATGCTCGATCGCATCGAGAAGCTGTTTCAGGGCATCCGCCAGGTGAGCGACAACATCGCCCACGATCTGCGCAGTCCGCTTACCCGCCTGCGGGCCGACGTGGAAGTGACGCTGCAGCAGAACGATCCGAGCCGCTACCGGGAAACCCTGGAACGCGCGCTGGAGGAGCTGCAGAAGATGCAGGACATCTTCCAGTCGCTGCTGTCCCTGGGCCAAGCCGAGGCGGGCAGCCTGAAGATCCGCAAGAAGCCCCTCGACCTGTCGGAATTGCTGGAAGATGTGGTCGATCTGTACGCTCCGCTCATGGAAGAGAAGGAACAGACGCTGACCACGCGCATCCCGGAGGGGGTCAACATCAGCGGCGACCGGCAGCTGCTGGCACAGGCGTTCTCGAACCTGTTGGACAATGCGATCAAGTACGTGCCGGCGGGCGGCATCATCGAGCTGGCCATGGCGCGCAAGGGCGACAAGGTGGAGATCACCCTGATCGACAGCGGTCCCGGCATCGTGCCCGAGATGCGCAAGAAGGTGTTCGACCGCTTCGTGCGCGTGGATCCGAGCCGGACGCTGCCCGGGACCGGCCTCGGCCTCAGCCTGGTCAAGGCCTTCATCGAGCTGCACGGCGGCAGCATCAGCCTCACCGACAGCCGCCTGGGCGGCGCCGCCTTCACCGTCATCCTGCCGGTGTACTGATGCTGCGCGTCTATGGCGCGGCCGACCTGCAGGACGCCCACATCGTGCTGGGCCTGCTGCGCCAGGCAGGCATCGCCGCCCGGGTGCTCAACGAGCACGCCCGCGGCGGCCTCGGCGACATTCCCTTCGGCGAAGCCTATCCCGAGGTGTGGATCGAGGACGACGCCGACCGCGAGCGCGCCCGGCGCATCGTCGACGCCTACCACGCCAGGCCGGTCGATGTCGGCGTGCGTTTCTGTTCCGCCTGCGGCGAGCAGTCGCCAGGCAACTTTGATGTCTGCTGGAATTGTGGCGCCATGCTTTAGCGGTCACGGCCTGAGCATGCTGCGCAGCGCGCTCCACACGGTGTCGAGGATCAGCGGCTGCGCCTGCGCCGTGGGGTGCAGGCCGTCCGCCTGGAAATAATCGCGCCTGCCGGCGATGGCGTCGAGCAGGAAGGGCACCTGCCGGATCCGGTATTTGCGCGCGAGCTCGCCATACAGCGCGTGGAAGGGTTCGGTATAGGCCGGCCCGTAGTTCGGCGGCAGGCGCATGCCCACCAGCAGCACCTGCGCGCGGCTGCGCCTGCAGGCGAGGATCATGGCCTCCAGGTTGTCGCGTGTCTGCTGCAGGGAGAGGCCGCGCAGTCCGTCGTTCGCACCCAGCTCCAGGATGACGATGGCCGGCTTGTGCTGCTTGAGCAGTGCGCCGATCCGGCTGCGCCCGCCGCTGGTGGTTTCACCGCTGATGCTGGCGTTGACCACCTGGTAGGGAAACTTTTCCTGCGCCAGCCGACTCTTCAGAAGGGACACCCAGCCTGCCTCCTGGGGCAGGCCGTAGGCGGCGGAGAGGCTGTCGCCCAGCACCAGAATGTTCGGCGCGGCGTGGGCCGTGCCGCCCATCGCCCCCATCGTCAGCACAAGCGCTAGAATCGCCAACAACCATCCCGACCGCCAGGAAACCATGTCCGAACACCTCATCATTCGCGCGACTGCGCTGGGCAAGACCGTGCCGCTGGAAAGCGGGCCGCTCGCGATCCTGACCGATGTGTCGCTCGAAGTCAAAGCGGGTGAATCGGTGGCGATCCTGGGCGCCTCCGGATCCGGCAAGTCGACCCTGCTGGGATTGCTGGCCGGGCTGGATGTTCCGACCGCGGGTGCGGTGCATCTGGGCGGCGAAGACCTGTTCGCCCTGGATGAGGATGCGCGTGCCGCGCTCCGCGGCAGGCTGGCGGGCTTCGTGTTCCAGTCGTTCCAGCTGCTGCCGGCGCTCACCGCGCTGGAGAATGTCATGCTGCCCCTGGAGCTGGCCGGTGCGCGGGATGCGCGGGCGCGGGCGACGGAGATCCTGCGCCGCGTCGGCCTGGGCGAGCGCCTCACTCACTATCCGAAGCAGCTCTCCGGCGGCGAGCAGCAGCGGGTGGCCATTGCCCGGGCCTTCGTCACCGAGCCGGGCATCCTGTTCGCGGACGAGCCCACCGGCAATCTCGACAGCGCCACCGGCACCACCGTCATTGAGCTGCTGTTCGCGCTGAACCGCGAGCGCGGCACGACGCTGATCCTCGTCACCCACGACGCGGCACTGGCCGCGCGCTGCCAGCGGCGGCTGCGCCTGGACGCCGGCCGCCTGGCGGCCGAAGCCTGAAGGCGAGCGCATGAAACTGGCCCTGCGTTTCCTGCTGCGCGAATGGCGTGCGGGCGAACTGCACATCCTGCTGCTGGCGCTCGCGGTGGCCGTCGCTGCCGTCACCACCGTCAGTTTCTTCACCGACCGCGTGCGCCAGGCGCTGGCAACCCAGGCCAATCAGCTGCTGGCGGCGGACTTGGTGGTCATCAGCGATCATCCGCTGGCGCCGGAGCGCGAGGCGAGGGCGCGCGCGCTCGGGCTGGCCGTGGCCCACACCGTCGCCTTCCCCAGCATGGTGGTCGCGGACGCGCGCACCCAGCTCGCGGAGGTGAAGGGCGTCAGCGCGGGCTATCCCCTGCGCGGCAGGCTCGCGGTGAGCGCGACTGCGTTCGGGCCCGAGGAGAGTGTCGCGCACGGCCCGCCTCCGGGGATGGCGTGGGTCGATGCGCGGCTGATGCAGCAGCTCGACCTGCACGTGGGCTCCGTCATCGAAGTCGGCAGCCTGCGCCTGCCCGTGGGCGCGGTGATCGCCAAGGAACCGGACCGCGCCGGCGACTTCTTCAACATCGCTCCGCGCCTGATGCTCGACATGGCGGACGCGGCGCGCACCGGCCTGATCCAGACCGGCAGCCGCGTGAGTTATCGCCTGTTGCTCGCCGGTGACGTGCAAGCCATCGCCGCCTATCGCGCCTGGGTGGAGGCGCATCTCGGGCGCGGCGAGCGGGTGGAGGGCGTGGCCGATGCGCGTCCCGAGATTCGCGCGGCGCTGGACCGGGCGCAAAAATACCTGGGCCTAGCGGCGCTGGTGTCGGCGGTGCTGGCGGCGGTGGCGGTGTCCATGGCGAGCCGGCGCTTCGTCGAACGCAACCTCGACGGCTGCGCGGTGATGCGCTGCCTCGGCGCGAGCCAGGGCCGCATCTTCCGGCTGTACCTGGTGCAGTTCACGGTGCTGGGGCTGGCGGCGGGCGCGCTCGGCGCGGGCATCGGCCTGCTCGCGCAGGCGGTGCTGGCCGATCTGCTGCGCGGACAGCTGGCGATCGAGTTGCCGGCGCCGGGCCTGCTGCCCCTGGGCGAGGGCGTGGTGATCGGCCTCGTGCTGCTGCTGGCCTTCGGCCTGGTGCCGCTGACGCGGCTCACCCGCGTGCCCACCCTGCGCGTGCTGCGGCGCGA
>CAYUJV010000054.1:0-19267 GCA_964445085.1 uncultured Burkholderiales bacterium
CCTACACGCTGGGCGTCGAACTGATCCGCTTCGACATGTCCGAGTACATGGAGCGGCACGCGGTGTCGCGCCTGATCGGCGCGCCCCCGGGCTACGTTGGTTTCGACCAGGGCGGCCTGCTGACCGAGGCCATCACCAAGCATCCGTACTCGGTGCTGCTGCTGGACGAGATCGAGAAGGCCCATCCGGACATCTTCAACATCCTGCTGCAGGTGATGGACCACGGCACGCTGACCGACAACAACGGGCGCAAGGCCGACTTCCGCAATGTGGTGATCATCATGACCACCAATGCCGGCGCGGAGACGCTGAACAAGGCGACCATCGGCTTCGCGCAGGCCGCCACCGCCGGCGACGAGCTGGGCGAGATCAAGCGCCTGTTCTCGCCGGAATTCCGCAACCGGCTGGATGCGATCATCTCTTTCAAGCCGCTCAACAAGGACATCATCCTGCAGGTGGTGGACAAGTTCCTGATGCAGCTCGAAGCGCAGCTGCACGAGAAGAAGGTGGACGCGATCTTCACCGATGCGTTGCGCGACTATCTGGCGAAGAACGGCTTCGACCCGCTGATGGGCGCGCGGCCGATGGCGCGCCTGATCCAGGACACCATCCGCAAGGCGCTCGCGGACGAACTGCTGTTCGGCCGGCTTGCCAACGGCGGCAAGGTGACGGTCGACGTGGACGAAAACGGCCAGGTCAAGCTGAGCTTCGAGGAGGAAGCGGAAGCCGTCGCCTAGCAGCCGCGGCAGACATGACGAACAAGCCGGGCAGCGCCCGGCTTTTTCGTTGGCGCGGCGCAGCAAACCAGGAGAACTTGGCGTGCGCAAGATCAAGATCCGGATCGGCAAGGTCGAGCTCGTCGCGGAGCTGCGCAGCACGCCCACTGCGGATGCGATCCATGCGCAGCTGCCGATACGCTCCACCGCCCAGACCTGGGGCGACGAGGTTTATTTTGCCGTCCCCGTGCAAGCGAAGCTGGAAAAGGATGCGAAGCAGGTGGTCGAACCGGGCGAGCTGGCGTTCTGGGTCCAGGGCAGCGCCATCGGCATCGGCTTCGGTCCGACTCCGGCGTCCGTGGGCGATGAAATCCGGCTGGTGACCCGGACCAACATCTGGGCCACGACCCGAGACGACGTTACCCGCCTGCGTGCCGTTCGCGACGGCGATGCGGTGCTGATGACGGTGCTCGCCTAAGCCCTGCTGCTAAGTCCGGGTGCCCGACAGCCACTCCCAGACGTAGCCGGCGGGACGTTCGCGCCCGGTGACCAAATAGGCGAAGCTGTTGTGGTTGCGCTCGATCCACGACAGCTGCCGGCGCGCCTCCACCCGTCCCGCGAGCAGTAGGCGATCGCCCGCCGCGAGCGGCGTGGATTCGTCCGGCACCAGCAGCTCCACCTCCCCCCGCTTCAGCAGCAGGGCCAGCCCCGGCAGGCGTTCCGCGCGGTTGCGTGGATCCCGCCACAGGTCGCCCACGGTCACCGTGTAGCCCGCGGCCAGGCCGGCGTGGATCGCCGGGGTCTCGGTCGGGGTGATCTCGAGCCCCCAGGTCTCCGGCGCCTCGTCGCCGACGATGCCGCCGAGACGGCTGACCAGCGGGTTCGCCCAGTCATTGCCCTGCTGCAGCGCCAGATCGAGGAACTCGGTGAGCAGGGGCGTCGTGAGCAGGGCGAAGATCTTGTGCGCGATGACGCTGCTGCGCTGCATCAGCAAGTCCAGCTTCGCCGCGCGGAACAGGGGATCGTTCTGCAGCTCGTTCTGGCGCGCCACCATGAACAGCCGGGGATTGAGCTCGCAAGCGGTCATGATGATGGACAGGTTGTTGGCGTCGTTGTCGGTGCCCGCGACGATCCCCACCGCGTCGCGGATGCCTGCCTCCTCCAGGGTGATGGCCTCGGTACCGCGCCCGATCACGCTGCCCTGCGGCGGCAGCGTTCGCGCCGGGTCGGCCTCGATCACGGTGGCGACCACGCCCTCGCGCGTGAGACGCGCATGCACCGCCTTGCCGAAGCGCCCGTAGCCGCACAGGACCCAGCGCCCGATGGGCGGAAAGATCGGCTCGCGCAGGGATTCGTGCGGGGCGGCCGTCATCCATTCGAACAGCAGATAGAGGCCGGGCGAATGCAGCGCCATCGCCAGCCGGCCGGCGAAGGTGTCGAAGGCGTTGATGATGTGGTCGGTACCGAAGGAAGCCATGTTCGCCGCGACATCCGCCGTGTCGGCACGGCAGATGGTGACCAGCTCCGGCCGCAGCAATTTGGCCGTGATCGCGATCTTGAGATTCACCTCGTCGCGGTTGGTCAGGGCGATGACGCCGACGCAATAGGGGTGCTCCAGCCCCGCGAGCTGCAGCGTGCCGGGATGTGCCGCGTCGCCGCGCAGGCCGGGAACCACCATCGGCAGCTCCTCGAGCTGGAGGGCGCTGATGCGTTCCTGGTCGATGTCGATCGCCACCGCCTGGATCCCCGCGTCGGCCAGCGCCCGTACCAGCATCGAGCCGGTGTCGCCGAAGCCGCACACCAGGTAGAACGGCGCACGCATGCGCCGAACGGCGCGCGCGAATGCGCTTTCCACGCGCACCGCCCGGAATGCCGGATCCTGCACCGTGGTGAGCACGGCGCCGATGCTGTACAGCCAGGTGATCACCGAGGCGTAGATGGTGGCCGTGAGCCACATCCGCTGCGCGTCGGTGAAGGCATAGGGCAGTTCGCCGAAGCCGATGGTGGTGCTGGTGTAGCTCACCACATAAAACGCGTGGAAGAAGCCCATGTGCCAGGGCTGGCCCTTGTCGTCCACGCCCGGGATCAGCACGAAGCCGAGCACCGCGACGGCGTACACCGCGATCAGCAGGATCAGCGGCGTGCGCAGCCGCCGCAGCAGCAGGAACAGGACATTGGGCATGGGCGGACCGCGCCTAGCGGCGGATGGCGAGGGTTTCCGCGATGAACAGCACGACCGAAGTGAGATTGGCCAGGAGCGCCCCGCCGGACAGCGAGACGATGGCGGTCATGATGTGGGTCGTCATGCCGCTGGCGGCCACGTGGTCGGCGTAGGCCCAGACGATGGCGGCGGCGATCAGCTGCAGGTCGGCCACCAGGCTGGTGGCCAGCAGCACCGCGCCGAGGTGGGTGCGGTCGCCGAGCTTGAGCACGGTGGCAATCAGGCTCACCACCAGCGCGGCGTAGAGCTCGTAGATGCTGTGGTGGACCGGGTTGTCGATTTCGCCCACGTAGAAGCCGAAGTTCAGGGTCAGCGCGAGCACGATGAAGAAGGCAAAGACGACTTTTTCCAGGTTCATTGTTGTTCCTCCAGGGTCCGGCAAAGTCTAACCGGTTTTCGCGCCCGCTGGCAGGCGCCGAGTGCATGCTAGGATATTAAGGAACCTCTGCAAAAGGTCGCGAGCAAGCCCGGCCGGCCGCCGAGAAGCGCAGCGCTTTTGCAGGGGTTCCGTAAGCAAAGCAACAACAGTCACGGAGTGCGCAGCCCCATGGAACCGCCTTTCACCCAGGCCCGCAAACGCGACGGGCGCGTCGTCCCCTTCGATCAGGCGCGCATCACCAGCGCCGTGCAGCGCGCCATGCAGGCAGCAGGGGAGGGCGCCCTCGACGCGGACCCGCAACGGGTCTCGGACGCGGTGCTGGCCGCGCTGGCGCAGCGCCTGCCCCGCGGGCATATCCCCCAGGTGGAGGAAATCCAGGACCAGGTGGAAGAGTCGCTGATCCTGCTCGACTTCCCCAAGACCGCCAAGGCCTACATCCTCTACCGCCACGAGCGCGCCAAGATCCGCGACAAGGTCAAGGACGTGCCCGCGCGCGTGAAACAGCTCGCGGCGGAGAGCAAGCAGTATTTCAAGAATCCCCTGGCCGAGTTCGTCTACTACCGCACCTATTCGCGCTGGATCGAGGACGAGGGCCGGCGCGAAACCTGGATCGAGACCGTGGACCGCTATCTGGGCTTCATGCGCGAGAAGCTGGGCGACAAGCTCACGGCCGGCGAATACGCCGAGATCCGCGAAGCGATCCTCACCCAGCAGGTGATGCCGTCCATGCGGCTGATGTGGTCGGCGGGCAAGGCCGCGCGCAACAACAACGCCTCCGCCTACAACTGCTCCTTCATTGCGCCGACCCGGCTCGACGATTTCGCCGAGATCATGTTCCTGCTCATGTGCGGCGTGGGCGTCGGCTTCTCGGTGGAGAGCCAGAACGTGCAGCTGCTCCCCATCATCCGCCGCCAGACCGGCCGGCAGCTGCCGGTGCATGAGGTGGTGGACAGCAAGGAAGGCTGGGGCGACGCGCTCAAGCTCGGCCTCGATGCCTGGTACGAAGGCCTCGATGTGCGCTTCGACTTTTCCAAGGTGCGCCCGGCCGGCGCGCGCCTGCACACCATGGGCGGGCGCAGTTCGGGGCCGGGGCCGCTGCGCGCACTGCTGGATTTCGCCCGCACCAAGATCCTCGCCAACCAGGGCAAGCGCCTGTCCAATCTCGACGTGCACGACATCATCTGCAAGATCGGCGAAGTGGTGGAGATGGGCGGGGTGCGTCGCTCGGCGCTGATCTCGCTGTCGGATTTCGACGACGACGACATGCGCCAGGCCAAGAGCGGCCACTTCTACATCAACAACCCGCAGCGGTCCATGGCCAACAATTCCGCCGTGTACGAAGCGCGGCCGCGGGCGGTGGATTTTCTCGACGAGTGGCTGGCCCTGGCCAAGGGCGGCACCGGCGAGCGCGGCCTGTTCAACCGCGGCGGCCTGCCGGAGCAGCTGCCGGCGCGGCGTTGGAAGAAGTTCGAGGCCTACTGGCCGCGCTGCGGCACCAATCCCTGCGGCGAAATCATTCTGCGCTCCAAGCAGTTCTGCAACCTGACCGAAGTCGTGGCGCGCGCCGAGGACACGGCGGAGACACTGGCGCGCAAGATGCGGCTGGCGACCATTCTCGGCACGTATCAATCGACCCTCACCGATTTCCCCTACATTTCGCAGGAGTGGCGCGACAACTGCGAGGAGGAGCGGCTGCTGGGCGTGTCCATCACCGGCCAGTGGGATTGCGCGGCGGCGCGCCAGCCGGAAGTGTTGGCGCAGCTGCGCGCGCTGGCCATTGCCACCAATGCCGAGTATGCCGCGCGCTTCGGCGTGAACGCCTCGACCGCGATCACCTGCGTCAAGCCATCCGGCACGGTGTCGCAGCTGGTGGATTCCGCCTCCGGCATGCATCCGCGCTACGCCAGGTACTATCTGCGCCGCATCCGCATCTCCGCCACCGACCCGCTGTTCGCCATGCTCAAGGAGCAGAAGTTCCCCTACCAGCCCGAGGTGGGGCAGCTGGAAGCCTCGGCCACCAGCTTCGTGTTCGAGTTCCCCATCAAGGCTCCGGAAGGCTGCACCACCCGCGGCGATCTCGACTCGATCCAGCAGCTGGAATTCTGGAAGACGGTGAAGCTCCACTACACCGAGCACAACCCGTCGGTCACCATTTCCGTGGCCCAGGACGAATGGATCGCCACGGCGCACTGGCTGTACGACCACTGGAACATCCTCGGCGGGCTGTCCTTTTTGCCCAGGTCCGACAGCGTGTACGAGCTGGCGCCCTACGAGGAGATCAGCGCCGAGGAGTATGAACGGCGCATCGCCAGCCTGCCGCAGGTGGATTTCTCCCACATCGTCGTGTACGAAAAGGAGGACACCACCAAGGGCGCGAAGGAATTCGCCTGTGTGGCGGGTCAGTGCGAGATCGACCCGGAAGAGGGCTCCATCACCGCAGCGCCGGGGCGGTAATTGAGACTCGGCATCGACCTCGGCGGCACCAAGATCGAAATCGTCGCCCTCGACGAATCCGGGCGCGAACTGGCGCGGCGTCGCATCGCCACGCCGCAGAACGATTACGCCGCGACCCTGGAGGCGATGGCGCGCCTGGTGCGCGACATCGAAGCCGAGTTGGGGCGCATCGGCACCGTGGGCATCGGCACGCCCGGCGCGATCTCGCGTGCCAGCGGCCTGCTGAAGAATTCCAACTCGGTGTGCCTGAATGGCAAGCCGATCCTGGACGATCTGGAACAGCTGCTCGAGCGCACCGTGCGCATCGCCAATGACGCCAACTGTTTCGCGCTGTCGGAGGCGGTGGATGGCGCCGGGCAGGGCGCCGGCGTGGTGTTCGGCGTGATCCTCGGCACCGGCACCGGCGCCGGCATCGTGGTCGACGGCCATGTGCTCATCGGACCGAACGGCATCGCCGGCGAGTGGGGGCACAATCCCCTGCCCTGGCCGCAGGCGGCGGAGCTGCCGGGCCACGCCTGCTATTGCGGCAAGCATGGCTGCATCGAGACCTGGCTGTCGGGGCCCGGCCTGGCGCGGCAGCACGCGGAGCGCACCGGGATGATGCTGGATGCGCCCAGCATCTCGGCGCGGGCGGCGGAAGGCGATGCGGCCTGCGAGAGGAGCATGAGCGAGTATGAGGACCGGCTGGCGCGCGCGCTGGCCCATGTGATCAACATCCTGGACCCGAACGTGATCGTGCTCGGCGGCGGCATGTCGAATGTCGAGCGCCTGTACCACAACGTGCCGCGGCGCTGGGGCGACTACGTGTTTTCCGACCGGGTGGACACCCGCCTGCTCAAGAACCAGCATGGAGACTCCAGCGGCGTGCGCGGTGCCGCCTGGTTGTGGGACTGATGCCGATCGACGCCAAACGCTTTCTGTCCGACACGGGGCACCATACCCACGTGCGTTTCAAGGTCGTCTTCGCCGACGGCTCGACCTTCCAGAACCGTCCCGGCGAGCCGGAAGTCACGATCGTCTTCCGCAACTCGCGCGCCGCGCTGCGCACGGCGCTGTTCCATCACGTCGGGCTGCTGGAATCCTACTTCTGTGGCGATCTGGACGTGGAAGGCAGCCTGCAGCTCGCCTTCCGCATCGGCATGGACGCCGACATGGCGCCGCCGCCCTCGGGCCTGCTGAAGCTGCGCAATGCCTGGCACGAACTGCGCTTCAGCAATGCCAGCCTCGCCCGGGCCAAGGCCAATGCCCGCTTCCACTACGGCCTGGGCACCGATTTCTACCGGCTGTGGCTGGACGTCCCGGCGATGATGTACACCTGTGCCTACTGGAAGGAGGGCACGCAGTCGGTGGAGGAAGCCCAGCGCAACAAGATGGACCACGTGGCGCGGAAGATCCGCCTGCAGCCGGGCGAGCAGTTCGTGGACATCGGCTGCGGCTTCGGCGGCTTCATGTTCCACGCGCTGGAGCACTACGGCGCGCTCGGCACGGGCATCAACACCACCACCGAGCAGGTAATCTGGCTGCAGGGCGAGATCCGCCGCCGCGGCCTGCAGGACCAGCTCAAGGTGATCGAGGCCGATTTCCGCCAGATTCCCGGCCAGTACGACAAGGTGGTCTCCATTGGCGTGCTCGAGCACGCCGGGCGCGACCAGCTGCTCGACGTGGTGCGCGCCCATGCCGACGCGCTCAAGCCGGGCGGGCTGGGCATGCTGCACTTCATCGGCCACGTGGGCGTGGCCGATACCGAGTTCTACATCCGCAAGCACATCTTCCCCGGCGGCTGGATTCCCAGCCTGGCGCAGACCATCCAGGCCATGGAGCAGTGCGGCCTGGAGGTGGTGGACATCGAGAACCTGCGCCGCCACTACGCGCTGACGCTGGATGAATGGGCGACGCGCTTCGATGCCCGCTGGGAGCAGATTCACGCGCTCGATCCGAGGAAGTTCGACGAGCGCTTCCGTCGCACCTGGCGCAGCTACCTGTGGTCCTGCGCCGAGATGTTCCGCTCGCCCAACAGCCGCACCCATCTGTTCCAGATCGTGTTCAGCAAGGGCAACATCAGCCGCGACAACTATCCGATGAGCCGGGCCTTCCTCTACCCATGACCCACGAACAGAAAGTGCAGGGCCTGATTGCCACGCTGCGCGCCGGCGGCGCCGCGCCGGTGGGGCTGGCCAAGGACACCTCCAACCTGTTCCGCGACCGCAAGGACACGCCCAAGCGCAAGCTCGACGTGCGCCAGTTCAACGAGGTGCTCGCGGTCAATGCCGCGGAGCGCTGGGTGGAAGCGGAGGGCATGACGCCCTACGTCAAGCTGGTGGACGCCATGCTGGAGCACGGCCTGATGCCGGCGGTGGTGCCGCAGCTCAAGTCCATCACCCTCGGCGGCGCGGCGGCCGGGGTGGGCATCGAGGCGAGCTCGTTCAAATACGGCCTCGTGCACGAAACCCTGCAGGAACTGGAAATCCTGCTGCCGGATGGCCGCGTGGTGCTGGCCACGCCCGGCAACGAGCACCGCGACCTGTTCTACGGCTTCCCCAATTCCTACGGCACGCTGGGCTATGCGCTCAAGCTCAAGGCGCTGGCGGTGCCGGTGAAGCCCTACGTCGAGGTCCGGCACGCCCGTTTCGACGATCCGCGTGCCTACTTCGCCGCGCTCGAAGCCGCCTGCCGCGGCGATGCCGATTTCGTGGACGGCGTGGTGTTCGGCCCGCGCGAGCTGGTGCTCAGCCAGGCGCGCTTCGTCGATCGGGCGCCCTACGCCAGCGACTACACCTACGAGAACATCTACTACCGCAGCCTGCGCCAGCGCGACATCGATTATCTGACCACCCGCGATTACATCTGGCGCTGGGATACGGACTGGTTCTGGTGCTCGAAGAACCTCGGCGCGCAGAATCCGCTCATCCGCCGCCTGCTCGGCCGCGAGCGGCTCAACTCCGTGTTTTACACGAAAGTGATGCGGCTCAACAGCAAATGGGGACTGACCCAGCGCTGGGAGAAGCTGCGCGGCTTGCACCGGGAGTCGGTGATCCAGGACGTGGACATTCCCATCCGGAACGCGGAAGCCTTCCTCGACTTCTTCCAGCGCGAGATCGGCATCCTGCCCATCTGGACCTGCCCTATCCGGCCCTGGCGCGACGACGTGCAGTTCACCCTGTTCCCGATGCAGGGGGGGCAGCTGTACGTGAATTTCGGCTTCTGGGACGTGGTGCGGCGGCGCCAGGCCTTCCCGCCCGGCCATCACAACCGCTTGATTGAAAACAAGGTTGCCGAACTGGGCGGGATCAAGTCGCTGTACTCCGACTCCTACTACGAGCCGGAAGCCTTCTGGCGCATATATAATCGGGCGGCATACGACGCGCTCAAGCAGAAATACGACCCCGGCCACGCGGCCAAGGACCTCTACCAGAAATGTGTTCTCAAGCAGTAGGCAACTCCGCGGCACCCTCCCAGCAACTCGAAGATGAAGCGCGCCTGCCCTGGCTGTCGATCCTGCTCGGTATGCAGCAGACCATCAACGCCGGCGTCGCCGAGGGCATCGCGGCCGGCGAGGCGGCGGGGCGCAAGCTCGCCTGCGCGCGCGGCTGCGCCACCTGCTGCCGCACCCATGCCGACATCCCGGTGTATCCGCTGGAGCTGATGGGGCTGTACTGGTTCGCGGTGGAGAAGCTCGCGGGCGGGCTGCGTGAGCGCGTGCGCACGCAGCTGCAAAACCACACGCAGCTGGACAGCTGTCCCTTCCTGGTGGACGAGGCGTGCGCCATCCATCCAGTGCGGCCCATGGCCTGCCGCGTGTTCAACGTGTTCGACACGGTGTGCGCGGCGGGCGAGGACGCCTTCCACACCCGTCCCGCCGACGTGCTGCCGCCGCCGGAGGCCGCCAAGCGCGACGCCCTGATGGCCATGCTCGAATACCACCAGGTGCAGGGCGACGACGACCGCGCCACGGTGGTGGACAGCGGGGCGGTGCACCAGCTGGCCAGGAGTCTGCGCACCCTGCCGTGGGAGAACCTCGCGCTGCGCATGCAAGCATTCGATCAGCGGCAGAACGCCGCATCCGACAATCAAGGAGAGTAACGACATGACAACCGACATTGCCGCGCTCAACGCAAAATTCGGTATCGCCGGCCAGGTGGAATTCAAGCACGGCCCGGGCGGTCTCGACGCCGTGGAGGTGAACAATGCCCACGCCAGCGCCACCATCCTGCTGCAGGGCGCGCACCTGATCAGCTGGGCCCCCAGGGGCGAGAAGCCGGTGATCTGGACCTCGCGTGCCGCCAAGTTCGCGCCGGGCAAGTCGGTGCGCGGCGGCGTGCCGGTGTGCTGGCCTTGGTTCGGGCCCCATGCCACGGAAGCGAGCTTCCCCGGCCACGGCTTCGCGCGCACGGTGATGTGGGAGGTGGTCGGCAGCAAGTCCCTGCCCGAAGGCAACTGGCTCGCCTTCCGCCTGGTGCCCACCGATGCGACCCGCGCCCAGTGGCCGCACGAATCCGAGGTCGTGCTGCAGATGGTCATCGGCAAGACCCTGGACATGGACCTCGCCACCTGGAACACCGGCAAGAAACCCATCACCATCGGCGATGCGCTGCACACCTACTTCGAGGTCGGTGATGTGCGCTACGCCAAGGTGCACGGCCTGCACATGATCGACTACCTGGACAAGGTCGATGGCGGCAAGAAGAAGACCCAGCTGGGGCCGGTGATTGTCGGCGGCGAGGTGGACCGCGTGTACCTCGACACGCCGGACACCTGCGTGATCGAGGACACCAAGCTCGCGCGCCGCATTCGCATCTGCAAGCAGAACAGCCATTCCACCGTGGTGTGGAACCCGTGGATCGAAAAGGCCGAGAAGATGGGCGACCTCGGCCCCGACGGCTATCTCAACATGATCTGCGTCGAGAGCGCGAACGCCGCCGACGACGTGGTGACCCTGGCGCCCGGCGCCGAGCATCACCTGTGGGTGCGCTACTCGGTCGAGCCGATCTGATCGCGGATGGCGGCGCCCTGTCCCGGGAATGATTTCCTCGCCGGGCACGCGGCGCTGCTGATGCGCTCCTATCGTCACTGGACCGG
The DNA here is from genome assembly GCA_964445085.1 of uncultured Burkholderiales bacterium. Taxonomy (GTDB): domain Bacteria; phylum Pseudomonadota; class Gammaproteobacteria; order Burkholderiales; family Thiobacteraceae; genus Thiobacter. Next base: position 10,847 of record CAYUJV010000054.1, read on the forward strand.
GCGGGATCTGGTGGATCCGGCCTTGCCTGCGGCGTCAGCGGCGCGGGCCCTGTACGAGGCGCCGTTCGTGGTGCTTTCCCACGACACCGCGGCCGATCCCCGTTTCACTTACGCCAACCAGGCCGCGCAGCGGCTGTTCGAGCTGCCGTGGCACGACATCGTCGGCCTGCCTTCGCGCCATTCGGCGGAACCCGTCGCGCGCGCGGAGCGTGAACGACTCCTGGCCCGGGTCGCGGTCGACGGCTATATTGAGAGCTATTCCGGCGTGCGCATCGCCCGCTCGGGACGACGCTTTCGCGTGCGCGATGCGATCGTATGGAATCTCCTGGACGAGGCCGGCCGCCATTGCGGGCAGGCCGCCTGCTTCAGTCACTGGGAGCCGATTGGAGGACAGACGGCATGAGCCGTGGAACCGATCTTCTGCGCCAACTGATCCTGTTGCGGCACGATCCGGAACTGGCCGCCGCCTTGCGCGAGGAAGCCATGAAGGGCGACCACGATGCGCAGTATGGGCTGGGACTGGTGTATGCGGAAGGCCGGGGCGTGGAGCAGGACGAGGTGGAAGCCTATGCCTGGCTGAGCGTCGCCGCCCTCGATGGCGATCCCGACGCCGACGCCCTGCGCGAGGTGGTGATGCAGGAAATGAATGCCGTGGACATCCAGAGCGCCGTCCGGCGCGCCGCCAACTACATCACCCAAATCGACAGCAAGCAGACCCGGCACTGACCGGCCCGCTTTTAACTATCTGAAATTCCGAAGTAATCAGCTCGCCCCATCGCGTGGCCAGCGGCTCTTGCAAGACAATACTTGACTAACTCGCTGGGTTAATGTCTAATAGTCGAGCGATTTGATCAATTATTATGGCTGCGGGCGGGAGGACTGCCTGAAGCCGGGTTTCAACAGTTTTAGATGGAGAGGTAGAAATGGATCTTCCGAAACGCGATGGCGATGGTTATCTCGAGGACATGAGCGATTGGACACCGGAGATCGGCCGTGCAATGGCCGCCGCCGATGGCGTCGAACTGACTGACGAGAAATGGGATCAGATTCTGAAGGCCCGCCAATACTTTGAAGAGTTCGGTTCGGTGCCCCCGATCCGCAAGTTCGCCAAATACATCGAGCAGGATCAGAAAGAGGTGTTCAACCTGTGGATGACCGGCCCGATGAAGCCGATCACCAAGTACGGCGGACTGCCCAAGCCCACCGGCTGCGTCTGAACCCAACGCGAGTCCCCTGAATTGCCGCCGACCCGGTCGGCGCGCAACTGCGGATCGGTCAGCCCGAAAGGGTTGGCCGATTTTTTTTCGTCCCTGCTAAACTGCGCGCCATGGCGGGCGATGAAGCAAACCGGCTGGAACAACTGAGGGCGGTACTGGCCGCCAGCGACAGCGACTATGTGCTGCTGTCGCCGCTGCCGGACACGGCCGCGCGCGCCCAGTTCATCGGGCCGTTCCAGGGGCGCGAGGTGCTGTGGGACATGCAGCTCTACACCCTGGGGCGGCACGAGCAGGAACGGGGGCGCGTGCCCACGGCGCCGAACTTCTCCCTGCGCGGGCTGATGATCATCGAGCCCGACACGGCCGACGTTTACCGGCTGGAGGTCGCGCTCAAGGTGCCCGTGATCGACGAGACGGTGGTGCGCAAGACCATCGTGATGATGCGCAACTACCGCGCCCTGCGACTCGGCCTGCGCACCTGGGGCGACGAGGGCGCCCCCTGATTCATGCTCTGCGTTTCGACAGGAGTTCTTTCGTGACATACACCGTGAAGGTATGGGATCCGCTGGTGCGGATCTTCCACTGGTCGCTCGTGCTGCTCTTTGCCGTGTCCTATGTCACCGGCGACGACGACAGCATGCTGCACATCTACTCCGGCTACGGCATTGCGGCGCTGGTCACGGTTCGCCTGGTCTGGGGCTTCATCGGCACGCGCCACGCGCGCTTCAGCGATTTCGTGCGCGGCCCGCGCAGGGTGATGGAGTACGCGCGCTCCCTGCTGCGCGGAAAGCCGCTGCACTACCTCGGCCACAATCCCCTGGGCGGGTGGATGGTTGTGCTGCTGCTGGCCGGCCTGGCCCTCACCTGCTGGAGCGGGCTCGAGGCCTACGCCGCCGAGGGAAAAGGCCCGCTGGCTGCTTCCAGCCTTTCCCTCATAACGGCGGCCATCGCCCACGGCGACGAGGACGGGCATGCGCGCAGCCGGGGCGACGGCGATGACTTCTGGGGCGACATCCACGAGTTTCTTGCCAACCTCACCCTGGGGCTGGTGATCGCGCACATCGCCGGCGTCGTCGTGGCCAGCCGGCTGCATCGTGAAAATCTGGTGAAGGCGATGATCACCGGGCGCAAGGAAGCGCCGCCGCCCGCGGATTAGCGCGCCGGCCTCAGGAGCGTCCGCGCTCCCAGTCCGGCGGGTTCTGGTTGAGCTCGATGTAGAAGGTGGACATCGTCGTGTCGCGCGCTGCCGGATTCGGCTGCGCGCGGCACATCACCGCCTCCACCAGCGCCGCCTTGATCGCCTTGTCGTCCACGGTTTCCGGATAGAGCCGGTGCAGCTTTTCCACCACGGCGGCCTGGCGCCGCGCGTGCTGTTCGAGCGCGGCGCGCAAGGGCGGGGCCAGGCCAGGCAGGGCAAGCAGCCAGGGCGCCTGCCAGGCGTGGAAATCCATGGCCAGTTGCCGGTGGGCCTGATCCATCCAGTCCATCGCCAGCAGCAGCGGCGGAAAATCCCCCGCCGGCAGCCGTCGCCCCTCGAACACCTCGGCATAGCCGCTGGCCTGCAGGCCGGTGCCGGAACCGTCGGGCTCGCGCCGGAACCACTGCGCCGCGGCCTGGCTGCCGGCCCGGGCGTTGATGTGGCGGGTGAGATAGTCCGCGGCCGGCATGCCGATGCCCGCGACGGCGTCGCTGCTGAAATGGTCGCGCGCGACGTAGCCCGCGCGCCATTCGATCGCCGCTTCCGAATCGATGTCGGCTTCTTCCACCACGCTGTTGAGCAGGGCCAGCGGCCGGCCGTCCTCGTCCAGCAGCCAGAACTCGTAGCGGTCGCGAAACGGGAAGGGCACCTTGCGGTGGACCTGGGTGAGGTACTGATAGACGATGGCGCCCATTTCCTCCATGCGCAGGAAATCGTCGGAGGGATAGATCGGCCCGCGCTTGAGGCCGTGCTGGGCCGACCAGGCGCCGAAGCGGATGTCGGTGATCTGCGTCCAGCGATTGGCGTCCAGGCCTTCGAGCAGGGTGTCGTTGGCGACGTAGATGTCCCAGTGCACGCCATCCAGGGTTACCGCCTCCGCGGCTTCGTATTTGATGGTGTGCATGGTGCCGCGGTAGGGATTGAGCAGCCGCTGGGCGTAGCACTCGACGGTCATGGGGCTACTGTAGAACATTCGCGCGCCCGCGCCAACCGCCGGCGGCCGCGGTTCAGAATCCGCGGAATTCTTCCGCCGGCACCGGCATGCCGAGGTAATAGCCCTGCACCTGGTCGCAGCCATGGTCGCGCAGGAAGTCGAGCTGCTGCCGCGTTTCGACGCCTTCCGCCACCACGCCCAGGCCGAGCTCGTGGCCGAGGGAAATGATGGCCTGGACGATGCTCGCGTCGTCGCGATCCGTGGTCAGGTCGCGGACGAAGGATTGGTCGATCTTGAGCCAGTCCACCGGGAAGCGCTTGAGGTGGTTGAGGCTGGAATAACCGGTGCCGAAATCGTCCACGGCGATCTCCACCCCGAGCCCCTTGAGATCGTGCAGCATGGAGGCGAAGCGCTCCGGCTCGTGCATCACCAGGGACTCGGTGAGTTCGAGCTCGAGCCAGCGCGCCTCCAGCCTGGTCTCGGCCAATACCCGCGCGACCAGGTCGGCCAGTCCCTCCTCGCGGAACTGCCGCGGCGAGATGTTCACGGACACCTTCACCGGCCGCCAGCCCAGCTGCTGCCAGGAGACCGCCTGGGCGCAGGCCGTGCGCAGGACCCACTCGCCGATGGGCAGGATCAGTCCGGTTTCCTCCGCCACCGGGATGAAGCGTGCCGGTGACACCAGGCCGCGCCCCGGAACGCGCCAGCGCACCAGGGCTTCCACCCCCACCACATCCCCGGTCTCCAGCGTGACGCGGGGCTGGTAGTGCAGCAGAAACTCGTCCCGCTCCAGCGCGCCGCGCAGGCTGCTTTCGAGTTCGAGCCGTTCCACGGCGCGCCGGTTCAGCTCCGGCATGAAAAATTGAAAGTTGTTGCGGCCGGCCTCCTTGGCCTTGTACATGGCTGCATCGGCGTGCTTCAGGAGCGTCTCCGCGCTGCGGCCGTCCCGCGGGTAGAGGCTGATGCCGATGCTGCAGCCAAGGCTGAAGTTCCTTCCGCCGGCGCTCCAGGGCTGGGACACGGCTTGCAGGACGCGCTGCATGGAGCGCGTGATCTCGTCCTCGTTGTGCATCTGGGTGCACACCAGCACGAACTCGTCGCCGCCGAGGCGGGCGATGGTGTCCGCCTCCCGCACCGAGCGCCGCAGGCGCGCGGCGACCTCGGTGAGCAGCGCATCGCCGGCCAGGTGCCCCAGGGTGTCGTTGATCAGCTTGAACTGGTCGAGATCGATGAAGGCGAGGGCGACCATCCTGCCGTCGCGTTCCGCCTGGCGCAGCGCCTCCCCCAGGCGCTCGAGCAGCAGCGTGCGATTGGGGAGCCCCGTGAGCACGTCGTGGGTAGCTTGGTAACGCAGCGCCGTCTCGTATTGCTTGCGCTCGGTGATGTCGCTGACCGTCCCCTCGTAAAACTGCAGCCCGCCGTCCGGGCCGTGCACCGCGCGGGCGTTCTCGGAAATCCAGATGACGCTGCCGTCCCGGCGGTACACCTGGGACTCGAAGCCAACCACCTTGCCCTGGGCCTGCATGAGCGCCACGAACTGCTGCCGGCGCGCCGGGTCGACGTACAGATCCTGCTGGATGCTGCGCAGCGTGGCGACCAGCTGCTCCGGCGTGTCATAGCCGTAGATCCGGGCGAGGGCAGGGTTGGCGTGCAGGTAGCGGCCGTCGCAGGTGGTCTGGAAGATCCCTTCCGTGGCGTGCTCGAAGATGCTGCGGTAGCGGCGCTCGGCCTCGTGCAAGGCCTCGGCGACCGTGCGGCGCTCGGTGATGTCGGTGATGAAGCCCTCGATGCAGCTGGGCTGTCCGTCCGGCGACGCCACGCCGGCGCCGCGTTCCCATACCCAGGCGATGCCGCCGTCCGCGCGCACGATGCGGTATTCCACGTCGAAGCGCGTGCCCTCGGCGATGGCCCGCTCGATGCGCTGCCGTACGGCGCCGCGATCGTCCGGGTGCATGATGGATTCGTAGGACACGCGGCTGTTGAGCAGCAGCTCGCCGGCGTGATAGCCGGTGAGGCGATGGCAGCCTTCGCTCACGAATTCCATGGTCCAGTCGGCGTCGGCGCGGCAGCGGTAGGCCATGCCTTCGAGATTGTCCAGCAACAGGCTCAGCATGCGCTCGGTGTCGACTGGCCGAGCGTCGGCCGAGGCCGCGGAACCAGAGGTGTCGACGGGATACAAATGTCGTTTCATGGGCGCACCGGTGCAACCAGGACATGAACGCAATGGCAAGCTTCGTGCCACCGGCGAGGGAAAAGGCGGCGCCCGAAAAATCAAATCCTTAGAAGCAGAATCCGGAGTCAGCCCCGCACCGGGAAAGGGCTGCGGCTGCGGCAGGCGCCCTGGCTTGGTTCGCGTTGCGGAGGCCCCGGGATCGCTCGGGTATGATGCGCCGATGCCGAACCCACTTGCCCGCTATGTCCCCGGCCTGTTCGTGCTGTTGTGGAGCACCGGTTTCATCGGCGCCAAGTACGGCCTGCCGTATGCGGAGCCATTCACGCTGCTGTTCCTGCGCTTCGCCCTGGTCCTGTTGCTCCTGGTGCCCCTGGTCCTGCTGAACCGCCCGACCCTGGCGATGAGCGGGCGCGAATACGGCCACCTGATGGTGAGCGGGCTGCTGCTGCATGGCGTGTATCTCGGCGGCATCTTCACCGCGATCAAGCTGGGCCTGCCGGCGGGGCTGACGGCCCTGATCGTCGGGCTGCAGCCCCTGCTGACCAGCGTCGCGGCGCCGCTGCTGTTCGGGGAACGCACGGGTGCCTGGCACTGGCTGGGCATCGTCATCGGCCTGGCCGGCATCTACCTCATCCTCGGCGGCCTGGCGCCTCACGGGGGCGGCGCGGCGCATTCGCCCGAATCCCCGTCGGCCGCCGTGGTCGCCCTGTTCGGCATCACCGCCGGCACGCTCTATCAGAAACGCTATTGCACCCGGCACGACCTGCTGGCGGTGGCGGTGTTCCAGTACCTGCCCACGCTTGTCCTGTTCGGCCTCGGCGCGCTGCTGTTCGAGACCGGGCAGATCGCGTGGACGGCGCAGTTCGTCGCGGCGCTGTTGTGGCTGGTGCTCGCCCTGTCCCTTGGCGCGATCTTGCTGCTGGCCTATCTCATCAAGCACGGCGCGGCGTCCCGCGTGAGCAGCCTGTTCTACCTGGTGCCGCCCGCGACGGCGCTGGAGGCCTGGCTGCTGTTCGACGAGCCGCTGGGGATCGTGAAGATCGCCGGCATTGCCCTGGTGGCACTGGGTGTCTATCTTGTGATGAAACCACGACAAGGCTGAAGGAGACGGCAATGAGAATGAGGCAAGGCGTGCTGGCAGCGCTGCTGCTGGCGGGGGCATGCGCCGCCCAGGCGGACGACTACAGCGGCAAGCTGGATCTGGTGGAGGTGAAGGCCGACGGCACACGCTTCCTTGCGCAGCGCGAGAAGCTGAATCTCTACGCCAGCGGCGCCTACAAGGACGCGCTGCTGGCCGGGTTTTTCCGCAAGGCGGCATTCTCCATCGGCTACACGCCGTTTCCCTGCGGCGGCGGCATCAGCGGCCGGTGCGGCACGGTCTATGCGGTGGCCGTGGAACAGGCAGGGTTCCAGTGAGCGGCCGCGCGCGCTACGGCACCCGCGCCGTGTTTCTCGCCGCCGTGCTGGTGCTGGCGGTGGGCTGGGCGCTCTGGAGCAGGCCGGCGGCGGTGGTGGCCACCGCGCCCGAACAGGGGCGGGTGATTTCCGTGCGGGAGCGCTTCGGCGTGGTGGAAATCGCCGACGGGCGCAGGGTGCGGCTGTTCCTGCCGACCCCCGCGCCACGGCCCGGCGACACCGTGCCGCTGCTGATGGAACGCCATGCCGACGGCAAGGTGCTGTACCGGATCGACACGCAGGCGTGGCGCGGCAGCGCCGCGCGCTGATGCCGCAAATTGCCGTTCGATAGCATCGACCTGTACTGCGAGCGCGTGGCGCCCGGTCCATGGGGCGAACCGTTAAACGTCCTCAGCAACCTGGCGTTTCTGTTCGCGGCCTGGCGTCTTTGGCGTTCAGACGTCTGGCGCAGGGGGGCATGGGATGTCCGTCTGCTGGTGGGGCTGCTCGCGGCGATCGGCGTGGGCAGCGCATTGTGGCATGTCGTGGCGCAGCGCTGGGCCATGTGGGCCGACGTGCTGCCGATTGCGCTGTTCGTGAGCGCGTATCTGCTGGTGTTCCTGCTGCGCATCGCCCGTGTTGCCTGGCCCTTGGCGCTGCTTCTGTTTCTCGCGTTCGGCGCCCTGCACCTCGTGCTGTGGCAGGCCGTGCCGGCGCAGGTTCTCAACGGTTCGGTCCCTTACCTGCCGGCGGTGGCCGCGGCGTGGCTGATCGCGGTGCGCATGGCCGCCACGCCATGGCCAGGGGGCCGCGGTGCCGCCTGGGCGGCGGGTCTGCTCGCGGTGTCGGTGGCGCTGCGCTCGATCGATCTGATGGCGTGCGCGGTGCTGCCGTTTGGCACGCACTTTCTCTGGCACCTGTTGAATGCGCTGGCGCTCTATCTGCTGATTCGCGCCCTGAGCCCCGGCGCGGCCGCTACAGCCAGCCGCTGAGCGCGGCGCGCAATGCTTCTTCCTTCACCGGGATCGCCAATGCCGCGTCGATGCGCAGCCGCGCCCGCACCTTGTCCAGGGCGGCCTGGCTTTCCGGCTCATACAGCACGAGGATTTTGGTATCGGGGAAGGGCTGGGCGGTGGCGAGCACGGATTCCAGATTGCTGAGCCGGTCGCGGAAATCCGCCTGGAAATAGAAATCGGCCACGATCACGTCCGGCTTGAGCTTGCGCACGAGGGAGACCGCCTTGCGCGCCTGCCACTCGGTGGTGACGTCGAAGCCGAGCTGCTTGTAGATCGCCGGAAATTTCGCATGGCCCATGAATTCGATGAGCGTGAGGAGTGTCTTGGACTCGGGCATGGTGACGGGCGCGGCGGCGCGCAAAAAGCGTAATGCTACGCCTTTTCGTCGATGCGGGTGGTGGGGTCGTCATCGCGCCGCTTGTTGCGGCGGCGGTCGATGCCGGAGCGGGTGTCGACCAGCACCGGCTGATTGGAGACCCGTCGGTCCA
>CAYUJV010000055.1:0-8372 GCA_964445085.1 uncultured Burkholderiales bacterium
GGGCCTGACGATGGAGCTGGAAGGCGACGCCAACGACTACGTCGGCAAGGGCATGGCCGGCGGGCGCGTGGTGATCTACCCGCCGAAATCCTCCACCTTCGTCGCCCACGAGGCGGCGATCATCGGCAACACCTGCCTCTACGGCGCCACCGGGGGCCGGCTCAACGTCGCCGGCATGGCGGGCGAGCGCTTCGGCGTGCGCAACTCCGGCTGCGTGGCCGTGGTGGAGGGCGCCGGCGATCACTGCTGCGAATACATGACCGGCGGCTGCGTCATCGTGCTCGGCAACACCGGCCTCAACTTCGGCGCGGGCATGACCGGCGGCTTTGCCATGGTGTACGACGAGGACGGGCAATTTGCTCGACGCTACAACAACGAGCTGATCGACATCCACCGCATCACCAATGAGTCCACCGAGCAGTACCGCCAGTACCTGCGCGCCCAGATCGAGGAGCACGTGCAGCTCACCGGCAGCGCGCGCGGCGCGGCGATGCTCCAGGATTTCGACAACGTGGTGGCGAAGTTCTACCTGGCCAAGCCGAAGGCGATCAAGCTGGACAGCTTGTTGAAGGATTAAAGGCAAAACCCCTTGCACCACAGAGACACCGAGGCACAGAGAAAAACAAAATTTTCTTGATTCGCTTTTCTCTGTGCCTCGGTGTCTCTGTGGTGAATGATCTGTTTCTGGAAACCAAATAATGGGTGACGTTTTTCAATTTCTGAACGTGCAGCGCCGCGACGGGGCCAAGACCGAGGCGGGCGTCCGCATCAAGCAGTTCAAGGAAATCTATGCGCCGTTCGACGCGGCGCAGGCCGCCGAGCAGGCGGACCGCTGCCTGGCCTGCGGCAATCCCTACTGCGAGTGGAAGTGCCCGGTGCACAACTACATTCCCAACTGGCTCAAACTCATCGCCGAAGGCAACCTGCTGGAAGCGGCGGAGCTGTCGCACAAGACCAACTCCCTGCCCGAGATCTGCGGCCGCGTGTGTCCGCAGGACCGGCTGTGCGAAGGCGCGTGTACTCTGAACCAGGGCGGCTTCGGCGCGGTGACCATCGGCGCGGTGGAGAAATACATCTCCGACGAAGCCTTCAAGCTCGGCTGGCGCCCGGACATGAGCAACGTGGTTCAGACCGGCAGGAAAGTGGCCATCGTCGGCGCCGGGCCGGCCGGCCTGGCCTGCGCCGACGTGCTGGTGCGCAACGGCGTGACGCCGGTGGTGTACGACCGCTACGATGAAATCGGCGGCCTGCTCACCTTCGGCATTCCCGAGTTCAAGCTGGAAAAGGAAGTGGTGCGCCTGCGCCGCGGCATCCTCGAAGGCATGGGCGTCGAGTTCAGGCTCAACACCGAGGTCGGCAAGGACATCCCGTTCCAGAAGCTGCTGGACGAATACGATGCGGTGTTCCTCGGCATGGGCACCTACACCTACATGAAGGGTGGCTTCCCCGGCGAGGACCTGCCGGGGGTGTACGAGGCGCTGCCCTTCCTGATCTCCAACGTGCGCCACTGCCTCGGCCTGCCGGAAAACGAAACCGGCTACCTGTCGATGGAGGGGAGCCGCGTGGTGGTCCTGGGCGGCGGCGACACCGCCATGGACTGCAACCGCACCTCCATCCGCCAGGGCGCGAAGTCGGTGACCTGCGCCTACCGCCGCGACGAGGCCAACATGCCCGGCTCGCGCCGCGAGGTGGCCAACGCCAAGGAAGAGGGCGTGCAGTTCCTGTGGAACCGCCAGCCGGTGGAGATCGTGGGGAATGGGAAAGTCGAAGGCGTGAAGCTGGTCACCACCGAGCTCGGCGCGCCCGATGCCCGCGGCCGGCGCACGCCCCAGGTGGTGCCGGGCTCGGAGGAAATCGTGCCCGCCGACCGGGTGATCATTGCGTTCGGTTTCCGTCCCAACCCCCGGCCCTGGTTCGCCGAATTCGGCATCACCACCGACCAGGGCGGCCGCGTGGTGGCCAAGGGCTTCGCCCATTCCTTCCAGACCGCGAACCCGAAGGTCTTCGCCGGCGGCGACATGGTGCGCGGCTCCGACCTGGTGGTCACGGCCGTGTACGAGGGACGCCAGGCAGCCGAGGGCATCCTCGGTTACTTAAACGTTTGAATCTCACCACAGAGGCACAGAGACACCGAGAAGGGCCAAACCATTTCTCGCTTTTCTCTGTGCCTCTGTGTCTCTGTGGTGCATGAATGAAACCCAAAAACGACACCTTCCTCCGCGCGCTGCTGCGCGAACCCGTGCCCTACACGCCGATCTGGATCATGCGCCAGGCCGGGCGCTACCTGCCCGAGTACAACCAGACCCGGGCCCGGGCCGGTTCTTTCCTCAACCTGTGCAAGAACCCGGACTACTGCACCGAGGTCACCCTGCAGCCCATCGTGCGCTTCGGGCTGGATGCGGCCATCCTGTTCTCGGACATCCTCACCGTGCCCGACGCCATGGGCCTGGGCCTGTATTTCGCCGAAGGCGAAGGGCCGAAGTTCGAACGCCCGCTGCGCGAGGAATGGGAAATCCGCGACCTGTCGGCGCCCGACCCGGAGGAGCATCTCGGCTACGTGCTCGACGCCGTGCGCCAGATCCGGAAAGCGCTCGACAACGAAGTGCCGCTGATCGGCTTCTCCGGCAGCCCGTTCACCCTCGCCTGCTACATGATCGAGGGTGGCGGCTCGGATGACTTCCGCACCACCAAGACCATGCTCTACAGCCGCCCCGATCTGCTGCACCACATCCTGCAGGTGAACGCGAAGGCGGTGACCGACTACCTCAATGCCCAGATTCGCGCCGGCGCGCAGGCGGTGCAGATCTTCGATACCTGGGGCGGCATGCTGTCCTCCAGGGCCTACGAGGAATTTTCCCTCGCCTACCTGAAGCAGGTGGTGTCGGGCCTGATCAAGGAGCACGAGGGCAGCCGCGTGCCGTCCATCGTGTTCACCAAGGGCGGCGGCGTGTGGCTGGAGAAGATCGCCGGCATCGGCTGCGACGCCGTGGGCCTGGACTGGATGTGCGAGATCGGCGAGGCGCGCAAGCGCGTGGGCGACCGCGTCGCGCTGCAGGGCAACATGGACCCGATGGTGCTGTTCGCCGGGCCGGAGGTCGTGCGCAAGGAGGCCCACCGCATCCTCAAGTCCTTCGGCCAGGGCTCAGGCCACGTGTTCAATCTGGGCCATGGCGTGTCGCAACACACTCCGCCGGACAACGTCGCCGCCCTGGTGGATGCGGTACACGAGCTGTCGCGCGCCTTCCACTAGGAAGCGCCGCAAAGCTACCGCGCAGCCGCCCCTTACTTGCCGCTGATGTGCAGCCGGTTGCGGCCGCCGCGCTTGGCTTCGTAGAGCGCCTCGTCCGCGGCCTGGATCAGCGCGTCGCTGGTCGCATAGCGCGGGAAGGTCGCGATTCCCCCGCTGCCGGTGGTGTGAAAAAAGGTGTCGCGGTAAGGGTGGCGGATCTGTGCGAAGTCCTGACGGATCCGGTCCATGATGCTGAACGCCTGCTCGGACGTGGTGTGCGGCAGGGCGATGAGAAACTCCTCGCCGCCGTAGCGGCACAGGACGTCGTGCTTGCGCAGGCGCTGCTTCAGCAGCCACGACAGGCTGCGGATCACCTGGTCTCCCACCGGGTGGCCATAGGTGTCATGGACCTGCTTGAAGTGGTCGATGTCCATCATCACCACCGACACCGATGCGCCTTCCGTGCCCAGGTTGGACAGCAGCACATCGAGCGTGCTCTTGCCGCTGGTGTGGTTGAGCAGACCGGTGAGGCTGTCGTGGTACATCGTGCGCCGCAGGGCCCGGTAGCGGTCGATCTTGGTGCGCACGATGGCATTGAGGAACACCGGATTGAACGGCTTGGTCAGGAAATGGTCGCCGCCCAGGCGCATCGCGTCCACCTGCAGCGCCACGTTGGTCTCGCCGGACAGGTAGACGATGGGCACGCTCAGGAATTCGTTGTGCTGGCGGATGATGCGCGCGACTTCCACGCCGGTGCAGTTCGGCATGTACATGTCCATCAGGATCAGGTCCGGATTGAACTGCTTGAGGGCCGCCAGCGCCTGGCGCGGATCGTTCACGATCTCGGACACGATCTGGTTCTCCTCCAGCGTGCGCCGGATGAGGTGGCTGGCGGTCTTTGAATCCTCCACGATCAGCACGCGGTAGGCTTCCCGCTCCTGACGCTGGTTCAGCTCCATGATCTGCTCGACCATCGTGTGCAGGGGCGCGCCCTCCAGCAAGCAGTGATCGGCGCCGCCGGCCAGGGCCTGCTGCAGCTGGTCGAAATCGGAGCGCACGCCGAGGCAAACCAGCTGCCCCATGGCGAAGCACTGGCGCAGGGCCTGCACCCGCCCGCGCCACTCGCTCTCCGGCAGCCCGTTCAGGTCGAGCAGCAGGAGCGGCGTGGCGTCGACGCCGTCCGGCAGCGACTGGTTCCAGGTGATGAATTCGGCGGCCGTGCCGAAGTAGCCGAGCTGCTCCAACAGTTCGCGCCAGCGCTGCGGGTCGTCGCCGACGAGCCAGGCTCGGCTCATGCGCAGGCCGTTGCCCGCCGCTTGCGGCCGTTCGTGGCGGCGCTCCACCAGCCCCGCCGCCGCAGCCGCATGGGCCTGGACCATCCCCGCCAGCGTGCGGATGCGTTCGCCCAGGTCGTTCAGCGCTGCAGGGGGCAGAGGGTGGCCGACGTCCGCGTTGAACAGGGCCAGCGTGACCTGCTCCAGCTGGTGGCTCGCATGGTGCAGCGCCGTGACGCCCTTGTCGATGAGGAACTCGGTGAAGCTGTTGATGGATACCGCCAGTTCGACGAAATTCTCGACCTTCGGCTCGGCTTGATAGCGCTGCCACGCGCCGGAGAGGGCCTGGTTCTTCTGAATCAGTTCGTCGGGGGAGCAGAGCATCGAGGGGGGAAACGCGGGCCGGGTTTGATTGGTACTTTTATAACGTCTTATATCGCGATTTCCTTACCTGGTCAAAAATGGTGCACGGGCGTCCCGCATCGCGGCCGGAACGTCCCGGCGTCTGAGCACGGCCCGGGAATGCACATCCCGCGCCGGGCTGCCGGCGCCGCCCCGCGCCGGCCCTTGTCCCACTGCGTCTGCCGCGCCTGCGTGGGCGGAAACGGCCATCCGGCAAGGTGCTTTAGCGCACACTTATGCACAAAATCCGCTTGACAAGGAGAGGTATGAGAAAAACCAGCAACTTAGCGGAACCATTTTCTAGTGCATTGATTCATTGGCTGAAATTATCCACCCCCGCGCCAGTCGCGGGTTTCCGGCGCTTGACAGTCCCGCGAATCTGGGGCTGGCGCTGGCATAATATGCACAAAGTTATCCACAGGCCGGAACCCCGCTAGAATAGGCCGTTCCGGAGCCCCGTACCCCCGCCCCCCATGAAAATCGCCCACCTCGCGCTGGACGTCCCGCTCGGCGCCCATTTCGACTACCTTGCGCCGGGAGTCGGGGTCGAGGACATCGGCCGGCGCGCCCTAGCACCCTTCGGCCGGCGGACGATGGTCGGGGTCATCGTCGGCGTCAGCGACACACCCACGGTCGAGGGCGTCGCGCTCAAGCCGCTGAAACAGGTCCTGCGCGACGTGCCGCCGCTGCCGGCGGAGATCCTGCGCCTCGGCCGCTTCTGCGCCGACTACTACCACCACCCCCTCGGCCAAGTGCTCGCCACGCTTCTGCCGCAACGCCTGCGCCGTACGGAGGCGCTGGGGCGCCTGTCCGAGACGATCTACCATCTCACCCCGGCCGGCGCGAGCATTCAACTCGACGCGCTGCCGCCCCGCGCCGCGGTGAAGCGCAAGGTGCTCGCCGCACTGCAGGCCGGCGGCCGCGTCCACCGCGGCGAGTTGTTGGCGCTCTCGCCCAGCGCGGGCAAGGCGATGCAGGAATTCCTCGCCCTGGGCTGGGCCGAGGAGAGCTCGGCGCCGCTGCTTGCGCAAGCGCCGACCACCCCCTACGCCGCGCGCCCGGCGCCGACGCTCAACCCGGAACAGGCCCACGCCATCGAGCGCATCCGCGGCGCGGCAGGCCGCTTTGCGCCGTGGCTGCTGCAGGGCGTCACCGGCAGCGGCAAGACCGAGGTCTACATGCACCTCATCGCCGACGCCCTGGCCCAGGATAGGCAGGCGCTGATTCTGGTGCCGGAGATCAACCTCACGCCGCAGACCGAGGCGCGGTTTCGCACGCGATTTCCCGCGGCGAGCATCGTCAGCCTGCACAGCAACCTGAGCGAAGGCGAGCGCCTGAAGAACTGGCTCATCGCCAGCGAAGGCAACGCCCAGGTCGTGCTCGGCACGCGCCTGGCGGTCTTCACGCCCATGCCGCGGCTCGGGCTGATCGTGGTGGACGAGGAGCACGACGCCTCGTTCAAGCAGCAGGACGGCATGCGCTATTCGGCGCGCGACGTGGCAGTGTTCCGCGCGCGGGAGCGGAGAATCCCGATCGTGCTCGGCTCGGCCACGCCTGCGCTGGAGACCTGGCACAACGCGCAGAGCGGCCGCTATCAGCTGCTGCAGCTGAAGGAACGCGCGGTGGAAGCCGCACGCCATCCGCAGGTGAAATGCATCGATCTGCGGCGCGAGCAAGTCACGGAAGGTCTGTCCGCACCGCTGATCCTGGCGCTCAAGCAGCGCCTCAAGCGTGGCGAGCAGAGCCTCCTCTTCATCAACCGCCGGGGCTACGCGCCGGTGCTGATGTGCGGCGCCTGCGGCTGGCTCGCCGGCTGCCCGCGCTGCACGAGTCGGCTGGTGGTGCACCTGAAGGAGCAGCGCATGCGCTGCCACCACTGCGGCCACGACGAGCGCATCCCGCGCAACTGTCCGGCTTGCGGTGCCGTCGACCTCACCCCCATCGGACAGGGCACGCAGCGCCTGGAAGAGACCCTGGCCCGGTTCATCCCGGAAGCACGGGTGCTGCGCGTCGACCGCGACAGCACGCGGCGCAAGCACGCGCTGCCGGAGATGCTGGAGAAGGTGCACGCGGAGGAAGTGGACATCCTGGTCGGCACGCAGATGCTGGCCAAGGGCCACGACTTTCCCAAGCTCACCCTGGTCGGCATCCTCGATGCCGACAGCGGCCTCTACAGCGCCGACTTCCGCGCTTCCGAGAAACTCTTCGCACAGCTGCTGCAAGTCTCCGGTCGCGCGGGGCGGGCATCGGCCAACGGCGAAGTGCTGGTGCAGACCGCGTTTCCAGAACATCCCCTGTTTGCCGCGCTGCAATCCGGCGACTATCCCGCCTTCGCGGAAGCCCTGCTCGCCGAGCGCGAACAACTGGGCCTGCCGCCATTTTCCTCCCAGGCCATGCTCCGCGCGGAGGCGCACAACCTCGACGCGGCGATGAAGTTCCTGCGCGAGGCAGCGGCGCTGGCCCCCGACAGCAAACAGGTCAGCGTCTACGACCCGGTGCCGGCACTGATGGCGCGCCTCGCCGGCAAGGAGCGCGCGCAGCTGCTGGTGGAATCGAGCTCGCGCGGCGCGCTGCAAAAATTCCTGTCCGCCTGGGTGCCGGCGCTGCACGCGCACAAGGCGCGCCACGTGCGCTGGGCGCTGGACGTGGATCCGCTGGAGACATGAAGCGGCTGCGCTGGCGTCACGCCAGCCGCTGCGGGCGCTTGCTTTCCTGGCCCCGCGCCCGGGGCTGGCGCAGGGTGTCAGGGGCCGCCTCTGGCCTTATAATGGCGGTTTCCCCCTGTGTTTGAATCATGTCCGACCTGAAAACCCACCTCAGCCAGCTCGTGTCCGACGCCCTCAATGTCGTGGCGCCGGATGCCAGGCCCAGCATCGAACTCGCGCCCGCCAAGCAGGCCTCCCACGGCGACTTCGCCTGCAACGTCGCGATGCAGCTGGCCAAGCCCATGAAGCGCAGCCCGCGCGACGTGGCCAAGGACATCGTCGATGCGCTGCCCCATTCCCCCTGGGTCGAGAAAGTGGAGATCGCCGGCGCCGGCTTCATCAATTTTTTCCTGAACAAGGCCTCGAAGCAGCGCGTCGTGCCGATCATCCTCAAGGAAGGCGCGAACTTCGGGCGCGGCAAGCCCACCGGCACCAGGGTGCAGGTGGAATTCGTCTCCGCCAACCCGACCGGACCGCTGCACGTGGGCCATGGCCGCGGCGCGGCCTTCGGCGCCTCGCTGTCGAATGTATTGAGCGCCGCCGGCTTCGACGTGACGCGCGAGTTCTACGTCAACGATGCCGGGCGGCAGATGGACATCCTCGCGCTTTCCACCTGGCTGCGCTACCTGGAGCTGAACGGCATCAACGTGCCCTTCCCGCCCAACGCCTACCAGGGCGACTACGTGCGCGACATGGCGCGCATCATCCAAGGCCACCACGGCGACCGCTACGTGCACGAGCCCTGGCACGTGCTCGACGGCG
>CAYUJV010000055.1:8501-18426 GCA_964445085.1 uncultured Burkholderiales bacterium
CAACGACCTGACCGAGTTCGGCGTGGTGTTCGACAACTGGTTCTCGGAGAAATCGCTGTTCGACAGCGGCCTGGTGAAACGCGCCATCGACACCCTGCAGAAGAACGGCCACCTGTACGAGCAGGATGGCGCGCTGTGGTTTCGCTCCACGCAGTTCGGCGATGAGAAGGACCGCGTGGTGCAGCGGGAGAACGGCCAGTACACCTACTTCGCCTCCGACATCGCCTACCACCTGAACAAGTTCGAGCGCGGCTTCGACCGCGTGATCAACATCTGGGGCGCCGACCATCACGGCTACATCCCGCGGGTGAAGGGTGCGCTCACCGCCCTGGGGCTGGACGCGGACAAGCTGACCATCGCCCTGGTGCAGTTCGCGGTGCTCTACCGCGGCGAGGAAAAGGTGCCCATGTCCACCCGGGCCGGGGAATTCGTCACCCTGCGCCAGTTGCGCAACGAGGTCGGCAACGACGGCACGCGCTTCTTCTACGTGCTGCGCAAATCGGATCAGCATCTGGATTTCGACATGGAGCTGGCGAAATCCCAGAGCAATGAAAATCCGGTCTACTACATCCAATACGCCCACGCGCGCTGCTGCAGCGTGCTGGCCAAGTGGGGCGGCAATCCGGCCACGCTGTTGGCAGGTACCGACGTCTCGCGGCTCGGCAGCGACTACGAGCTGGAACTTCTGAAGCGGCTTGCGGCCTATCCGGAGACGGTGGAAGCAGCGGCGCGCGAGCTCGCGCCGCATCACATCGCGTACTACCTGAAGGACGTGGCCAGTGATTTCCATACCTACTACAATGCCGAGCAGTTTCTCGTCGATGACGAGGGCACCCGTTTCGCCCGGCTGGCGCTGGTGCTGGCGGTGCGCCAGGTGATCGCCAACGGCCTCCAGCTGCTCGGCGTTTCCGCGCCCGAAAAAATGTGACTTCCGCAGGATCCTCCCGTTCATGAGCAAAGACTACAAACCGCGCAGCGCCCCCAAATCCAAGGGCGGCAGCCCGATGCTGACGGGCATCCTCATCGGCGTGTTCATCGGCCTGGCGGTGGCCATTGCCGTGGCCTTCTACGTGCCGTCGCTGACCAAGGGTTACCGCCAGCCCGAAACCGCGCCCGCCCTGCCGGCACCCGCCAAGCCGCCGGCGAAAACGGCGGCGCCGGCCGCCGCGGCGTCCCCGGCAGCGGAGAACAAGAAGCCGCGCTTCGATTTCTACAACATCCTGCCGGGCACCGAAGAGCCGGTGACCGAGCAGGAGGTGAAGCAGCCGCCGGCGGGCGCACAGGAGCAGTACTATCTGCAGGCCGGCGCGTTCCCCAATGAGGCCGATGCGGACAACCTGAAGGCGCGGCTGGCGCTGATGGGCATCGAAGCCACGGTGCAGAGCGCGAACGTGCCTGACAAGGGGGTGTGGCACCGCGTGCGGGTCGGCCCGTTCGCGAGCATCGACGAGATGAGCAAAACCCGCGCGACCCTGGCGCAGAGCGGCATCCAGGCCACCCTGATCAAGGTGAAACAGGCGGCCCAAGCCGCGCGCTAGACCCGAAGCCCGTCAACCACTCGGAGCAAGCAATAACATGAACAATCGCCGTCAGTTCCTCAAACTTGCCGCCGGCGCCGCGGCCGTCGGCCTGCTGCCCGCACGTCCCAGCCAGGCTGCGCTGCTGGAGGGCCGGGATTACGCGCTGGTGGAATTCCCGCAGCCGACCCCCGACCCGAAGCGGGTGGAGGTGCTGGAGCTGTTCTTCTACGGCTGCCCGCATTGCTTCGAGCTGGAGCCGCTGTTGGAGCCCTGGGTGAAGAAGCTGCCGAAGTATGCCTACTTCCGGCGCATGCCGGCGATCTTCAACGATGCCTGGGTGCCGATGGCGAAGGCGTTCTACGCGGCGCAGGACCTGGGCGTGCTGGAGAAGCTGCACTCCGACATGTTCAACGCCATTCACCTGCAGGGCATCAACCTCAACAGCCGGGAGGTGCTGCTGCGCTTCGTGGCCTCGCGCGGCGTGGATGCGAAGAAGTTCGGCGAGGCCTACGATTCCTTCGGCGTGCAGAACCAGGTGTCGCAGGCGCGCCAGCTGACGAGCGCCTACGGCATCCAGGGCGTGCCGTCCATGATCGTCGACGGCAAATACCGCACCTCCAGCAGCATGACGGGGAGCCACGAAAAGCTGTTCCCGGTGCTCAACCAGCTCATTGCCATGGCGCTGAAGGAACACGGCGGCAAGCGCTGAGGCGCGCACCCGACTAGAATAACCAGAGGCGACACGCCCGGGAGGAGAAGCTGCCATGACCATCCGCGTCATACTCGTTGACGATCACCCGCTGTTCCGCAAGGGACTGGAACACCTGTTCGACAACCATCCGGACGTGCAGACCATCGGCCAGTTTGCCGACATCGAAAGCACCCGCAAGTGGCTGGCGGAAGGCGGGAGCGCCGACGTCGCCCTGCTCGATCGCGGGCTGCAGGACGCCGACGGCCTGTCGCTGGTGCCGGATTTCAAGCGCCATGGCATTCGGGTCATCATGCTCACCATCGCCGACGAGGACTACGAGATCCGCGACGCCATCGAACGCGGCGTCGACGGCTACATCCTCAAATCCAGCGAGCCGGAACAGATCGTGCAGGCCATCCGCTCCGTGCACCAGGGCCACAGCATGCTGCCCTCCCACATCATGCAGAAAATGGCCCGGGGCGAGCTGGCGCAGAGCGTGTTCGACAAGCTGTCGCAGCGGGAGCTGGAGATCGTGACCTATGTCGCGCGCGGCATGAGCAACCGCGCCATCGGCGACAGCCTGGGGTTGTCCGAGAACACCGTGCGCAACCATTTGCGCAGCATCCTCGACAAGCTTGGCCTCGACAACCGCGTGCAGGTGGCCACCCTGGCCCTGGAGCAGGGGCTGGTGAAGCGGGTGGACAGTGGCAAGGAACGCTCGTGATTGATGCGTAGTAAAAAAAGACTATACAAATTTAGTTTTTGTGTTATATTGGCAGGGCAAGTGTGATGCTTGTTTCTGTTCAACTAGTGCTTTTAGCCCCGACTCCCCTCGGGGCTTTTTTTTGCCTATCGTTTCTCAAATCCGCTGAAAAATCAGTGCTATGCTGCAAGCAGGGGGCCGTGCGCGGCGCGCCCCGGAATCCCGTCAGCCAGCGAAAGGGGCGCCATGAAGGCCGCTGAATTGTTCATCCGCTGCCTCGAAAACGAAGGGGTGCAGTTCATCTACGGCATCCCGGGCGAGGAAAACCTCGACATCATGGATGCGCTGGTCGATTCGAGCATCCGCTTCGTGACGACCCGCCACGAACAGGGCGCGGCGTTCATGGCGGACGTTCAGGGGCGGCTCACCGGCAAGGCCGGCGTGTGCCTGGCTACGCTCGGCCCCGGCGCGACCAACCTGGTCACCGGCGTGGCGGACGCCAACATGGACCACGCGCCAGTGGTGGCCATCGCCGGCCAGGCCGCCACCAACCGCCTGCACAAGGAATCGCACCAAGTGCTGGACCTGGTGAACCTGTTCCAGCCCATCACCAAGTACGCCACCCAGATCCTCAACCCGGAGATCATTCCCGAGGTGGTGCGCAAGGCGTTCAAGCTGGCGCAGACCGGCAAGCAGGGCGCCGCCTTCATCGACTTCCCCGAGAACATCGCCCACATCGACGGGCTGCAGCTGCGGCCGCTGCCCGTGCGCGAGGTGACGACGCCCTATCCCTCCGAAGTGCGCCTGGACAGCGTCTCCAAGCTCATCAACGAGGCGGAATTCCCGCTGATCCTCGCCGGCAACGGCCTGATCCGCGCCGGCTGCTGCGACGCGCTGGTGGAATTCGCGGAGAAGCTCAACATCCCGGTGGCCACCACCTTCATGGCCAAGGGGGCGATCCCGGACAGCCACCGCCTGAGCCTGGGCACCGTGGGGCTGCAGGCCCACGACTACGTGTCCTGCGGCTTCGAGCGCGCCGACCTGATCATCTGCATCGGCTACGACCTGGTGGAATACCCGCCCAATCTCTGGCACCGGTCCGCCGACCGCAGGATCATCCACATCGACACCCACCCGGCGGAGGTGGACGCCTTCTACACCCTGGCCGACGGCGCGCTGGGGGATTTCCGCCTGACCCTGGCCGGGCTCGCCGGGCGCGCGACGCGCCACCACGGTGACCTGCACGAACGCCTGCACGAGGCGATCCTGCGCGAGCTGCATACCGACGACACGGACCAGGGCTTCCCGGTCAAGCCGCAGCGCATCGTGGCCGACCTGCGCCGGGCCCTGGGTCCGGAGGACATCGTGATCTGCGACGTCGGCGCGCACAAAATGTGGATGGCGCGCATGTATCCGTGCGAGCGCCCCAACACCTGCATCATCTCCAACGGCTTCGCGAGCATGGGCATCGCAGTGCCGGGCGCGGTGGCGGCGAAGCTGAACCTGCCGCAGCGCAAGGTGGTGGCCGTCACCGGCGACGCCGGGTTCCTGATGAATTCCCAGGAGATCGAGACCGCCCTGCGCATGGGCACGCCGTTCGTGATCCTGATCTGGAACGATGCAAGCTACGGGCTGATCGAGTGGAAACAGCACAACCACTTCGGGCGCAGCTCGAATGTGAAATTCAACAATCCGGATTTCGTGAAGTACGCCGAGTCCTTCGGCGCCAGGGGCTATCGCATCACGCGCACCGAGGAACTGCTGCCGACCCTGCGGGAAGCGCTGGCGCTGAACACCGTGGCCATCATCGACTGTCCGGTGGACTACCAGGAAAACCTGCGGCTCACCGCGAAACTGGGCGAGATGGTGTGCCCGATCTGAGTGGGCGGAGGCTCAGTCGAAGAAGCCCTTTTCCACGAGCTCCAGGGTGAGCCGGGCATAGTCCCGCGCGCCCGGGCTCGAGGGCGCGAATTCCAGCACGTCCTTGCCCACCGTGGGGCTGGTGGCCAGAGCGACGTTTTCCACGACGCGGGTCTCGCACACTTCGTCGCCGAAGCGCTCCCGGAGCTTGTCGTGGATTTCAAACGCCAGCTTGCGCCGCGCGTCGAAGCGGGTGAGCACGATGCGCTTTTCGATCCGGCGCCCGAGCGGCCCCTCCAGCGCCTTCAGCGCCAGGTCGAGCTTGTGCACCCCCTGCATCGACAGAAAGTCCGCCGACACCGGCACCAGCACCCGGTGCGCCGCAATGATCGCATTGAGCGAGAGCACGCCCAGCATCGGGCAGCAGTCGATGAGGATGGGCACGCCTTCCCTGCCCAGTTCCTCGTCCAGGCCCTGCTTCAGCCGGCGCGCCGCGCTCGCGCTCTTGCCGTGCAGCGCCTCGATCTTGGACAGCTCCATGTGCGCCGGAATGATGCGCAGATGTGAGGGCAGCTCCCGCGGCAGCTGCGCCAGCACCTTTTCCTCGCGGAAGAAGGCGGCGATGGAGTCGGCGCCGGCAACGCTGGTCAGACCAAGGGAAAGGGTAAGGTGGGCTTGCGGGTCCAGGTCGATGGCGATGGGGTCCTTGCCCATCCTGGCCAGGGCGGCCGCGACATTGAGGGTGGTGGTGGTCTTGCCCACGCCCCCCTTTTGATTGAAAACGGCGATGACCGCCAAATGGTGCTCCGTCTACAGGGCGTAAAAGCTGATTTTTACCACAGAGAACAGGGGCAGCACAAAGAAAGCGCGCCGCTTTGGCCGCAAAGGAACCCTTCGCCTCTCGTCGCGTCCTTTGGGGTGAAATGCCTTGGACTACTCCACCGTCACGGATTTCGCCAGATTGCGCGGCTTGTGGCTGCGGCCGGCCGCTGGCGCGGCCTTAACGTGCGCCTTGCGCACGTTAGCCTCCGCCGAAAGTTGCGCGACACCCGGTGATGGCGGCACCACCGCCCTGCCCGTCACTCCACTGTCACGGATTTCGCCAGATTGCGCGGCTTGTCCACGTCGGTGCCCTTCTGCAAGGCGGCGTGGTAGGCGAGCAGCTGCACCGGGATGGCGTGGACGATGGGTGAGAGCACGCCGGCGTGGCGCGGGGTGCGGATGACGTGCACGCCCTCGGATTCGGAGAAGGCGCTGTCCAGGTCGGCGAAGACATACAGCTCCCCGCCGCGGGCGCGCACTTCCTGCATGTTCGACTTCACCTTTTCCAGCAGGGCGTCGTTGGGCGCGATGACCACCACCGGCATTTCGCTGTCCACCAGGGCCAGCGGCCCGTGCTTCAGCTCGCCCGCGGGATAGGCTTCGGCGTGGATGTAGGAAATTTCCTTGAGCTTGAGCGCGCCTTCCAGCGCGATCGGGTAATGCACGCCGCGGCCGAGGAACAGCGCGTGCTGCTTGGACCCGAAGCGCTCGGCCCAGACCTGGATTTGCGGCTCCAGATTCAGCGCGTGCTGCACGCTGCCCGGGAGGTGGCGCAGGGCATCGAGGTAGGCAGCCTCCTGCTCGGCGCTCAGGCGGCCGCGCAGCTTGGCCAGGGTCGCGGTCAGCACGAACAGGGCGACCAGCTGGGTGGTGAAGGCCTTGGTGGACGCGACGCCGATCTCGGCCCCGGCGCGGGTATAGAACACCAGGCGCGAGGCGCGCGGAATGGCGCTTTCCTGCACGTTGCAGATGGACAGCGTGGCTTCCTGGCCCAGCGACTTGGCGTACTTGAGCGCTTCCATCGTGTCCAGGGTCTCGCCCGACTGGGAGATGGTGACGATCAAATGTTTGGCGTCGGCCACCACCTTGCGGTAACGGTACTCGCTCGCGACTTCCACCGAGCAGGGAATGCCGGCGATGTCTTCCAGCCAGTAGCGGGCGACCGAGGCGGCATAGAAGCTGGTGCCGCAGGCAATGATCTGCACGCCGTCGACCTGCGACAGCACCGCCTCGCCCTCGGCGCCGAACAGGGCGGGAGAAAAGCCCTTTTCCAGGACCTGCTCGATGGTGTCGGCCAGGGCCTTCGGCTGCTCGTGGATCTCCTTTTGCATGAAGTGGCTGTAGGGCCCGAGTTCGAGCGAAGCCAGCGAGACATCGCTGACGTGGACCTTGGGCTCGACCAGGCGTCCGGCGCGGTCGTGCACCTCCACGCCGTCGCGGCGGACGATGGCGACATCGCCCTCCTCCATGTAGATCACGCGGCGGGTGCTCGACAGCACGGCCGAGACATCGGAGGCGATGAAGTTCTCGCCCTCGCCGAGGCCGATGAGGAGCGGGCAGCCCATGCGCGCGACGATCATCTCGTCCGGATCGTCCAGGGCAACCACGGCGATGGCGTAGGCGCCGACCAGCTCCTGCACGCTGGCGCGCACCGCTTCGTACAGCTTGTGCGTCTGCTGGTAATGGTGATGAACGAGGTGAGCGATTACTTCGGTGTCGGTCTGGGACTCGAACACGTAGCCCAGCGCCTTCAGTTCCTCGCGCTTCTCCTCGTGGTTTTCGATGATGCCGTTGTGCACCACCGCGATCAGATTGCCGGAGACGTGGGGGTGGGCATTGGGCTCGGTGACGCCGCCATGAGTCGCCCAGCGCGTGTGGCCGATGCCGATATGGCCGTCGAGGCCCATCTCCCTGGCGGCATGCTCCATTTCCGCCACGCGCCCGACGCGGCGCACGCGCCGGATCTCGCCATTGATGACGGCAACGCCGGCGGAGTCGTAGCCGCGATACTCCAGGCGTTGCAGACCCTCGATCAGCATGGGAACGACGTTGCGTTGGGCGATGGCGCCGACGATGCCGCACATGGTTAAGCGTCCCTCTTCTTTTTGACCGGCCGCTGCCAGCCGGTGATGGTGGTCTGTTTCACGCGGGAGAGGGTGAGCTCGCCCGGCGGCGCGTCGCGTGTCAAGGTGGTGCCGGCGCCGATGGTGGCGCCCGCGCCGACGGTCACCGGCGCCACCAGCTGGGTGTCGGAACCGATGAAGGCGTTGTCCTCGATCACCGTGCGGTGCTTGTTGGCGCCGTCGTAATTGCAGGTGATGGTGCCGGCGCCGATATTGACCTTCTTGCCCACGGTCGAGTCGCCGACATAGCTGAGATGGTTCACCTTGCTCCCCTGGTCGATCTGGCTGTTCTTGATTTCGACGAAGTTTCCGATATGGGCATCGGAAGCCAAACTCGTGCCAGGGCGGATGCGGGAGAAGGGGCCGATGCGGCATTCGGCGCCGATGCTAGCCTCCTCGATATGGGTAAAGGGCTGAATCTTCGTGCCTTCCGCCACCGTGACGTTCTTCAGGACGCAGTTGGCACCCACCTGCACGCGGTCCCCCAGGGCGACCTTGCCCTCGAACACGCAATTGACATCGATGACGACATCCCGACCGCAGGAGAGCTCGCCACGCACGTCGATGCGCGCCGGATCCATGATGTGAGTGCCCGCTCCAGCAAGACCGTGGGCGATGTTGCGCTGGTGAATGCGCTCCAGTTCGGCCAGCTGCAGCTTGCTGTTCACCCCCAGCACCTCCCATTCGTGGTGCGGATGGGCGGTGGTGATTTCGAGGCCGTCGGCCACCGCCATGGCGATGGTGTCGGTGAGGTAGTACTCGCCCTGGGCGTTGTCGTTCGACAGGCTGCCGAGCCACTGGGCGAGCTTGGCGGTGGGCGCGACGATGATGCCGGTGTTGATTTCCGTGATGGCCTTCTCGGCGGTGGTGGCGTCTTTCTGTTCAACGATGCGGGTCACCTTGCCGCCCTCGCGCACGATGCGGCCGTAGCCGGTGGGATCGACAAACTGCGCGGTCAAAACTGCCAGTGTGCGCTCACCTGCGTGGTCGATCAGGCGACGCAGGGTATCGTCACGGGTCAGGGGCACGTCCCCGTACAGCACCAGGGTGAGGCCGGCCGGATCGAGGTGGGGCAGCGCCTGGCGCACCGCGTGGCCGGTGCCGAGCTGCTCCGCCTGCAGCGCCCAGGCAATGTCCTCGCCCGGTATCGCGGCCGGCACGGCGTCGCCCCCATAGCCGTACACCACGCACAGCCGGGCCGGCTTGAGCGCCCGCGCCCGGTCCAGCACGTGGCCGAGCAGGGGCTTGCCCGCCAAGGGGTGCAGCACCTTGGGCAGATCGGAATACATGCGGGTGCCCTTGCCGGCGGCAAGAATGACCACGTTCAGCGGAGGGGCCATGGAAATTACTTTGGAATAAGGAGGTTAGTGGGCGGATTATAAACAAAAAAGGCAGCGTTGCCGCTGCCTTTCCTGTGACACTGCCCAAAGCCCGGTGTTACTTGAGTTTGCGCAGCTTCTGGATCGCCGCCAGCTGCGCCACCGCTTCGGCCAGCTCGGCCTGGGCCTGGGCGATTTCCATGGCGCCGGTCCTGTTCTTCATCGCCTCTTCCGCCGCGCGCTTGGCTTCCAGCGCCTTGGCTTCGTCCAGGTCCTTGCCGCGCACACCGCTGTCGGACATGATCGTGACCACGTCGGGCTGGACTTCCAGCAGGCCGCCGTTGACATAGATCAGCTCTTCCTCGGCCTGGTCGGGCAGCTTGACGCGCACCGAACCCGGCTTCAGCTTCGTCACCAGCGGCGCGTGGCGCGGGTAAACGCCCAGCTCGCCGCGGATGCCGGGGACGATCACGAACTCGGCCGGCCCCGAAAAGAGCAGCTGCTCCGCGCTCACGACGTCCACATGAATGGTCATAGCCATGCCTCAGTTCCTTATTGGATGGTCTTGGCTTTCTCGACGGCTTCCTCGATCGGGCCCACCATGTAGAAGGCCTGCTCGGGCAGGTGGTCGTACTCGCCGTTGACGATGGCCTTGAAGCCCTTGATGGTGTCCTTCAGGGACACGTACTTGCCCGGCGAGCCGGTGAACACTTCCGCCACGAAGAACGGCTGGGACAGGAAGCGCTGGATCTTGCGCGCGCGCGCCACGACCAGCTTGTCCTCGGGAGACAGTTCGTCCATGCCCAGAATGGCGATGATGTCGCGCAGCTCCTTGTAGCGCTGCAGGGTGGCCTGCACGGCGCGCGCCACGGTGTAGTGCTCCTCGC
>CAYUJV010000056.1:0-9087 GCA_964445085.1 uncultured Burkholderiales bacterium
CACCGTCAACCACCTGAGCGCCGGCCGCGTCCCGGCCGGCGCCACCGTGGAGCGCACGGTCGACGCCGGCCTCGGCCAGGGCGACAGCGTGGCCTATGAACTCAACACCACCGACTTCACCACCGCCAACCGCATGGTGCAGTCCATCAACAACGCTTTCGGCGCCGGCACGGCAATGGCGCTCGACGGCCGCGTGGTGCAGGTGCGCGCGCCCCACGACCGCAGCCAGCGCGTGGCCTTCCTCGCCCAGGTGGAGAACCTCAACGTGATCGCCGGCGAGGCGCCGGCCAAGGTCATCCTCAACGCCCGCACCGGCTCGGTGGTGATGAACCAGGCGGTTCAGGTGGACACCTGCGCCGTGGCCCACGGCAACCTCGCGGTGACCATCAGCAGCGAGCCCAAGGTCAGCCAGCCGGCGCCCTTCTCCGGCGGCCAGACGGTGGTGACCCAGCAGGCGCAGATCGAGATCAAGGCCGAGAAAGGCAACCTGGTCACCGTGCCCACCAGCGTCAATCTGTCGGAAGTGGTGAAGGCGCTCAACGCCGTGGGCGCATCGCCCCAGGACCTGCTCGCCATCCTCCAGGCGATGAAATCCGCCGGCGCCCTGCGCGCGGAGCTGGAGATCATCTGATCGTGATCAACGTCGCCGACCCCGCCCTGCTCGCGCTCGAACCCCAGTCGCTGGGGGCGCTGCGCCGCGCGGCCAAGGAAGATCCGACCAAGTCGGCGCGGGTGGTGGCACAGCAGTTCGAGAGCCTGTTCCTCAACATCCTGATGAAGAGCATGCGCTCCGCCAGCCAGAGCACCGGCGGCGGCTTCTTCGACAGCGAGCAGACCCGCCTCTACACCGAACTCATGGACCAGCAGGTCGCGCAGAAGCTCGCCACCACCGGCAAGGGCCTGGGCATTGCCGACATGCTGCTGGCGCAGCTCAATCGCAATGCGGCGCCCGCTGCCGCGGCCCTGGACGGAAAGCCGGTCCCGCTCCAACCGGAGCAGAAGCCGATCCCGCTGCATGCGGAGCGCGCCCCGATTCCGTTCAAGTGCACCCTCCCCGGCAGCGACATGATGCCGCTCAGCGGCAGCGCCAAGCCTGCAGCCCCGGCGCCCTCGGCCAGGGAGTTCGTCGCCGCGGTGTGGGACCACGCCGCCAAGGCCGGCCAGGAGCTGGGCGTGGCGCCCCACGCGCTGGTGGCCCAGGCCGCCCTCGAGACCGGCTGGGGCAGGCACGAGATCAAGTTGCCCGACGGCAGCGCCAGCCACAACCTGTTCGGGATCAAGGCCGGGCCGGACTGGCAGGGCAAGGTCGCCGAGACCACCACCACCGAATACGTGAACGGCGTGCCCCAGACGCGCACCGCCCGCTTCCGCGCCTACGACTCCTATGCCGAGGCGTTCCAGGACTACACGAACCTGCTCAGGAACTCGCCGCGCTACGCCAATGCGCTGCAGGCGGGTGACGCCACCCAGTTCGCCACGGCCCTGCAGCGCGCCGGCTATGCCACC
Organism: uncultured Burkholderiales bacterium; assembly: GCA_964445085.1. GTDB lineage: Bacteria > Pseudomonadota > Gammaproteobacteria > Burkholderiales > Thiobacteraceae > Thiobacter. The sequence goes on from CAYUJV010000056.1 coordinate 1,507, forward strand.
GACCCCGCCTATGCCACGAAACTCAGCCGGGTGATGGCCAGCGCGACCCTGCGCCAGGCGCTCCTGGCGTGATCGGCCGTAGCCGGGACCGGGCTCAAGTTGGAGGGGATTTTGCCGCTAAATCAAACACTCGCTTCAGCTGATACCGCAGCCTGAAGCCGGGGCAGGAGTGAATCATGGCCAGCAGCATCATGGGAATCGGGGTTCGCGCGCTGAACGTGGCGCAGATGGGCCTCATCACCACCCAGCACAACATCGCCAACGTCAACACGCCGGGCTTCCATCGCCAGGAGATCGTGCAAAGCACGCTGCTGCCCTTCGGCACCGGCTCGGGCTGGCTGGGCCAGGGCGTGCAGGTCGATACCGTCAAGCGCATCTACAGCGAATACCTGGACAACCAGGTGCTCTCCACCGCCGCCCAGAGCGCCTACTACGACAGCTACCTGTCCCAGGTGAAGCAGATCGACAACCTGCTCGGCGATCCCAATTCCGGCCTGTCGCCGGCGCTGCAGGAATTCTTCACCGGCGTGCAGACCGTGGCCAACGACCCGGCCTCGGTGCCGGCGCGCCAGTCGCTGCTGTCCAGCGCCAACGCGCTGACCGCCCGCTTCAATGCCCTCAACGACCGGCTGCGCGACATCCGCAACGGCGTGAACAGCCAGCTCACCGCGCTCACCGCCGAGATCAACGCCTACTCCAAGGAGATCGCCGACCTGAACGAAAAGGTCGTGCTCGCCCAGAACAGCAACCAGCAGCCGCCCAACGACCTGCTCGATCATCGCGACCAGCTGATCGCCGAGCTGAACGACCGGGTGAAGACCAGCGTGGTCAAGCAGAGCGACGGCACCTACAGCGTGTTCATCGGCAACGGCCAGGCGCTGGTGGTGGGCAACTCGGCCTACCAGCTGGCGGCGACGCAATCGGCCGACGACCCGGACCGCCTGGATGTCGTGTACAAGACCTCCGGCACCGGCCAGATTCTCATCAACCAGAACGACCTCACCGGCGGCAGCCTCGGCGGCCTGCTCGCCTTCCGCCGCGAGTCGCTGGACCCGGCGCAGAACGCCCTCGGCCGCGTGGCGCTGACGCTGGCGGAAACCTTCAACAACCAGCACATGCTGGGACAGGACCTGCTCGGCGCGGCCGGCGGCGCCTTCTTCAACATCGCCTCCACCTCGCCCACGGTGCAGCGGAACAGCAACAACACCAGCGCCGCGGTGTTGAGCGCGACCCTGAACACCACCAACGCCGGCGCCGCCGCGTTGACCACCAGCAACTACCGGCTGACCTACGTCTCGGCCACCAGCAGCTACAGCGTGCTGGATCTCCAGAACAACACCACCACGACCGTGGCGGCCGCGGCGCTGGGCACGGCCATTCCCGGCCTGAACCTGAGCATGGCCGGCACGCCGAACGACGGCGACTCCTTCCTGGTCCTGCCCACACGGAATGGCGCGCGCGACATCAGCGTCGCCATCAACGACGTCAACCGCATCGCCGCCGCCGCGCCCATCCGCACCAGCGCCGCCACCGGCAACACCGGCACCGCCAGCATCAGCGCCGGGGTGGTGGACAGCAGCAACCAGCCGCCGCTCAATGCCAATCTGCTGAACCCGGTGACCATCACCTTCACCAGCCCGACCACCTTCGACGTGACCGGCACCGGCACCGGGCTGCCTGCCACCGGCCTGAGCTACACCTCCGGCGGCAACATCAGCTACAACGGCTGGATCGTGCAGATCAGCGGCACGCCCGCCGCGGGCGACAGCTTCAGCGTCGGCCCCAACACCGGCGGCGTGGCCGATGGCCGCAACGCGCTGCTGCTGGCCGGCCTGCAGACCCGCAACATGGTGGCCGGCAACACCACCACCTACCAGGGCGCCTACAGCCAGCTGGTGAGTTCCGTCGGCACCAAGACCCACGAGATTCAGATCAACAGCCAGGCCCAGACGACCCTGCTCTCGCAGACGAAGCAATCGCAGCAGGAATTGTCCGGGGTCAACCTGGACGAGGAAGCCGCCAACCTGCTGCGCTACCAGCAGGCCTATCAGGCCGCGGCCAAGGTGATCCAGACCGGTGCGACCCTGTTCGACACCATCCTGAGCCTGGGCAACTAGGAGTAGATCATGCGGATCAGCACCAACACCCTGTACGAACTCGGCGTCTCCGCCATCCAGCAGCGCATGGCGGACCTGGTCAAGACCCAGCAGCAGCTCGCCGCCGGCCGGCGCATCCTGACGCCCAGCGACGATCCGGTGGGCTCGGCCCAGACGCTGGAGCTGAACCAGTCCCTGAGCGTGACCGAGCAGTACCGCGCCAACATCACCCGCGCCACCAATGCCCTGAGCCTGGAAGACGCCGTGCTCGCCAACGTCACCCAGACCATCCAGGACGCGCGCGTGGTCGCCGTCAACGCCGGCAACCCGACGCTGTCCAGCGCCAACCTCAAGGCGCTGGCCACCGACCTGCGCGGACGCTATCAGCAGCTGCTTGGGTTCGCCAACACCAAGGACGGCCAGGGGCAGTACATGTTCGCAGGCTTCCAGGGAGCGACCCAGCCCTTCACCCAGACCAGCGGCGCGGGGGTCTACGTCGGTGACCAGGGCCAGCGCAACGTGCAGATCTCCGCCTCGCGCCAGGTGCCCATCAGCGACTCCGGGCAGGACGTGTTCAAGCCGGGCGTTGCCGGCCAGGACGTGTTCGCCACCCTGGACACCTTCATCAACCAGCTCGACAGCGGCACCATCACGCCTGCCCAGATCAGCACCGCCCTGAGCGGGCTGGACAATGCCCTGAACAACGTGCTGCGCGTGCGCGCCTCGGTCGGCGCGCGCCTGCGCGAGCTGGACGCCACCGACAACACCCACTCCGAATCCAGCCTGCAGTACCAGACCACCATCTCCAACATCCAGGATCTGGACTACACCAAGGCCATCACCGACCTCACCCGCACCCAGACCTCGCTCGAAGCGGCGCAGAAGTCCTATCTGTCGGTGTCGCAGCTGTCGCTGTTCAATTACATCGGCAAGTGAGATCGCGCTGGCCGAGTCCTCGCCAGTGCTACATGTAAGCCCGCGCTTCCTCCCCCGGGTCCGGCAGGCCGGCGACGCGCCAGGCTTCGCGCGTGCCGTGGAACAGTTGCTCAAGGCACAGCGGGTCGCGCCCGACCAGATGGCAGACATGGGAGACCGAAGGCAACGCGTGCCGCTCGAGCCAGCTCGAACGCAGATAGCGGATGATTTCCCAATGGGCCGGCGTGAGCGGCCCGATGCCGTCGCGCTGCGCCAGTTCCTCCGCGACGCTTTCGCTCCACAGCGCCGGGTCGCTCAGGAAGCCGGCGCGGTCGAAGCTGAGTCTTTCCAGGGTTTCCATGATCATTCCTTTCGTGCGTGCCGCACGCGGCGCGCTAGTGCTGCGTGTGCGGCTGGGCAAAATGGCAGTGCGGCGTGTCCCCCAGCATCTCGCGCAGGTATTTGGTTTCCAGGTGGATCAGCCGTTCGTGGTCGCCGACCTCCAGGTAGAGATCCGGCTGGGCCAGCAGGTCGTCCTCCCACACCATGTCCACGTCCCAGGCGATGGGCAGGCCCGGCGCCGCGCCCGGATCGCAGCCGGTGAACAGCAGGCGCACGGCGTCCTCCTTGGCCAGGCTGAACTGCTTGCCGTAGTCCTTGCTCAGGCGGCCGAGCCGTACCTGCTCGTCCGCCGGCACCATCGCCGCCAGGTAGCAGTCCGGGGCTTCCAGCAGCACGGCCTTCACCAGGCGATGGCTGTCCACGCCGGCGGCGATGGCCGCCTGGCGGCTGGTGGCGGTATGCGGGTGGGCGATCATCTCGAACGGAATGTGGCGTTCGTTGAGGTAGCGGGTCATGCGGTCGATGGCGTTCATGGCTTCCTCCTTTCCAGCGGAAACGGGCAGCACTGCCCCATAGGAGTTATATAGCACCTCGCATCGCTTCGGGCTGTCCCGTTCAGAACAGGCCCAGCTCCAGCCGCGCCTCCTCGCTCATGCGGCTCTGGTCCCAGGGCGGATCCCACACGATCTCGACGCGGGCGTCGCTGACGCCGGGCACTTCCCGCACCCGTGCCTCGACGGTGGCGGGAAAAGTCTGGGCCACCGGGCAGCCGGGCGCGGTCAGCGTCATGGCGATGTCCACCTGCCCCGCCTCGCTGATCCGGATGTGGTAGACGAGGCCCAGGTCGTAGATGTTCACCGGTATCTCCGGGTCGTACACGGTGCGCAATGCCTCGATCACGGCGGCCTTCAGCCCGGCGGGCTGCGCGTCGCGCTTGCGGGCGAGCTTGAGCAGGTCAACCATGATGGGGCTGGGCGCACTGCGGCGCCGGGTCTTCGGTGCTCACGGTCTCCGCGCGCTGATCGAGGGCGGCGACCAGCGTGTGCCAGGGCAGCGTCGCGCATTTGACGCGCATGGGAAAATCGCGCACCCCGGCAAGGATTTTCAGCTTGCCGATGTCGCCCGCCGCACCCTCGCCGGTGAGCAGCGCATGCGTCCCGGCGAACAGCCGGCGCGCCTCCTCCACCGTCCTGCCCTTCACCGCCTCGGTGAGCAGCGACGCCGACGCGGTGGAGATGGCGCAGCCCGCACCTTCGAACCCCGCATCGGCAATGACCCCGTTCTCCACCCGCAGGTGCAGCGTGAACTCGTCGCCGCACAGCGGGTTGTAGCCGTGGGCATGGTGGGTCGCGCCGGGTGGGTTCTTCGGGTAGTTGCGCGGGTTGCGGTTGTGGTCGAGGATCACTTCCTCGTACAGGGCGCGCAGTTCGTCAGGCAGCATGGCCTTCCTCCAGCTTGTCGTGCAGCCAGGCCGCGAGCGCTTCCCGCAGCGGCCCGGCCGGGAGGTCGAGCACCTCGGCGGCGAAGGCCTCCACCAGCATCATGCGCGCCTGGGCCTCGTCCAGACCGCGCGAGCGCAGGTAGAACAGCTGCGCGGGATCGAGCCCACCGGTGGCCGCGCCATGGCTGCATTTCACGTCGTCGGCGAAGATCTCCAGCTGCGGCCGGCTGTCGGCCTCGGCATCCTTCGACAGCAGCAGGTTGCGATTCTGCTGGCGGGCGTCGGTCCGCTGCGCGCCCGCGGCCACCCGCACGCGGCCGTTGAACACCGCCCGCGCCCGGTCCCACAGCACGCTCTTGTACAACTGCCGGCTGGTGCCGCCGGCCTGCGCATGGTCGACGAAGATGCGGTGGTCGGTATGGCTGCGTCCGCGCCCGAGGGCCAGGCCGTTGAGCCGGCACTCGGCGCCATCGCCGACAAGACTCAGCGCGAGGTCGTTGCGCGTCAGCGCCCCGCCGCTGCTGAGCGCCAGATGGGTGTAGTGGCTGTGGGCGTCGAGCTGCACCGCCGTGCGCGCAAGGTGCAGCGCCTGGGGGGTTTCCTCCTGCAGTTCGACATGGGTCAGCCGCGCGCCGGCAGCGAGTGCGCATTCCACCACGCAGTTGGTGAAGTGCGCGCTGCTCGCGCCCGACAGGCTGTGCTGTACCAGGGTCGCCTCGCTGCCAGGCCCCAGCACCAGCAGATGCCGCAGCTGCGCCGTGCCTCCGCCAAGCTGCTGCACGTGGATGGGCTGGCTCAGCACCGCGTTCGGCGCGAGCTCGAGGTACAGCCCGTCGTTCCACAGGGCCGCGTTGAAGTCGGCGAGCGCATCCGCCGCGGCCAGGTTGCCGAAATGCTCCACTGCCGCCGGCCGCCCCTGCGCCAGGGCTTGCGCCAGGGGCATCAGGGTCACGCCTTGTGGCAGGTCGACCGCCGTGCCGCTCCAGGCGGCGCCGCTGCGGAACTCGACGCGCAAGGCGGGCAGCGCAGCAAAGGCGGCAGGCATGACTGCGGTCGCCGCGGCATCCGCCGCCGGCAGCTCCGCCCGCTCCAGTAGCGCCAGCGAGGTGTATTTCCAGTCCTCGTCCCGTTGCGTGGGCAGCCCCTCGCGCTGGAAGCGGGCGTAGAAAGCGCGCCGCCGCTCGCTCAGCCACGCCGGCTGCGGCAGGGCCGCCACACGCGCCAGGTCGGCGTCGAAGCGGTGGGTGAATGGTAGCGGCGCGTTCATGGCCGTGCCTCCTCGCCTGTCAGTTCCGCGCCGCCCTGGTCGTCCTCGAGCCAGCCGTAGCCCTTGCGCTCCAGGGTCTCGGCCAGCTCCGGTCCGCCGGAGCGGACGATGCGGCCGCCGGACAGCACATGCACGTGATCCGGGCAGATGTATTCGAGCAGGCGCTGGTAATGGGTGATGAGCAGGATCGCGCGGTCCGGCGCGCGCAGCCGGTTCACGCCGGCGGCGACGATCTTGAGCGCGTCGATGTCCAGGCCGGAGTCGGTTTCGTCGAGGATGGCAAGCCGCGGCGCCAGCACCGCCATCTGCAGGATCTCGTTGCGCTTTTTCTCGCCGCCGGAGAAGCCCTCGTTCACGCCGCGGTAGAGCAGGCTCTCGTCCAGGCCGAGCTGCTTCAGGTTGTCCTTGACCAGGACGAGGAAATCCATGGCGTCGAGTTCCGGCAGCCCCTCGTGCACCCGCCGCGCGTTGAGCGCGCTCTTGAGGAACTGCACGTTGGCCACCCCCGGGATTTCCACCGGGTACTGGAAGGCGAGGAACAGCCCGCTGCGCGCACGCGCCTCCGGCGCCATTGCCAGCAGGTCGTCGCCGAGGAAGCTGACGCTGCCCTCGGTCACCTCGTAGCCCTCGCGCCCGGCCAGGGCCATCGCCAGGGTGCTCTTGCCGGAGCCGTTGGGCCCCATGATGGCGTGGACTTCGCCGCCGCGCAGATACAGATCGATGCCGCGTAGGATGGGCTTGCCCTCGACCGAAACATGCAAGTTCTTGATGTGCAGCATGGCGTTCTCCTTATCCCACGGCGCCCTCGAGGCTCACGGCGAGCAGCTTCTGCGCCTCCACCGCGAACTCCATGGGCAGGTTCCTGAACACGTCCTTGCAGAAGCCGTTGACGATCATGTTCACCGCATCCTCTTCCGACAGGCCGCGGCTTCTGAGATAGAACAGCTGGTCCTCGCCGATCCGCCCGGTGCTGGCCTCGTGCTCCACCTGGGCGCTTGGATTGCGCACCTCGATGTAAGGGAAGGTGTGGGCGGCGCAGGCGTCGCCCATCAGCAGTGAGTCGCACTGGGTGTAGTTGCGCGCGTTGTCGGCCTTGGGCAGCGCCTTGACCAGGCCGCGATAGGCATTCGAGCCGCGGCCGGCGGCGATGCCCTTGGAGATCACCGTGGAACGCGTGTTCCGGCCGATGTGGATCATCTTGGTGCCGGTGTCGGCCTGCTGCAGGTTGCGGGTCACCGCCACGGAATAGAACTCGCCCACGGAATTGTCGCCGCGCAGGATGCAGCTCGGATACTTCCAGGTGATGGCGGAGCCGGTTTCCACCTGGGTCCAGGAGATGTGCGCATTGTCGCCGCGGCACTCGCCGCGCTTGGTGACGAAGTTGTAGATGCCGCCGCGACCTTCCCGGTCGCCCGGGTACCAGTTCTGCACGGTGGAATACTTGATGGTGGCATCCTTGAGCGCGATCAGCTCCACCACCGCCGCATGCAGCTACTCCAGCCACGTGGGTTTGCGTTTGC
>CAYUJV010000056.1:9097-18314 GCA_964445085.1 uncultured Burkholderiales bacterium
TAGGACACGTAGGCGCCCTCGTCGGCGCTGATCAGCGTGCGCTCGAATTGCCCGGTGGAGCGGGCATTGATGCGGAAGTAGGTGGACAGCTCCATCGGGCAGCGCACGCCCCTGGGCACGTAGACGAAGGAGCCGTCGGAGAACACCGCCGAATTCAGGCTGGCGAAGAAGTTGTCGCGGTAGGGCACCACCGATCCAAGGTATTGCCGCACCAGCTCCGGGTGCTCGCGCACCGCCTCGGAGAAGGAGCAGAAGATGATGCCCAGGCGCGCGAGCTTGTCCTTGAAAGTGGTGGCCACCGACACCGAGTCGAACACCGCATCCACCGCGACGCCGGCAAGCGCCGCGCGTTCCTGCAGCGGGATGCCGAGCTTTTCATAGGTGCGCAGCAGCTCCGGATCGACCTCGGACAAATCCCTGGGCGGCTTCTTCGGTGCCGCGAAGTAGCTGATGTCCTGGTAGTCGATGGGAGGATGATGCACGCTGGACCAGGTCGGCTCGGTCTGGGTGATCCAGTGGCGATAGGCCGCCAGCCGCCATTCCAGCATGAACTCCGGCTCCTGCTTCTTCGCCGAGATCATGCGCACCACGTCTTCCGACAGACCCTTGGGGAACGCCTCCTGCTCGATTGGAGTCACGAAGCCCCAGCGGTATTCCTGCTCCACGGCATCGCGGACCGTCGCATTCTCATCCATGTCGCATCTCCTGCTATTGCAGCCGTTGTCTCCCTGATGGCTTGATGACGATGGCCCTGGCGCCACCGAGCTGCGCCAAGCTCACGCCGCGCAGCACGTCGGTGACGGCGCGGTTGATGACGCCCCAGTGGCCCCGCGTCTCGCAGCTCGCTTCGATGCCGCAATGGCCCGCGGGGCTGACGCAATGGGTCAGCGCCGGCGCGCCGTCGATGGCGGTGATCACGTCCACCAGCGAGATCGACGCCGCGCTGCGCGCCAGGCGGTAGCCGCCCTTGCCGCCCCGCTCCGATACCAGCAGCTGCGCCTGGGTCAGGCGCTTGAGCAGCTTGGCCACGGTGGGCAGCGGCAGATCCAGCGCCTCCGCCAACTGCGCCGCCGACTGGGCCACGTCCGGCTCCCGGGTCATGCGGCACATCAGCACCGTGGCGTAATCGGCGAGGCGGGAGAGCTTGAGCATGGGCGCGTCCTTTCTGCATATAAGACCAATACGGTCCCATATTAGTTCACGCAACGCGCTTGTCAAAGAATTCGGCCCGGCCGCCGGATGACGGCGCTCTTGCGCGGAGCTCGCCGGCAATTTCCCCTGCCGGCGCACGGATTTTTTCCCAAGGGCTATAGTCAGACAGGCATGAGTCAGGGAAGCAAAGGGGCCAGGCACAAGGAGACGCCGCAATGGCACAGATCGAACAGCTGGAGTTGGACGCGCACCGCGGCGAAATTGCTGCGGACGTGGCGCGCCTGGTGGAGAAATACCGCGCAATCTTCGAGTGGGATGTTCCGGAAGTGGACGAGAAGGCCGCGGACCGGCTGATCCTGCGGGCAATCCGCGCGACGCTGGACGACGTCGAAAAGAAGCTGGCCAGCTAGGCTGCGACCAAACGCAGGGAGATGCCCAGCCTTACACGTCGCGCCCCGACGCCAGCACGCCGGCGCGCACGGATGCTCCGATCACCCCTTCCCGCGGTTCGCCTTGCGCCGCGGTCAGCAGCTGGCGGAATTCCTCCGCGGGAACGGGACGGCTGAAGAAATAGCCCTGGGCGCAATCGCACCCGGCCCGCTCCAAGGCCAGCTTCTGCTCCACGGTTTCGACGCCTTCGGCGACGGTTTGCTTGTCCAGGGCATTGGCCAGGGCCAGGATGGAGCGGACGATGGCCTGGTCCTCCGATTCATCGCACACCCCGTCGACGAAGCTCTTGTCGATCTTGATGGTGTCGGCCGGGATGCGCTTGAGGTAGCTCAGCGAGGAATAGCCGGTGCCGAAGTCGTCGATGGCGATGCGCACGCCGATGCGCTTGAGCGCGCCCAGCACCGCGATGCTCGATTCGGGGTCCAGCATGGCGGCGCTCTCCGTGATCTCCAGCTTCAGCTGCGCCGCCGGCAGGCCGCAATTCTCGAGCGCGGATCGCACCTTGCCCTGAAGGTCCGGATCCTGGAATTGCCGCGTCGAGAGATTGACCGCCACGCTCAGATCGAAGCCGGAATCCAGCCACTGCTTCGCCTGGGCGCAGGCGGCCTTCAGCACCCACTCTCCCAGGGAAAGGATCAGCCCCGACTCCTCGGCCAGCGGAATGAACTCCGCCGGCGGGTGCGCCACACCGTCCGCGTCGGTCCAGCGCAGCAGCGCCTCGGCGCCGGTGATCCGCCCCGAGGACAAATCCATGATCGGCTGGTAGTGAAGCCGAAGTTCGTTGTTCAGCAGCGCGTCACGCAGCCGTGACTCCAGCGTCAGGCGCTGCCGCAGCCGGTCGCCGAGCCCTTCCTCGTAGCGCGCGAAGGTGCTGCGGCCCTGGCGCTTCGCCTCGTACATCGCCGCATCCGCATGCTTGAGCAGGGTTTCGCGATCCGTGCCGTGATCCGGATAGATCGCGATGCCGAGGCTGCAGGACATTTTCAGGCGCTGCTGGGCGACGACAAAGGGCGCGTCGAAGGCCTCGATCACCCGCTCTGCCGTGCGCGCCCCGGCCTCCGGCGTGCTGCCCGGGAGGATCACCAGGAATTCGTCGCCGCCCAGCCGGGCGAGCACGTCCGCCTGGCGCAACACGGCCTTGGCACGCTTGCCGACCGCGGCCAGCAGCTGGTCGCCGATGCTGTGCCCCAGACTGTCATTGATGTCCTTGAAGCGGTCCAGGTCGAAGAACATGATCGTGAAAGAAGTGCGGCTTTCGCGCGACAGCGCAAGCTGGCGCTCGAGCAGTTCTTCCGCGCCCGCACGATTGGGAAGACCGGTGAGCGGATCGCGGCGGGCCTGGCTCAGGAGCTCTTCGCTGTGGTGCCGCTCGTGCACCGTGACCCAGAACGCGATCACGCCGAAGATGAACACGAACACCACGAACACGCCCAGCACCGGACTGTTGTGCCGCCACCACTTTGCCCAGATTTCCCCGTAGGGAATGGAGACATAGGCGTACATCGGCAGCGGCGAAATCCGGGTGAACGCCCCCAGCCGCTCCTGCTCGGTGTACATCCAGGGCGAGTGCCCGGTGAAGAAGCCTTTTTCGATGCCGCGCCGCGCCTCGATTGCCTTGATCAGCGGCCCGTTCAGGCGTTTGCCGTAAACCTTGCCCGGATCGTCCACCGGCCAGCGCAGCTGCTGGAAGCCATCCTCCCGCAAAATCCCGAGCAGGCTGCGCGGCGGCAGGGAGATGTTCCGCAGGAACGGCATGCCGCGCTCCAGCGGAATCGCCGCCTGGATCACGAACAGTACCTGCCCCGCTTCGTCGCGCATGGTGTAGCGGAACGGAAAGCGCCACTGGTGCAGCACCTGGCCGTATTCCGGCCGGCCGATGGCGTAGAGGGCGCCGTCGTGCACGGCGGCCTGGAACAGCGCCATGTAGTCCGCGGAGTGCCTGAAATCGGGAAGCGGGTCGCCGGGGCGGGTGGCGGTGTTGATCACCATGCGGCCGCTCGGGTCGATCACGGCCATCGCCCCGACCTGGGGGTAACGCGCCTGAAACTTTTCGAGGTAGGGGCGGGCCGCCTCCGGGTCCTTCAGCACCTCCATCCGCTGCAGCAGCTGCCCGAGCGGCTCGAGCCCGTGCCCCAGGTCGTCGAAGAAGGCCTGGGTGGCCGAGGCGAGAAAGCCGGAAACGACCTCAAGATACTCGCGCGCCTCGGCCTGCTCCCGCCCCCAGCTGATGGCGCCCAGGGCGACGAAGCCGAACACCCCGGCCGCAACGAAGGCATAGAAGGCGCGGCGCAGGAGCTGCGAAAACGGAAGTCTGGAACGAGCCGGCATTGCGGGGGTTCATGTTTTGGCTGTTGGGTATATAACGGCGGGCCGGGCCGTTTGTTTAGCCCTGAGCCGGCGCCACGACCCTGTAAAATCAGGCACGTGCACCATCACCGGCGTTCGCGAGCGGTGTCCAGGGCCGAAGAAAAAAGCCCGATGCGCGCTCGCGCACCGGGCTTTCCCGCGGCCTCCGAACAGTGCGCCGCTAGCGTTGCGCCAGCGCCAGCATCAGGCCATTGAGCTTGTGCACGAAGCCCGCCGGATCCTCGAGCTGGCCGCCTTCCGCGAGCATGGCCTGGTCGAACAGGATGCGGCTCCAGTCGCCGAAGCGTTCCTGGTCCGCCTCGTCCTTCAGGCGCGCGACGATGGGGTGCTGCACGTTGATCTCCAGGATGGGCTTGGTCCCCGGCACCTTCTGCCCCGCGGCCTTGAGCAGGCGCTCCAGGTTCATGCTCATGTCGTGCTCGTCCGCCACCAGACAGGCGGCGGAGTCGGTGAGGCGATGGGACACGCGCACGTCCTTCACCGACTCGCCCAAGGCTTCCTTGATGCGCGCGATGAGTTCCTTGAACTGTTCGGCCTCGGTTTCGGCCGCCTTCTTCTCTTCCTCGCTGTCGAGCTTGCCCAGGTCCAGGTCGCCCTTGGCCACGGACGCGAGGGGCTTGCCCTCGAACTCGTGCAGGTAGGACAGCATCCACTCGTCCACGCGGTCGGACAGCAGCAGCACTTCGATGTCCTTCTTCCTGAACACCTCCAGGTGCGGGCTGCTCTTGGCGGCGGCAAAGCTCTCGGCGGTGACGTAATAGATCTTGTCCTGCCCTTCCTTCATGCGCGCCACGTAATCCGCGAGGGAGACATCCTGCGCATCCCCCTCCGAGCGCGTGCTGCTGAAGCGCAGCAGCTTGGCCAGCCGGTCCTTGTTGGCGAAGTCCTCGCCGATGCCTTCCTTGAGCACGCGGCCGAACTCCTTCCAGAAGCCGGCGTACTTTTCCTTGTCGTTCTCGGCGAGCTCTTCGATCATGCCCAGCACCTTCTTCGTGGCGCCGGCGCGGATGGTGTCGAGGTCCTTGCTGTGCTGCAGGATCTCGCGCGAGACGTTGAGCGGCAGGTCGCTGGAATCGATCACGCCGCGCACGAAGCGCAGGTAATGCGGCATGAGCTTTTCCATGTCCTCCATGATGAACACGCGGCGCACGTAGAGCTTGATGCCGTGCCGCTGCTGGCGGTCCCACAGATCGAAGGGCGCGTGGGCCGGCAGGTACAGGAGCAGGGTGTATTCCTGCTTGCCCTCGACCTTGCTGTGCACCCGGGCCAGGGGCGGCTCGAAGGCATGGGCCACGTGCTTGTAGAACTCCTCGTACTGCTCGTCGGTGATCTCGCTCTTGGGGCGGGTCCACAGGGCGTTGGCCTGGTTGACGGTCTCGTCCTCGTCGCTGCCCTCCTTCTTCATCACGATGGGCAGGGTGATGTGGTCGGAGTACTTGTGGATGATGGAGCGCAGGCGCCAGCTCTCCAGGAACTCGTCCTCGCCCTCGCGCAGGTGCAGGATGACGTCGGTGCCGTGCTCCGCCTTCTCCACGTTCTCCAGGCTGTAGTCGCCCTCCCCCGCCGACTCCCACTTCACGCCGTGCTCGGCGGTGAGGCCGGCGCGGCGGGTGATCAGCGTCACCTTGTCGGCGACGATGAAGGACGAGTAGAAGCCCACGCCGAACTGGCCGATGAGGTTGGCGTCCTTGGCCTGGTCGCCGGTGAGCTTTTCCAGGAATTCCCGGGTGCCGGAGCGGGCGATGGTGCCGATGTTCTCGATCACTTCGGCGCGCGACATGCCGATGCCGTTGTCGGAAATGGTGATGGTGCGCGCGGCCTTGTCCACCGAGACGCGGATCTTGAGGTCGGTCTGCCCCTCGAACAGCGCATGGTCGGACAGCGCCTCGAAGCGCAGCTTGTCGCAGGCGTCGGAGGCATTGGAAATGAGCTCGCGCAGGAAAATCTCCTTGTTGCTGTACAAGGAGTGGATGACGAGGCGCAGCAGCTGCTTGACCTCGGCCTGGAAACCCATGGTTTCCTTGGTTGCGTCCAGTGTCATGGATTGATCTCCCTCTTGTTCCGGAAACAAAAGCGCAGTGGAAATTGGGGCGGCCAAGCCCGGTTTCAAGGGCTGACGAGGGGCCTGGCCGTCCGGGCGCGGACGGCCACGGTGTCCGGCTTCAGTGCCTGCCTTCGGTGGCGGGAGCGGCCTGGCTGCTCCCCTGCTCCAGCTGCCTTACCCGCGCCTCCGCCGCGGACACGGCGTCCTGATAAGGCTTGAGGCGGTCGAGGACCTTCTGGTAATTGCGCTCATCCCCGTAGCGGATGGCCTCCTGCTCGGCGAGCCGCTTGCGCGCCTCGTCCAGCGCTTGCCTCGCCGCCGCCAGGTCGTCGCCGGTGGCGGCCGGCTGGGCCGCCGGACGCTCGTCGCTGCTCTGCCGGGACGGGCTCTCCGCCCCGCGCGGGGCGGGAACCACCTGCACCGGCGGCAGTGCGGCCTCCACGCAGCGTTTGCCCGCTTCCGGCGTCTGCGAATAGGACACATGGCCCTGGGCGTCGGTGCACTTGTACATCGCGCCCAGAGCAAGGCCGGGCAGGCAGGCGAGGACGGCCAGGGCAGCGTAGTTGAGCGATCGCGGCATGGTCGTGCTCCTCTTCGTCCGCATCACGGTTGCGGCGTGCCGCCACCCTGCATGTCGCGCAGGCGGATGGTGCGGTAGCTGGCCGGCAGCGAGAACAGCCCGCGCCGCACGGGGACCGCGGTCTGGTAGCTGAGCAGCCGGCGGATCGAGCCATCCGCGTCCGCCTCGTACATCGGGAATCCGCTCTTCACCCACAGCCGGGTTTCGAACACGTAGCGCGCCAGGTCGCAGGGCTGGCGCATGTCCGGCGGGGTGGCGAGGTAGGTGGCGCTCTGGGTCCCGACCATGAGCTCGTTGAATTCGCCCAGCGCCTGGGCCACGTCCGGCAGGAAGGTCGGCGAGGCGGTGATGCGGCTGCAAGTGGCGCCGTTGACGCGGATGTCGAAGGTGCGCTGGCCGCGCTCTTCGGCCACCACGTCTTCCTTCACCTGCCATTTTTCCGGCTTCGGAACGCTGACCGCACCGGGTTCGATCACCATGATCTGGTGCTGGTCGTGGACCACGTTGTAGGCACGGTGCGCCTCCCGGTCGAACAGCACGTAGTCGTCGCGGTCCTGGCCGTAGTCCATGCGCAAATAGCGGTCCGTCACCAGCAGCCGGGTCAGGTAGCCGCCGCCGTCCGCCGGCTGGTCCATGAAGCTGACCTCGGCCATGGTGTCCGAGTCCGGCGCGGCGTGCGCCGCGGAGCCCAGGCAGAACAGCAGCAGTGCGAGAGTGCGGCGCATGTCAGCCTCCCAGTCCACGGGCGAGATCGGCCTGGATGTCGGACACGGCCTCCAGCCCCACGGCGATGCGCAGCAGGCCGTCGCCGATGCCGGCGGCCGCGCGCTGCTCCGGCGTGAGCCGGCCGTGGGTGGTGGTTGCCGGATGGGTGATGGTGGTCTTGGTATCGCCCAGGTTGGCGGTGATGGACAGCAGGCGCGTGTTGTTGACCACGCGCCACGCCGCGTCCTTGCCGCCCTTGAGCTCGAAGGAGACGATGCCGCCGCCGGTCTTCTGCTGCTTCATGGCGATGGCGTGCTGCGGGTGCGACGGCAGCCCGGGATAGAGCACGCGCTGCACCTGCGGCTGCCGCTCCAGCCAGCGCGCGAGTTCCAGCGCATTGGCCGAGTGCGCGTCCATGCGGATGCGCAAGGTCTCCAGGCCCTTGAGGATCACCCAGGCATTGAAGGCCGACAGGGTCGGACCGGCGGTGCGCAGGAAGGTGTACACGCCCTCGAGCAGCGCCTTCCGGCCCAGCACCGCGCCGCCCAGCACGCGGCCCTGGCCGTCCAGATACTTGGTGGCGGAATGGATCACGATGTCGGCGCCGAGCTCCAGTGGTCTTTGCAGAATCGGCGTGCAGAAGCAGTTGTCCACGGCCAACAGCGCACCATGGCGATGGGCGATGTCGGCCAGCGCGGCGATGTCGCACACCTCGGTCAGCGGGTTGGACGGCGTCTCGGCGAAGAACAGCCTGGTGTTCGGCTTGCACGCCGCTTCCCACTCCGCGGTGTCGATGGGCGAGACGAAGGTGGTCTCGACGCCGAAGCGCTTGAGGATGTTGCCGAACAGCTGCACCGTGGAGCCGAAGATGGCGCGCGAGGCGACGATGTGGTCGCCGGCGGAGAGCAGCCCCATGACGCAGGCGAGGATGGCGGACATGCCGGAGGACGTCGCCACGCAGAACTCCGCGCCCTCCAGCGCCGCGAGGCGGTCCTGGAACACGCTCACCGTGGGATTGGTGAAGCGCGCGTAGATGTTGCCCGGCTCCTCGCCGGTGAAGCGCCGGGCCGCCTGCTCGGCGCTGTCGAACACGAAGCTGGAGGTGAGGAACAGCGCCTCCGAGTGTTCGTTGAACTGGCTGCGCTGGATGCCGGCGCGGACCGCCAGGGTGTCCAGCTGATAGTCATCGCTCATGAATCTTCTCCTGTTGAAGTCACGGCAGCCATCGCGCGCGGGAACGCCGGAAAGCAAAAAACCCGGCCAGCCAAAGCGCCAAACCGGGTTTCCCTCGCTTTAGCTGCATTTGTTGAGCGCCCGCAAGCTGACATCAAATCGGCGCGTGATGCGATGCAGATTACCGAGACCCTGGTGCCGCGTCAAGCGCTGCGCAGGTTGAGGTCGAGCTGGCGCGAGCCGCCGCCCTCGGGATCCGCCGCCGTGCCGCCGCGCGCAGCCTCGAGCCGCGCCAGGTATTCCTCGGTGACGTCGCCGGTGACGTAATCGCCATTGAAGCAGGAGGTGTCGAAGCGCTCGATCTTCGGATTCTCCTCGCGCACCGCGGCGATCAGCGCGTCGAGGTCCTGGTAGATCAGGGCGTCGGCGCCGATCTCGCTGCAGATTTCGGCGTCGGTGCGGCCGGTGGCGAGCAGCTCCGCCCGGGTCGGCATGTCGATGCCGTAGACGTTGGGGAAGCGCACCGGCGGCGCGGCCGAGGCGAAATAGACTTTGTTTGCGCCGGCCTCGCGTGCCATCTGCACGATCTGCTTGCTGGTGGTGCCGCGCACGATGGAATCGTCCACCAGCAGCACGTTCTTGCCCTTGAACTCCATGCCGATGGCGTTGAGCTTCTGGCGCACCGATTTCCTGCGCACCGCCTGCCCCGGCATGATGAAGGTGCGGCCGATGTAGCGGTTCTTGAT
>CAYUJV010000057.1:0-18270 GCA_964445085.1 uncultured Burkholderiales bacterium
CGAACACCTCGCCATGCTGGAACGGGCTCATGGTGCCCGGATCCACGTTGATGTACGGATCGAGCTTGAGCATCGTGACTTTGATGCCGCGGGATTCGAGGATGGCGGCGAGGGAGGCGGCGGCGATTCCCTTGCCAAGGGAGGAAACAACCCCGCCTGTGATATAGATGAATTTGGTCATGAGAAAGACTGCAACAGACGGGAGCCCATCATACCGTAAAACCGCCGCCCGGCCAAACCAAACATGAGCGGATGCGATGGCAACGGCCGCATCAACTCACCGTAGCCGCCCCGCGCCGCCGCATCAAGGTCGGTTTTCCGACCCCCGCAAAAACCCTTGCATTGGCCGGCCTTTCGTGGAAAAATAAGAACCATTCTCATTTGTATGTAAGCAGGCTCTTATATGGTCACCCTGGCCAAACTGCAACCCGGCGAAGCCGCCATCATCACCGCCCTGCATTTCGACGAGGCCCTGAACGCGCGCCTGGCCGCCCTGGGCTTTCGCGTCGGCAAGCGCATCGCCATGATCCGCCGCGCCCGCTTCGCCGGTCCGCTGCACGTGCGCATCGGCAGCACCGACATCATGCTGCGCGGCAAGGAAGCCAGCCAGATCGACGTCAGCCGCGGCTAAGGGCTCATGAAGCGCGTCGCGCTCCTGGGCATGCCGAACACCGGCAAGTCCACCTTCTTCAACCGCATCACCGGCGCTTCCGCCCGGGTCGGCAACTGGCCCGGCGTCACCGTCGACCTCATGGGCGCCAAGGTCCTGCTCGGCGCCGACATGGTGGAGATCATCGATCTCCCGGGCATCTACGACATCCACGGCTTTTCCGACGACGAGCAGGTGGTGCGCCACTTCCTCGAGAACAATGTCGTCGACCTCGTCGTCATCATCCTCAACACATCCCAGCTCGACCGACAGCTCTCCCTCGCCCTGCAGATCCAGCAACTCAAGCTGCCCGCCCTGCTGTTGCTCAACATGGCGGACGAGGCGGCGAAGTTCGGGGTGACGGTGGACACCAGGCAGATGGCGGCCGACCTCGGCATGCCGGTGGCGCTGCTGAGCGCCAAGCACGGCCAGGGCTACAAGGCGGCGCTGGATGCCTTGCGCCAGCGTCTGTCGGAAGCAAAACCGGTGCGCCTGGAAAACCTGCGCGAGCTGCTCGCCAGCGACGATGCCATCGAACACAAGATCGAGGACATCCTCGGCAAGTCGGTGCAGATCCCGCCCCAGCTCTCGGATACCCTCACCACCCGCCTCGATCAGGTGCTGTTGCACCCGTGGCTGGGCCTGCCCATCTTCTTCGGCGTGATGTACCTGCTGTTCCAGGCGATCTTCGTGCTGGGCAAGCCGCTGCAGGACGGCATCAACTGGCTGCTCACCGAGTTCAACACCCTGGCCCTGACGCCGCTGCTGGCGGGCGCGCCCCATTGGCTGTCCGGCCTGCTGATCGACGGCATCTACAATGGCGTGGGCACCGTCGCCGCCTTCGTGCCCATCATCATCCTGTTCTTCCTGTTCATGGCCATCGTCGAGGACACCGGCTACCTGTCGCGCGCCGCCTTCCTGATGGATGCATTGATGTCGCGCCTGGGCCTGGACGGCCGCAGCTTCGTCATGCTGCTGATGGGCTTCGGCTGCAACGTGCCGGCGCTGATGGGCACGCGCGTCATGCGCTCGCGCGCGCTACGCCTGCTGACCATGCTGGTGATCCCGTTCTCCCTGTGCTCCGCGCGGCTGCAGGTATTCCTGTTCATCACCGCCGCCATCTTCAGCCCCAAGGCCGCGCCCATCGCCCTGTTCAGCCTGTATCTGTTCAGCTTCGGCACCGCCATGCTCACCGCGCTGCTGTTCAAGCGCAAGCTGGTGAGCCACGAGCCCTTCGTGCTGGAACTGCCGCCCTACCGCTTCCCCACCCTGCGCCAGATGGTGCTGCGGGGCTGGCACGAGGTGCGGCACTTCCTCAACCGCGCGTCGAAATTCATCATTGCCGGCGTGGTACTGGTCTGGCTGCTGACCCACTTCCCCACCGGCGTCGCGCCCGGCAGCAGCGCCACCTGGGCCGGGCAGATCGGCGCGTGGATGGCGCCGGTGCTCAATCCGGTGGGCATCGACGGCCAGCTGGCCATCGCCCTGATCTTCGGCTTCGTCGCCAAGGAAATCGTGATCGGCTCGCTGGCGGTGATCTACGGCTTGGACGGCACGGCGCTGACCCAGCACATGGCGCAGCAGCTGGACTGGGTGCAGGCCTACAGCTTCATGCTGTTCACCTTGGTCTACACCCCCTGCCTGTCCACCATCGCCACCCTGAAAAGCGAATCGAAGGACTGGCGCTTCACCCTGGGCGCGCTGGCCTGGTCGCTGGGCCTGGCCTGGCTGCTGAGCTTCGCCTTCTACCAGACGGCCCGGGCATTGGGATATTGACCGCCGGCAGGGGCGGTCCGTTCTCTGGTCCGGTCTGAACCCGCCGGCACCATCACGCGCCGGGCAATACCTTCAGCTTTCGCCGGCCCCGGCCGATAATGTTCCTTGCAGCGGTCGAGCCCGACCCGATCCGCCGCGAAACCCCAACTTCATGAAGGCACGGCGATGACGATCAGCTCCGTTTCCTCCGGCGGCATGGCAGCCCAACTGCTCCAGGCGCAGTCCGAAACCAGTGAGACCCACAAGGCAGGGCGAGACGCCAGGAACGATGGCGATTCCGACGACAAAGCGGTTTCCGCCGCAGTCACGCCACGGCCGACGGTGAATACACAGGGGCAAACCATAGGCAGCATCGTGAACACGACCGCCTAGCCTGCGGGCAGTCATCCCGCGACGACGAAGGCGCGAGAGGCTCGCGCCTTCCCTCCAGCCATGGTCTCAACCTAGGGAAGCTCTGCAAAAGATAGCGAGCAAGCACGGCTGGCCGCCGAGAAGCGCACCTGTACAAGGGAGTACAGCGAGCATCGCAGGCGGGCAGACGGGCTGCGCAGTACTTTTGCAGAGCTTCCCTAGCGTCCCGCCAGCCTGAGCCAGGTCTCCACCACCGTGTCCGGATTGAGGGACACGCTCTCGATTCCTTCCTGCACCAGCCACTCCGCCAGATCCGGATGATCCGACGGCCCCTGGCCGCAGATGCCCACGTACTTGCCTGCCTTGCGGCAGGCGGCGATGGCCTGGTGCAGCAGGGCCTTCACCGCTGGGTTGCGCTCGTCGAAGGAGGCCGCCACCAGGCCGGAGTCGCGGTCGAGGCCCAGGGTGAGCTGGGTCAGGTCGTTGGAGCCGATGGAGAAGCCGTCGAAGTGCTGCAGGAACTCCTCCGCCAGCAGCACGTTGGACGGCAGCTCGCACATCATGATCACGCGCAGGCCGTTCTCGCCGCGCTTGAGTCCCTGCTGCGCCAGCAGCTCGACCACTGCCTTGCCCTCCTCCACCGTGCGCACGAAGGGGATCATGAGCTCCACGTTGCGCAGTCCCATTTCCTCCCGCACCTTCTTCATGGCGCGGCATTCGAGCGCGAAGCAGTCGCGGAAGGATTCGGCCACGTAGCGCGCGGCGCCGCGGAAGCCTAGCATGGGGTTTTCCTCGGTCGGTTCGTAGCGCTTGCCGCCGATGAGGTTCGCGTATTCGTTGGACTTGAAATCCGACAGGCGCACGATCACCGGCTTGGGCCAGAAGGCGGCGGCGATGGTGGACACGCCTTCCGCGATGCGATCGACGTAGAAGCTCACCGGGTCGGCATAGCCGGCGGCCTGGGTCTCCACGATGCGCTTCAGGTCATCGGGCAGCTTGGGGTATTCCAGCACCGCCTTGGGATGCACGCCGATCATGCGGTTGATGATGAACTCCAGCCGGGCCAGGCCGACGCCACCGTTGGGCAACTGGGCGAAGTCGAAGGCGCGCTCCGGGTTGCCCACATTCATCATGATCTTCACCGGCGCCGCCGGCATCGCGCCCAGGTCCACCTCGCGCACTTCCGCTTCCAGCAGCCCTTCGTAGACATTGCCGGTGTCGCCCTCGGCGCAGGAGACCGTGACCGGCTGGCCGCCGCGCAGTTTTTCCGTGGCATCGGCCGTGCCCACCACCGCCGGGATGCCCAGTTCGCGCGCCACGATGGCGGCATGGCAGGTGCGCCCGCCGCGGTTGGTGACGATGGCGGAGGCGCGCTTCATCACCGGTTCCCAGTCCGGATCGGTCATGTCCGTCACCAGGACGTCGCCGGGCTGCACCTGGTTCATTTCGGCGGCGCGCATGATCACCCGCACCGGGCCGCTGCCGATGCGCTGGCCGATGGCGCGCCCGCTCACCAGCACCCGCGAATGCTGCTTGAGGTGGTATTGCTGCAGCAGGTTCTTGGCGGCGCGCGCCTTCACCGTCTCCGGCCGCGCCTGCACGATGAACAGCTCGCCGCTCACGCCGTCCTTGGCCCACTCGATGTCCATGGGGCGCTGGTAGTGCCGCTCGATGGTGACGGCCATGCGCGCCAGCTCGCCGATTTCCGCATCCGTGAGGGAGAATCTGCGGCGCCTGTCCTCCGGCACGTCCTCGATGTGGGTCGCGGCACCGTCGCGCCCATAGACCATCTGCTTGGCCTTGCTGCCCAGGGAGCGGCGCACGATCGCGAGCTTGCCGGCGTCCAACATGGGTTTGTGCACGTAGAACTCGTCCGGGTTCACCGCCCCCTGCACCACCATCTCGCCCAGGCCGTAGGAGGAAGTGATGAACACCACGTCGGGAAAGCCCGACTCGGTGTCGAGGGTGAACATCACGCCACTGGCGGCGAGATCGCTGCGCACCATGCGCTGGATGCCGGCGGACAGCGCGACGTGGGAATGCTCGAAGCCGTGATGGACGCGGTAGGCAATGGCGCGGTCGTTGTAGAGCGAGGCGAACACCTCGCGCACGCCCGCCAGCACCTTGTCCAGCCCGACCACGTTGAGCAGCGTCTCCTGCTGCCCGGCGAAGGAGGCATCGGGAAGGTCCTCGGCGGTGGCGGAGGAGCGCACCGCGACCGACAGCTCGCCTTGGGTCGCCGCCGCCATCTTGCGCCAGGCTTCGGAGATCGCTCGCTCCAGCTCCGGCTGCAGCGTCCCCTGCTCCACCCAGGTGCGGATCTGCTTGCCGGTGGCGGCCAGCGCATCCACGTCGCTCACGTCCAGCCCCGCCAGCGCCTGGTTGATGCGCTGCTCGAGGTGGTTGTGATGCAGGAAGTCGCGGAACGCCTGGGCGGTGGTGGCAAAGCCGCCGGGGACGCGCACGCCCAGGTGGGAGAGCTGCGCGATCATCTCGCCGAGGGAAGCATTCTTGCCGCCGACGCGCTCCACGTCGCGGATGCCCAGGTCTTCAAACCATTCGATATACGATTGCTTGCTCATTTGCCCATCCTGTAGAGTTCCGCCATGGCCATCCAGCGCAGCGTGTTCTTCGTCTCCGATCACACCGGCATCACCGCGGAAACCCTTGGCCGCGGCCTGCTCAGCCAGTTCGATCATATTGAGTTTAAGCGTAGCACGCTACCCTTCGTCGACAGCCCGGACAAAGCCCTGCAGGCGGTGGAGAAAATCAACGCCGCCGCCGCGGCCGGCGAGCCGCGTCCCCTGGTCATCAGCTCCATCACCGCCGCCGACATCCGGGCCCGGATCGCGGCCGCGGACGCCCTGGTGATCGACGTGTTCGATGCCTTCATCCCGGTGCTGGAATCGGAGCTCGGCACCGCCTCGTCCCACGCCGTGGGCAAGTTCCACGGCGTCAGCAACGGCTACGGCCACCGCATCGATGCCGTGAACTTCACCCTCGCCCACGACGACGGTCTGGGCACCAAGCTCGCGGAAGCGGACATCATCCTCGCCGGCGTCTCGCGCTGCGGCAAGACGCCTACCTGCCTCTACCTGGCGCTGCAATACGGCCTCTACGCCGCGAACTATCCGCTGACCGGCGAGGACTTCGAACGCGGCGGTTTGCCGGATTGGGTCACCGCCCACCGCAGCAAGCTGTTCGGCCTCTCCATCAGCCCGGAGCGCCTGCAGCAGATCCGCCAGGAACGCCGGCCGGACAGCACCTATTCCTCGCTTGCCACCTGCCAGCGCGAAGTGCACCAGGCCGAGGCTTTCTTTCGGCAGCTCAACATTCCCTTTCTCGATTCGACCACCATGTCGATCGAGGAGATCGCATCGACCATCGTGCATCAGACGGGGCTGCGGGCTAAGGCTTAGCCTTTACATCCGCTCTCCCTCGGGGAGAAGGCCGGGGTGAGGGCGCGATGTACCCGGCGCATGCTGACGGGCGCCCTCTCCCGCGCTATTGACGCCAGCATATGCCGCCGGTATTCTCCGGCGAACCGTCGGCCCCATCAGAAGAACTAAGGAAGCTCTGCAAAAGGTAGCGAGCAAGCCCGTCTGGCCGCCGGGAAGCGCACCTATACAAGGAAGTACAGCGAGCATCGCAGGCGGCCAGACGGGCCGCGCAGTACTTTTGCAGGGGTTCCCTAGTTTCTTTCCCGAAACCGCTGATACAGGGCCAACACCCGCGGCACGTACTGAATCGTCTCGCGGTAAGGCGGAATCCGCCGGCCATGGCGCAGCACGGCGCCCTCCCCCGCGTTGTAGGCAGCCAGCGCCAGCTGCAGGTTGTTGTCGAACTGGCGCAGCAGGTCGCGCAGGTAGCGCGCGCCGGCGCGAAGATTTTGCGCCGGGTCGTTCAGGTTGGTGGCGCCGTAGCGGCGCGCGGTGTCGGGCATCAGCTGCATCAGACCCACCGCACCCTTGGGCGACACGGCCCGGGGATCGTAGCCGGACTCGGTGGAGATCAGGGCATGCAGCAAGGGTTCTTCGAGATCATAGGTGCGCGCGGTCTCGGCCACCAGCGGCGCCAGGCGCCTTTGATTTTCCCAGTTGATGCGCGCGCCGCTCACGGATACGGCAAGCGTCGGGTTCGCCGCGACCTCGGTCCGCAGCAGCAGTGCATAGCGCTCATCCTGCTTCGAATCGGACAGCACCAGGGTGCCGGCTTCGTCCGTATAGCCAAAAATATCCGCCCGGGCCGCAAGCGGTCCGGTCAGGCACAGGCAGGCCAGCAGGATGTTGAGTGGTTTCATCTGCAAAAGAGTGCGCGCCCGAATCGCTGCGCCTATTGCACTGGCGCCTGGTCTGGCGGCGGGCCGGAGGCCGGTGCAGCGGCCGGCGGCTTCAGGGCCGGCAAAGGCTGCACCGGGCTGTAGACAAACTTCCACTCCGCGTAGCTGGAACTGCCCTCGAAGGATTTGTCTTCCTCGTCGAAATTGCCGGTCTTGACGGGCGCGCCGCTGCCGAGGCTGTACACCCCCATGATGCCGCCCCCCACCCCTCTGACCAGCCCCCATTGTTGCTTGCCGGTCATCGGGTCGACGTATACGCGGCGCAGATAGCGCACCGTCGCCGCGTAGCGCTTGTCCCGCAGCATGTCCTCCAGGGTCTTCGGGTATTGCTTGCTGCCGCCCGGACTGCGCTCGTAGTAGAGGCCGATGGCCCTGCGGAATTCATGGCCGACGAAGAGCAACTCGCGCTCCTTCTCGCGCTGGTTCAGGGTGTGCCAGACGGTGGCAGTGCTCGCCAGCACCGCCCCCATGAGGGCGACCAGAAGCAGCACGCCGAGATAGGTGAATCCCCGTTCGCGCACGGCCCGCCTCACCAGGAAGCGTAGGCGCTGCCATCCGAGGCGTTGCCCTCCGCCCCGCTTCTGACATCGTAGACGGCGCCCTTCCCCGCATCCTCCGGCGGCACCACGACCCAGGTGGCCGCGCTGTCGGTGATGGGGTCGACGGGGATGCTGCGCAGGTACTTCTTCGCCACCAGGTCGTCGAGCGCATCGGGATACTTGCCAGTGTCGCCGTAGTATTTGTCCAGGGCATCGCGCATGGTCGCCAGATCCTGCCGCAGCACCGCCTCCTTCGACCGTTCCATGCTGTGGAAATAGCGCGGCACGGCGATGCTGAGCAGCGTCGCGATGATGGCCATCACCACCAGGAGTTCGATGAGCGTAAAGCCCGACCTGTTTTGCTTCACCGCCTACCACTCCCGATACGGGACGCCGTTGAGCCCAACGCCCGGGCTCAGCGAATACACGTCGAACACGTCATTCCCCTCGCTCGGCTCGTCCGGCGGGCTCTTGTAGGAGCGCTTGCCCCAGGTCGCGGACGCCGGGCTCACGTCGTCGGGCGCGAACGGGTCGCGCGGGATGCGACGCAGAAAATAGATCTTCGCCCGGGTCGGGCTCTTGAAGTCCTCCACGCCCTGCGCCAGGACATCCAGCGTGGGAGGATAGCCGCTGTCGTCCAGGCCCTTCTGGATGCGGCCCTCGTCCCATGCCTTCTTGTAGGCATCGATCGCGGTGCGAATCTCGCGCAGGTCGGCGCGCAGCTCCTGCTCCTTGCTGCGCTTCACCGCCACCTCGGCCATGGGCATCGCCACCGTGGCCAGCAGCGCCACGATGGCCACCGTGACCACCAGTTCGATCAGGGTGAATCCCTGCCGCCGGGAACGACGCTTCATTGGGCAGTGATGCTCAGCGTGCTCGGCGGCGGCGTGGCGGACGCAACCGGCGCGCCCCCGGCATCCTGCGCCGCGAGGTTCTCGATCGCCAGGCTGGCGCTTCCCCCGCCTTCCAGGGAATGCAGGCTCACCTGGACGACATTGCCGCCGCCCCGCGCGCCGCCGGCCGACCGGCTGATGGAAACATGGTAGCGGCCGGGCCCGCTCGGCGTCGCCTGAAAGTCGGTCGCCACCCCACCCTGCTTCATGAACGCACCCTCGGCGACCCCGACGACGCCGATCTGCTCCGGGTCGTATACCAGATCGAAACTCAAGGTCTGGATGTCGGCCGGCGCCGCCAGGTTCACGGCCACCGCGAAGTCGCTGTTGGGCCGCACCTGGGGCGGCGGCACCAGCGACATCACCAGCTGGCTGACCCCGACGGGCGTGGCCGGCCGGACCGCGGTCTGGCCGGCATTGCCGGACGCAGGCGTGGCGCCCATGTCCTGGGACGAGCGCAGGCTCAGCGGCGCGCCGCCGATGGCGGAGTCGGTGCCGGAAGGGAACTCCATCGCCGCCATTTCCGGCCGCACGATGTTGCGCACGATGTGCGGCGTGATCAAGAGCACGATCTCGGTCTTGCTCGCCTCGTCGCGATGGGTGGAGAACAGATGCCCCAGCAGCGGCAGGTCGCCCAGCCCGGGGATCTTGCTCGCGTTCTTGCGGTCCTCGTCGCTGATGAGGCCGGCCAGCGCCTGGGTTTCGCCATCCTTGAGGCGCAGCACCGTGGCGGCATTGCGCGTGCCCACCTGATAGGTCAGGCTGCCGCTCTGGCTGCGGATCTCGCGCACGATGTTGGACACCTCGAGGCCAACTTTCATGCTCACCTCGTTGTCGAGGGAGATGGTCGGCTCGACATCCAGCTTGAGACCGACATCCAGGTAGTTCACCGATTCGGAAACGCCGACGTTGGCGGTAGAGGTGGTGGTGATCACCGGCACCTTCTCGCCGATGTGAATCTTGGCCTTCTCCTTGTTCTTCACGCGGATGCGCGGATTGGCGAGGATCTGCGCGTCGCCGTCCTCCTTCTTGAGATTCAGCTGCAGGTTGGGCGACACGGCGATGTTGCCGCCGGTGAGATTGCGCAGTGTTTCCACGGTCACGAGGTTCTGGGTCTGGGTCGCGCTGTTGAAGACGATGGTCCCGGCCGTGGTCGTCTGGGTGTTCTGGGTCACCAGGTTCAACGCGGTGAACTGGTTCGGCCACTGGACGCCGAGATCGAGCAGCTTGTTGCGCTTCACTTCCATCACTTCCACGTCCAGCACCACTTCCGGCTCGGCGCGATCCTGCGCAGCGATCAGCTTCTCCGCCAACCGGATCGCCTCCGGCGTGTCCTTCATCACCAGCAGGTTGAGCTTCTCGTCGATAAAGACATCGCGCGTCTTCACCAGCGTCTTGATCATGTTGAGCGTCTGCTTCACGTCCGCATTTGCCAGATAGAAGGCCCGCACCACCAGTTCCTGGTAGTCCTTGGTCTTGGCCGGCGTGTTGGGATAGATGAGGATGGTGTTGTCGTTGAGTACCCGTTTCTCAAGCTGGTTGGTGACCATGAGCAGATTGATCACGTCCTCGATGGTCGTGTTCCTGACGAAAATGGTGGAGCGCAAATCGGGCCGCACGTCGCGGTCGAAAATGAAGTTGATGTTGGTGGCGCGGGAGATCACCTCGAAAATCGAGCGCAGGTTCGCATCGCGGAACTCAAGGGTGATCGGCTTGCGGAACGCCGCGCTCAGGCTGGGGCCGGCGCTCTTCTTCGCCACCCGCTTTTCCTCGATCTGCTGCTGCAGCGCGCGCGCCTGGGCGTTGCGTGGATTTTCCATCAGTATCTGCCGCAGCACCGCGTCCGCGCCATCGAGGTCGCCGGCCTTCACGCTCTTGCCTGCCTGCACCAGCATCTCGTCATGACGCCGGTCCATGCCCACGCCTTCCAGCCCCTCGGCGGCCCGGATATTGTGTGCGTCGTAGCGATACACTTGGCGGTAGATGCGTTCGGCCTGCTCATACTGCTTGGCCGCTCGCGCCGCATCGCCGTTGGCCAGCAGCTGGGCAATGTACAGGTCGCGGTTGTGCAGATAGTAGGTGCGGAACTCGAGGTTGTCGGGATTCGCGCGCATCGCGGCTTCCAGCTGCGCCAGCCCCTGCTCGACCTGTCCCTGCCCGATCAGGGCACGGCCGTCCTTGAACGCCTGCTCGCCCGCCGCGCACGCCGTCAGCAGCACCGCCGCGGCCAGCCACAGCGCCGCATTTCGAATCTTGTTCACCTCAAGCTCCCCATGGCCAAAGTCTGTTGCACGTTCAGCGGCAGATAGGTCAGTGTCACGCTGCCGGCATCGATCTCGTCGATGCGATAGGTTCCGTCCAGCGTATCGCCCGCTTTCACTGCGTAGTTCCGGTCCTGCCAGGTCAGGAACACGGTCGTCCTGCCGTCCTCCACCATGCGGCCCAGATAGGCGAAGGGCAAGGGCGGCGCCGTCGGCGGCGGCGGCGGCAGCGCCTTCGGCGGCGGAGGCGGCACATACCAGGACTTGGCCGCAAACGCATCTTCCGGCTTGTCGGCCGGGGGCTGGCGCCGCAGCGCGTTTAGCGCCAGCGTTTCCGCCGCGCCGCTCTGGCGTGCAGCCGGCCGTTTCCCGGTCTTTGCCACGGCCACCACGCTCGCGCCGTCGCTGTCGCCCATGTCCAGCCACAGGCTGCTGCCGATGCTCAGCAGCAGCAGGCTGCCCAGGATCGTCCAGCGCCTGCGCGATTCCGGCGCCATCACCGGGCCCCCAGAAACAGGGTGAACCGGACGCGCGCCTCCACGCCTGGCGCGCCCACGGCTTCGCGCTTGAAGCCCACGTCCTCCAAGGCCGCCACGGGCACGTCGGTCAGCACGGCATCGATGAACTTGCGCACCTGCAGGTAGCTGCCCTTCACCGGGAAAGTCACCTGATAGCGCACCAGCTTTCCGCTCTTGTCCGGCGCCGAGCGATACTCGCCCTGCTCCAGCACGAGGCCCTGCCTGCTGGCCGCGGCATAGATCTTGTCGAGCCAGGCCGTCGTGCCGGACGACGAAAAAAAGCCGTAGAACTCGGCCAGCTGCGCTTCGGCACCGGTCAACGTGATACCGCCGCGCTCCGCCTGCTGGATGCGTTCGCGCAGGGAGGTCGTCTGGTATTCGAGCTGGCGCAGCCTCGCTTCGTCGCGCTTCACGACCACCCCATACGAAATCGCGCTGCCCACCAGCAGCAGCAAGCCGAGCATGCCGCCCCAGCCGAGGCGGACTGCCGCCCGGCGCAGCCACCATGCCAGGGCCTTCATCGGCGCGCCTCCTGGGCGGGGCGAGCGGCCCAGTTCGCCACCAGTGCAAACCGCACCGGCTTTTCCGGATCCTGGCTGCGAAGTTCGTGCTGCGTGAGGTAGACGCCGGAGAGCACGCCGCTGCGCTCGAGACGATCGACGTAGCCCAGGATGGCGTCGAGGTTCCTTGCTTCGCCGGACAGGCGCAGCGTGCGCCGCGGCGCATCCGGCTGTACCGCGAGCAAGGCCACGTCCCGATCCCGCGCGGTCTCGATCGCCTTGAACAGTTCGTCCCAGGGCAGCGCCAGCTGGTGCAGGATTTCGTTCGCCTGGCGCACCTCCAGCTGCAGCGCGGCGCTGTCATCCGCGCGGGCGGCGGGCAGTCGGTGCGCGCCCGCCTTCTCCAGGCTGTGCATGTTCTGCTCCGCGACGCGCAGCTTTTCCGCAAGCCGGTGCTGGGCTGCGCCCACGTACAGGGCGGCGACCAGGCCGGCCGCCAGCAGGACGAGGCCGGCGCCGCTCAGCAACGGGCGCGTGCGCCGGAAATCGAGGGTGATGGGTCTCATGGGCGCCTGCTCATGCGACGGCCATGACGTAGGGTGCGTCGGCGTCCGCGGACAGGCCAAACCGCAGGGGCGGCCGCAGCCACTCGAAGCGCCACGGCCCGCTGGCGGGAAGAGTCGGCTTGCACCCATCCGCCGCGTACACATAGACGCGATCCGGCACTTCGGCGATCCCCTTGAGCCGCCGCTCCCGCTCCAGCAGCACGGGAAGCTCCGCGGCCCAGGAATCGGAGGCCGCCTTGCGCGCCGTCACGACTTCCCAGGCACCGTCGCGCGCCAGCGACAGCAGAAGCTTGCCGTTTTCCACCATGACGAACCAGGCCGAGGCGGCCGTGAAGGCGGCGTGCACGGCATTGAAGGCGGCGGCCAGCCCGGGCCGCACGGAAACCAGTCGCGACCCGGCGGCGGCGAAGCTCGCATCCAGCCCGTCGAGCAGTCGCTGATCGACGGCGCAGGCCAGGGTCGGCTGTCCCCGGCGCGCTTCGTCCACCCGGATCGCCCACTCCTTCGCCGCCTCCCCGTGCACCTGGCCGAAGCACTGCCTGGCATAGGCCGCCAGCTCCTCGCTCGTGCTGATCTCGTCGCTCCACGGCAGGAGCTGGTAGCGCACGAAGTGATTGGACAGCACCACGGCCGCATCCGCCCCCTGCCACGGGGCGCGGCTCAGCAGGCCCTGGGACAGCGTGTCCAGCGCGCCCCGCCATGGCGGTGTTCCCCCGGCGCAGGGAAGCGTCTCCTTCGCCGCCACGCGCGGGCGCAGGCCGCGCGTGAGCCGCACCGCCGCCACGCGCTCCGGACTCAGGGCAATGCGCAGCTGGTCACGCCACGAAAGTGACACGGTTGATCTCTGTCAGGGTGGTTTCGCCGGCCGCGACCAGATCCAGCGCGGCTTCGCGCAGGGAATTCATGCCGTTGCGGCGCGCCGCATCCTTCACGCGGCGGATGGGTTCGCGCGCCACGATGAGCTCGCGCACCTCGTCGTTCAGCGTCAGCATTTCCGCGATCGCCTTGCGCCCCTTGTAACCCGTGCCGCGGCAGTGGCCGCAGCCCCTGCCGGCGGCGAACTTGTAATGGGCCGCCGCCTCGCGGCTCAGGCCCGAATCCGCAAGCAGGGCCGCGTCCGGCGTCTCCGGCTCGGAGCAGTGCGGGCAGTTCACCCGCACCAGGCGCTGGGCGACGATGCCGTTGAGGGCGGACACGAAGCTGTAGGGATCGACCCCCATGTGCATGAAGCGGCCGATGACGTCGAACACATTGTTGGCGTGGACAGTGGTGAACACGAGATGCCCCGTGAGCGCCGCCTGCACCGCGATCTGCGCCGTCTCCGGATCGCGGATCTCGCCCACCATGATCTTGTCCGGGTCGTGGCGCAGGATGGAGCGCAGCCCGCGGGCGAAGGTAAGGCCCTTCTTCTCGTTCACCGGAATCTGCAGCACCCCCGGCAACTGGTATTCCACCGGGTCTTCGATGGTGATGATCTTGTCCTGGCCGTGATTGATCTCGGTCAGCGCGGCGTACAGCGTCGTCGTCTTGCCCGAGCCGGTGGGGCCGGTCACCAGCAGCATGCCGTAGGGCTCGTTCGACAGCCGGCGCATCTGGGCGAGCGCGCGGGCGTCGAAGCCCAGATAATCGAGGCGCAGGCCGCGGATCTGGTCGGACAGGGATTGCTTGTCGAGGATCCGCAACACGGCGTCCTCGCCGAAGATGGAGGGCATGATGGAGACGCGGAAGTCCACCTCGCGCCCCTGCATGGTCACCTTGAAGCGCCCGTCCTGGGGCACGCGCCGCTCGGCGATGTCGAGTTCCGACATGACCTTGATGCGCGAGATGACCTGCTCCGCGGTGTCGGCGCTGCTCACCGCGCCGACCGAGGTCAGTACGCCGTCGATGCGATACTTGATGGTCAGCCCGCCGGCTGCGGTCTCCAGGTGAATGTCGCTGACGCCGCTCTTCAGGGCATCGTACAGGGTGGAATGCACCAGCTTCACCACCGGGCTGGTGTCCTCGCTGATGGATTTGAGGGAGAGGTCTTCGACGCCCGCGGCCGCCGTGGCCTCGCCTTTGTCGAAGGCCAGCACGTTCTCCATCGCGCGCAGCGACTCCTCGTGCCGCGCCAGATAGGCAGCCATGTCGGCAGGGTGGGCCAGCCCCCAGACGAAGGTCTCCGGCATGCGGTCCTCGGCCCAGTCCTGCAGTCCCGGCAGGAAAGGATCGCCGCACACCAGCATCAATCCTCCATCCGCCCCGCGGAACGCGGCGCACTGCTTCTGCACCGCCTCGGTAAATGGCAGCACGTCGAAGGCCGGGACCAGCTGGTGCAGCTCGTCCATGGAAGCCACCGGGTAGCTCAGCGATTTTCCGAGCGCCGCGGCGAACGCGGCGCGCGGCAGTTCCAGCTTCTGCTCCAGGAGTTCGAGCATCGGCCGCCGCAGGCGCAGGGCCTCGCCGCGCGCCCATTGCAGCAGGTCGGCCGGGATCGGCGAAGGCTCGTGCCGCTCGGGGAAGCCATTGGCGGGGAGGCTCATGGCAGGCCGGCTCATGGTGTTCAACGGATGCTCCCCGCCAGCTCGAAGATCGGCAGGTAGAGCAGGACGACGATGAAGCCGATCACCACGCCGATCACGGCCATCAGCAGCGGCTCGAACAGGCGCGTGAACCAGTCGACCCAGCGCGCCATTTCATCGTCGTAGAAGGCCGCGATGCGCTCCATCATCTCGCCCATGCGCCCGGTCCACTCGCCTACGCGCAGCATGCGCAGCGCGACCGGGGTGGTGAGCTGGTGCGTCTCCATCGCCACCGAGATCGCCTGGCCCTCGCGGATGCGCTGGGCGGCCTGCCGCATCAGGCTGCGCAGGGTGGGATGCAGCAGCCCTTCCACCATGTCCAGCGCGGTCACCACGGGGATGCCGCCGTTGAGCAGCATGCCCAGGGTGCGATAGAAGCGCGCGAGCTGGTAGACGCGCATGCGTTCGCCGATGGCCGGCACCTTCCACAGCTGCAGGCCCAGCCAGCGCTTGGTCTCCGGTCGGGACAGGGCATAGCCGGCAAGCACGACCGCGGCGGCCGCAGCCATGCCCATCTGCCAGGCGTTGGCCTCGAGGAAACGGCCCCAGGAGATCAGCACCCGCGACAGGAACGGCAGGTCGCTGCCGAGATCGTCGTAGATGTGGCTGAAACGCGGCACCACGTAACCCAGCAGAAACAGGGTGACCAGCCCGCCCACGCTGATCAGCAGCACCGGATAAATCGATGCGGAGACGAGCTTCTTGCGCACCACATCGATCTGCGCCTGGTAGGCGATATAGCGCGACAGGGCCTCGGGGAGATCGCCGGTGCGTTCCGCCGCGCGCACGGTCGCCACGTACAGCGGCGGGAAGACCGCGGGAAACTGTTCCAGCGCCTGGGAGAACGTGCGGCCCTCGTACAGGCGCGCGATCACTTCCTCGATGGTCTTGCGCGTTTCCGGCCGGTGTTCCTTTTCCGCCAGCGTCTGCACCGACTCGACCAGGGACAGGCCCGCCTTCAACAGCGCGAGCAGTTCGGCGCTGAACAGCTGCAGGGGAAAGCGGCCGCGCCCGCCTCCGGTCCGCCCGGGCGCGAGCCAGGGCATGCGCCTGGCCTGCACCGAAAGCACGGCATAGCCCTGGGCCCGGGCCAGCTGCATGGCGTCCGCCTGGCTGGGGGCGTCCAGGGACAGGGCAACCACCCCCTCCCCTTCGCGCATGGCCTTCAGCTTGAATCGCATCGCCGCGGGGATCACCAGCTGACGATGTCCGCCGCCTCGCCCGAGCCGCCAGGCTGGCCGTCGCTGCCGAAGGACTGCAGGTCGTAGTCGCCATGCTCACCGGGGCTCTTGTAGCTGTAGGGCTTGCCCCAGGGATCGGGCGGCACCGCCTTGGCGAGATAGGGGCCATCCCACTTGTTCTCGTTCGCCGGCCGCTCGACCAGGGCTGCGAGGCCCTGCTCGGTGCTCGGATAGTGGCCGGTATCCAGGCGATACTGGTCGAGGGCCTTGGAAAAGGCGTCGATCTGGGCGCGCGTCGTCTCGATCTTGGATTTGCCGAGCCGGTTGAACAGCTTGGGCCCGACGATGCCGACCAGCAGGCCGATGATGACCAGCACGACCAGCAACTCGAGCAGGGAAAAACCCTTCGGCAGGCTTCTTGCGGGCCGCTTGGCCGACGCCGTATTCATTCTTGCTTGTCTCCGTCCACGCCTATTTGTTTGAAAATGCTGGCGTTGCCTCGCTCCTATACTAACTGGGGGTCATATTTTTGTCATGCCTGGGCTGGAGCGGGCCGCGCCTGGCGGGGATCCTGCCCCGCCGCAGCGGGCAGTATGCGGGAGAAATGTGACAAACCGCGTACCGGTGCGCACAAGAGCCGGGCCCCGGCATCACGCGCCTGCAGACCGCTGCCGGACGCGCTCGAACAGGCAGATCGCGGCCGCGGCCGCCGCGTTGAGCGACTCCATCGCGCCCGGCATGGGAATGCGGATGCGCCGGCCGGCCGCGGCAAGCAGGTCGTCGGACAAGCCGGCGCCTTCGTTCCCGAAAACGAAAGCGGTGGGTCCGGTGAGGTCCAGCGCGTAGAGGGAGTCGCTCGCATCCAGGCTGGTGGCGACGACCTGGCCCGAAAAGCCACGCGCGGTGGCGACCAGATCGGCGTGCTCGTGCAGCGCGAGCCGAAACTGCGCCCCCATGCCCCCGCGCAGCGCCTTGGGCGACCAGGCCTCGGCGCAGCCCTTGGACAGGTACACCGAATCCGCGCCCGCCGCCGCCGCGCTGCGCAGGATGGAGCCGAGATTGCCCGGATCCTGGATATCCTCCAGCAGCAGGCAGAACACCGGCGCCTGTCCGGCCGGCGCGGGAATCGCGATGAGGCTCAGCACGCCGCTGGGCGCTTCCACCGGCGCGAGCTGGTCGAACAGCCTGTCGTCGAAGACGGCGACCTGCCGCGGGTCGATCTCTTTCAGCAGCTGCCGCGCTTCGGTCCCTTGGGCCGCGCGCTCCGCCAGCAGCACCTTCTCCGGCACGCCATGGGACTGGCGGTAGGCCTCCAGCAGATGCCAGCCGTCGAGCACCGTGCGCCGGCTTTTGCGCCGCTCGCGGGCGGAGCCGACCAGCTTCCTGGCGAGGCGATACAGCGCGTTGTCCGGCGAGGAAATGCGAACGGGCGGCGTCATGTCAGAGGCAGGCCCCGATCGAGCCTTCCCCGCACTCCCGCCCGTCGATCCAGATGGTCTGCCGCAGCCGCGCGCCGCTGAGGTCGGCCGCGTCGAGGCGTGCTCCGCGCAGGTCGGCCAGGCTCAGGTCGGCGTTCCTGAGGCTGGCGTAGCTGAGGTCGGCCCGCTGCAGGTTCGCAGCCTGGAGCTGCGCGCCCTCGAGGTTGGCATAGCTCAGGTCGGCGCCCGCGAGGTTGGCGTAGGCCAGGCGGCCCAGGCTGAGGTTCGCCGCGTTGAATCGGGCAGAGGTGAGCATCGCGCTGCTCAGGTCCACGCCGCGCAGCCAGGCGCCACTCTTGTCGCAGCCGCCCCAGTTGACCTGGGGCGCGGCCGGGGCGCGGCAATCCGGGGCCGTCTGGCCGAACGTCACCGGCACCGGATTGACAGGAGTCAGCCGGGCAACGGCCCACAGCGCCAGCCCGAGCAAGGCGAGCAGCACGAAGCCAACGCCGAAGAAGCGGTCACGCCGGGCCTTGAGCGACTGCTCGAGCTCGGCGTGACGCTGCCGCAGCAACAGGACCTCCGCGCTCTCGGGATGACGGCGATCGGCGCGCTGGCGCAGCTCGTGCTCGACCGGCTGCCCGCGCCCGCTGCGGCGATCGAGCTGGCGTCGTTCGTCGGCCCAGCGCACCCGCGCGCGGCGACGCTCGCTGCCCCA
>CAYUJV010000058.1:0-17582 GCA_964445085.1 uncultured Burkholderiales bacterium
ATGGAGTTCATGTAGTTGCCGTTGGCCTTGGCCTTGCACATGGTGATGTTCACGTGGTGGCGCGAGAACGACGAGGTCTTGACGCGGATGCCTTTCTCCAGCGCTTCCTGGCCGAGGTAGGCGCCCCATTTCCAGGCGGCGACGATCACGTGCACCGACAGGTTCTTGGCCGAGATGCCCATGGCTTCCGAGCCGTAGAAGGCCATCGGCCGCAGGTAGGCCGACTCCAGCTTGTTGTCGCGCACCGCGGCGAGCTGGGCCCGGGAGATCGTGTCCTTGTCGAAGGGCAGCTTCATGCCGAGGATGTGGGCGGAGCGGAACAGGCGGTCGGTGTGCTCCTTGAGACGGAAGATCGCGGTGCCCTTGTCGGTCTTGTAGGCGCGCACGCCTTCGAACACGCCCATGCCGTAGTGCAGGGTGTGGGTGAGCACATGGGTGGTCGCCTCGCGCCACGGCACCATCTTGCCGTCGTACCAGATCAACCCATCGCGGTCGGCCATCGACATTTTTGCTTGCTCCTGGATGCTGAACGAAAGCGGCTATTCTAGCCTAATTTCAGCGGTTTAGCCGAGCAGACGCTGCCACAGGTCGATCACCGCGGCGCGGTGCGCCGCCACTTCCTCCGGCTGAACCCGCGCATATTCGGCGCCGGCCATGCGCAGGTTGTGCTGGCGCCGGCGGTAGCTGCGGTAGGCCTGATGGACCCGGTCCGCCAGATCCGCGGGAACGAGTTGCGCCGCCGCCGCACGCCTGAGCAGGGCAAGGTTGCCCACGTTGTCCGCCAGCTCCGGATGATCGTGGGCGTGGGCCAGCACCAGGTACTGCACCATGAATTCCACGTCGATGATGCCGCCGCGGTCGTGCTTGAGGTCGAACAGTTCGCTCCTGTTGGGGTGCGCGTCGAGCATCTTCTGGCGCATGCCGACGATTTCCGCGCGCAGCCTGGTGAGGTCGCGCGGCCGGCAGATGATGTCGCGGCGGATCTGCTCGAACTGCCGGCCGACGTCCGCGTCCCCGGCCACGAAGCGGGCCCGGGTGAGCGCCTGGTGCTCCCACAGCCAGGCGTCTTTCTCCTGATACTGCCTGAAGGCCGCGATGGAACTGACCATCAGCCCCGACGCCCCTTCCGGCCGCAGGCGCAGGTCGGTCTCGTACAGGGTGCCGGCCGGGGTGAGCGTGGTGAGCCAGGTGTTGATGCGCGCGGCGAGGCGGCCGTAGATCTCCTGCGCCTCCTCGGCCGGGTCGTCATAGAGGAAGATGATGTCCAGGTCGGAGGCATAGCCCATTTCCTTCCCGCCCAGCTTGCCGTAGCCGATGACGGCGAAGCGCGGCTGGTCGCGGTGGCGCCTGCCCAGCGCCAGCCAGCACAGGCGCAGCACTTCGGCCAGCAGCAGGTCGGCCAGCGCCGCCAGTTCGTCGGCCAGGGTTTCGATGGGCAGCACGCCCTCCAGGTCCTGGGCCAGGATGCGGAAGGTCCACGCATGCTTGAAGTTGCGCAGGGCGTCCATCTGCCGCTCGGGGTCGACCGCCTCGCCCAGCTGCGCGCGCAGCTCGCATGCGAGCGCGGGCCAGTCCGGCTTGGCAAGCAGGGTGCGCGGGTCGAGCAGTTCGTCCAGCAGCACCGGATGCCGGGTCAGATACTGCGCCGCCCAGGGGCTGGCGCTGCACACGCGCGCGACGTGTTTGAGGCTGTCCGGATACTCCGTCAGCAGGGCGAGATAGGCGCTGCGGCGGGCCACGGTTTCGAGCAGGGTCAGCATCCGGTCCAGGGTTTGCTCCGGATTGGGGAAGCCCGCCGCAGTGCGCAGCATCAGGGGCACCAGCCGGTCGAAGCGGCCGCGGCTCGCCTCCGGCAGCGACTGGTAGCGCTGGCTGTCGCGCATGCGGGCGAGCAGATCGGCCACGGTTTCCGGCTGGGCATAGCCCAGGCCGCGCAGGCGTTCCAGGCTTTCTTCGCGCGCGATGCTGCCGAGCCAGATGGCGGACTCTTCTTCCATCGCGCCGCTCTCGTCCGCGAACACGTCCTCGAAGTAGGCCTCCACCCGGTCGCGATGGGCGTCGAGTGCCGCGCGCAGCGCAGTCCAGTCGGGCAGGCCCATGGCCTCGGCGATCAGCGCCTGATCGGCGGCGTTGGTGGGCAGCATCTGGGTCTGCGCATCCTCCAGGTATTGCAGCCGGTGTTCGAGGGTGCGCAGAAAGTGGTAGGCGGCGCGCAAATCCTGCACCGTCTGCGGCGGCAGCAGGCCGCGTTCCTCGATCAGGTCGAGGGCCGCGCGCGTGGGCCGCACCTGCAGGGCAGGCTCCTTCCCGCCGCGGATCAGCTGGAACACCTGGGCGATGAACTCGATTTCGCGGATGCCGCCGGGGCCGAGCTTGATGTTGTCCGCCAGCTCGCGCCGCGCGACTTCGCGCCGGATTTGCGCGTGCAGCGCACGCATGGCGGCGATGGCGTCGTAGTCCAGATATTTCCGGTAGACGAAGGGCCGCACCAGCTCCATCAAGCCGGCTTCGTCGCCGGTCAGGGCGCGGCCCTTGATCCAGGCGTAGCGCTCCCATTCCCGCCCCTGGGTGATGAAGTATTCCTCCAGCGCGGCAAAACTGGAGACGAACGGCCCGCTGTCGCCGTAGGGCCGCAGGCGGGTGTCGACGCGGAACACGTAGCCGTCCGGGGTCAGCTCGGACAGGGCCTGGGAGATTTTGCGCGAGAGCTGGGTGAAGTATTCGTGGTTGGAGATCCGGCGCGGCCCCGTGGTCTCGCCGTCCTCGGGATAGACGTAGATCAGGTCCACGTCGGAGGAGACATTGAGCTCGCCGCCGCCGAGCTTGCCCATGGCGACGACGATGATCTGCTGCGCTGCGCCCGATTCCGCGCCGACGGGCTGGCCGTAGCTGTCGCCCAGCCAGCGGTGCAGGCGGGCGGCGGCCTGGACGATGGCCACCTCGGCCAGGGTGGTGACGGTGCGCACCACTTCGTCCAGATCCGCCAGGCCGGCCAGGTCGCGCGTCAACATCCGCAGGTAGACGCGCTTGCGCAGGATGCGCAGCGCGCGCTTGAGGGCGGCTTCGTCGGCGATTTCCTCGTCGGCGAGCAGCGCCTCCATGGCTGCGCGGTCCCACGGCTGGTGCAGGGTGGCTTCCAGCCGGCCGCGCTGGGCGGGCTCGCTCTGGAGCAGGCGCTGGGCATAGCGGGAATGGCGCAGGGCGTGGTCGATGGGCTGGCTGCTGTCGCTCATGGGGTGGAATACGGCCTTTCCACAGCGTGTTTTGGTAAGATAACGCGCTCGAAAACCCCCTCATCCTAACCTATCCCTGATAAAGAGTCCGCTGGAGGAACCCATGGCCACGATCGAATCCGTCCTGTCCGAAACCCGTGTTTTCCCGCCGAGCGAGGCATTCCAGAAAAACGCGACGGTGTCCGGCATGGAGGCCTACCGCGCCCTGTGCCAAGAGGCGGAGCAGGACTACGAAGGTTTCTGGGCGAAGCGCGCGCGCGAGTTCATGGACTGGCACAAGCCGTTCACGCAAGTCCTGGACGAAAGCAAGGCGCCGTTCTACCGCTGGTTCTACGACGGCGAGATGAACGTCTCCTACAACTGCCTCGACCGCCATCTCAAGACCCAGCCCGACAAGACCGCGATCATTTTCGAGACCGACGATGGCCAGGTCAGCACCCTCAGCTATGCGCAGCTGCACGCCCGCGTCTGCCAGTTCGCCAACGGTCTGAAGTCCCTGGGCGTGACCAAGGGCGACCGCGTCATCATCTACATGCCCATGGGGCCGGAGGCGGTGGTGGCGATGCAGGCCTGCGCGCGCATCGGCGCGATCCACTCCGTGGTGTTCGGCGGTTTCTCGGCCAAGAGTCTGCACGAGCGCGTCATCGATGCCGGCGCCAAAATCATCGTCACCGCCGACGAAGGCATGCGCGGCGGCAAGGGGGTGCGCCTGAAGGACGCGGTGGACGAGGCGATCGCCATGGGCAACACGCCCAGCCTGGAGAAGGTCGTCGTGTTCCGGCGCACCGGCAACGCCATCCACTGGGCCGAGGGCCGCGACGTGTGGTGGCACGAGCTCGCCGACAAACAGGCCACCAGCTGCGACCCGGTGTGGGTGAATGCCGAGGACCCGCTGTTCATCCTGTACACCTCCGGCTCCACCGGCAAGCCCAAGGGCGTGCAGCATTCCTCCGCCGGCTATCTGCTCGGCGCGATTCTGTCGATGAAATGGGTGTTCGACCACAAGCCGGACGACATCTACTGGTGCACCGCCGACGTGGGCTGGATCACCGGGCATACCTATGTCGCCTACGGCCCGCTGGCCCTGGGCGGGACGATCCTGGTGTTCGAGGGCATTCCCACCTATCCCCATCCCGGCCGCTTCTGGGAGCTGATCCAGAAGCACAAGGTCACCACCTTCTACACCGCGCCCACGGCGATCCGCTCCCTGATCAAGCTCGGCTCCGACCTGCCGGCGAAATACGACCTGTCCTCGCTGCGCCTGCTCGGCACCGTGGGCGAGCCCATCAACCCGGAAGCCTGGATGTGGTACTATGAGGTCATCGGCCAGAAGCGCTGCCCCATCGTCGACACCTGGTGGCAGACCGAGACCGGCTCCAACATGATCGCGCCGCTGCCCGGCGCGATTCCCACCAAGCCCGGCTCCTGCACCCTGCCGCTGCCGGGCATCGTCGCCGACATCGTGGACGAGCATGGCCATCCGGTGACCCTGGGGCAGGGCGGCTTCCTCGTCATCAAGCGTCCCTTCCCGTCCCAGCTGCGCACGCTGTGGAATGATCCGGCGCGCTTCCAGACCACCTATTTCCCGGAGGACATCGGCGGCAAGTACTACCTCGCCGGCGACTCGGCCCATCGCGACAAGGACGGCTACTTCTGGATCATGGGCCGCATCGACGACGTGCTGAACGTGTCGGGCCACCGTCTCGGCACCATGGAGATCGAATCGGCGCTGGTGGCCAATCCGCTGGTGGCGGAAGCGGCGGTGGTGGGCAAGCCGCACGAGATCAAGGGCGAGGCCGTGGTGGCCTACGTCGTGCTGAAAGGGCAGCGCCCGGAGGGCGATGCGGCGAAGAAGATCGTGGCCGAACTGCGCGAATGGGTGGGCAAGGAAATCGGCCCCATCGCCAAGCCGGACGAGATCCGCTTCGG
Organism: uncultured Burkholderiales bacterium; assembly: GCA_964445085.1. Classification (GTDB taxonomy): domain Bacteria; phylum Pseudomonadota; class Gammaproteobacteria; order Burkholderiales; family Thiobacteraceae; genus Thiobacter. The sequence continues at coordinate 5,163 of CAYUJV010000058.1, forward strand.
CGACAACCTGCCCAAGACCCGCTCCGGCAAGATCATGCGCCGCCTGCTGCGCGCCATTGCCAAGGGCGAGGAGATCACCCAGGACGTTTCCACCCTGGAAAATCCGGCGATTCTGGAGCAACTGAAGCAGGCGGTGGTCTGAGCGGCGGGAAGTTCCCGTGAACGGCCCCCGGGCCCCGAGGTCTCACCGGATTTCGGGGCTTGGGGGTTTTTGATTCGTGCCGCCGGTCATCCCTGACGATGCCGGCGCATGACGGGCGAAGATGAAGGCGCTATCGGCAAAGGTGTACGTGTGGCTGCTGCGCGGCCTGGTGGGGCTCACGCTGCTCGGCATCGTGCTATTCGGCTCCGCCGTGCTTGTGCTGCGCTACTGGGTGCTGCCGGACATCGGGCAGTATCGGCAGGACATCGCGGCGGCCATCTCCAAGGCCTCCGGCCAGCGCGTCGCCATCGCCACCATCGCCGCCGACTGGCATGGCCTGCGGCCGCATCTGAGCCTGGGCGGGGTGGTGGTCTACGACCAGAAGGGCCAACCGGCGCTGAGCTTCGATCGCGTCGAGACGACCCTATCCTGGAAGACGCCCGTGGTGGGCGAAATCCGTCTCCACAAGCTGGAAATCCAGCGTCCCCGCCTTGCCATCCGGCGCGAGGCCGACGGCCTGATCTACGTCTCGGACATCGCCATCAACCAGCCGGGCGCCCGCAGCGGCTTCGCCGACTGGCTCATGCGCCAGGAGGAAATCGTCGTCAGCCACGGCGAGGTGGAGTGGCAGGACAATCTGCGCCAGGCGCCGGTGCTGCCGCTCGCCGACGTCGGCTTCCGCCTCGACAACGGCTTCGCCGGGCGCCATCGCTTCGGCCTGGTGGCGACGCCGCCTTCTGCCCTGGCCTCCCGCCTCGACATCCGCGGCGACCTGCGCGGCCGGTCCCTGCACGAGCTCGCGACCTGGCGCGGCACGCTCTATGCCCGTCTCGACTACACCGACATCGCCGCCTGGCGACCGTGGGTGCAGTTCCCCTACCGGCTGACGCAGGGCACCGGCGGCATGCAGGCGTGGCTGGAACTGGCCGAAGGCAAGCCGGTCGGCGTGACCGCCGACGTGCGCCTGGCCGGGGTGAAGACGCGGCTGGCGAAGACCCTGCCCGAACTCGACTTGCGCGCGCTGAGCGGGCGCCTCGCGTGGCAACAGGTCGAGCGCGGCTTCCAGGTGGAAGCGCAGCGCCTGGCCGTGGCCGGGCCGGAGATCAGTTTCCCCGCTGCCAGCCTGTTTCTGAAGTACCAGGCGGGCGACGCCCGGCACGCCGAGCACGGGCAGTTGCGCGCGGAGGGCATCGCCCTCGAGCCCCTGATGCAGCTCAGCGCGCACCTGCCGCTGTCGCCGGCGCAGCGCCAGGTCCTGGCCGACGTCGAGCCGCGCGGCCAGTTCAAGCAGGCGAACCTGAGCTGGGATGGGCCGCTGGAGGCGCCGACACGCTATGCGGCCAAGGCTTCCTTCGCCAACCTGGGCATGAAGCCGTACCGCAAGCTGCCGGGCTTCTCCAACGTGAGCGGCACCCTGGACCTGGACGCCAGCGGTGGCAGCGTCGTGCTGAGCGGCCGTTACTCGGTGTTCGACATGCCGCAGGTGTTCCGCTACCCGGTCGGCTTCGACAGCCTGGACGCGGCGGCCAACTGGCGGGTGCGCAACGGCCGGCTTGCGCTTTCCCTGACCAAGGCCAGCTTCGCCAACAGCGACGTGGCCGGCGCAGTGACGGGCAGTTACGCATCGACCGGCGACGGGCCCGGCCAGGTCGACCTGACCGGCAGCCTGAGCCGCGGCAACGCTCGTGCCGTGTACCTCTATCTCCCGCGGGTGATCGGCGAGCACACCCACGACTGGCTGCGCGATGCGCTGACGTCGGGGACCGCCAGCGACGTGAAGCTGCGGCTCAAGGGCGACCTCCGGCATTTCCCGTTTCCCGACGACCGGGACGGCGTGTTCCGGGTGACCCTGAAGGGCGAAGGCGCGACCATCGACTACGCGCCGGGCTGGCCGCCGATCGAGAACGTGGCGGCCACCCTGGACTTCCACGGCAAGCGCCTGGAGATCCTCTCCAACCAGGGCCTCATCTCCAACGTGCGCCTGCCGCGGGTCAAGGCCGTGATTCCGGACCTGCTGGCGCCGGAAGAGCTGCTGCAGATCGACGGCGAGGCGCAGGGCGCGACGGCGGATGTGCTGCGCTATGTGAACGCGAGCCCGGTCTCGGACTGGATCGGCCACTTCACCGGCGAGGCGGAGGCGGACGGGGCGGGGCGCCTCGCCCTGCGCCTGACGCTGCCTCTGCGCAAGATCGGCACCACGCGTGTGAGCGGCAGCTACCAGTTCTTCAACAACACCCTGCGGCTGCGGCCCGACATACCCCAGCTGCAGCAGGTCAGCGGGCGCCTGGACTTCACCGAGAAGGGCGTGAGCTCGCCGCGCATCACCGCCAACGTCCTGGGCGGACCGGCGAGCGTGGCCATTGCCACCCTGGCGGACGGCTCGGTGCGGCTGACGGCGGCCGGCCGCCTCACCGCCCAAGGCCTGCGCGACGCCTATCCGGGTCCCGTCACCCAGGCGCTGCATGGCGCCACGAACTGGAGCCTGGGCGTGGGGCTGCGCAAGCAGCTCGCCAACCTGAGTTTCGCCACCGACCTGCAGGGTCTCGAATCCACGCTGCCGGCGCCCTTTGCCAAGCCGGCGGCGGACAGCCTTCCGCTGCGCATCGACCGGCGCATGACCGATGCCCAGAACGACAGCGTCAGCGTCCAGCTCGGCAGGATCGTCACCGCCCAGTTCGCGCGCCAGCTCGACACGGACGGGATGCGCGTCCGCCAGGGCACGGTGCGCTTCGGCGCAGCGGCGCCGGCGCCCGCCCACGAGGGGGTGTGGGTGGACGGCGAGCTGGCCTACCTCGACCTGGACGCCTGGCGCGCCCTGCTGCCCTCCGGTGACGGCGGCACGGCCGGGCTGCCGCTGTCCGGGGTGCATCTCAAGGCGGACGCGCTGGATTTCCTCGGCCGCCGCTTCAACCGCCTGCAGCTCAACGCCTGGGCCCAGGGGTCGGTCTGGCAGGCCACCATCGACGGCGACGAGATGGCGGGCGAGGCCTCCTGGCGCAGCAGCGACGGCGGCCGGGTCACCGCCCGCCTCAAGCGCCTGATCGTGCCGGAGCCGGCGCCCGCGCGCGGCGTGGCGCCCGGAGGAGGCCGCGACCTCGATCTGCCGGCGCTGGACGTGGTGGTGGACGATCTCGTGCTGCACAAGCTCAAGCTCGGCCGTCTGGAACTCGCCGCGGCGAAGCAGGCGAGCGACTGGCGCATCGACCGCCTGCGGGTGACCAACCCGGATGCGGCGTTCAATGCCACGGGGCTGTGGCAGAGCTGGCTGGCCCAGCCGGCGACGAAGCTCGACGTCGATCTGGACGTGAAGGACGTCGGCAAGTTTCTCGGCCGCATGGGCTACCCGGACCGCATCCGGCGCGGCACGGCCAAGCTGAAGGGAAATCTGTCCTGGCGCGGCGGCCCGGCGTCGTTCAATCTGGCGACCCTGTCCGGCAATCTGCAGCTGGAAGCGCACAGCGGCCAATTCCTGAAGATCGAGCCCGGCATCGGTAAGCTGCTGGGGCTGCTCAGCCTGCAGTCCCTGCCGCGCCGGCTGACCCTGGATTTCCGCGACGTGTTCAGCGAGGGGTTCGCGTTTGATAACATAGCGGGTAACACCGTGATCAATAACGGCATGCTTGCGACCAACGATTTCGTCATGCAGGGCCCGTCCGCGGTGGTGACCATGACCGGTGCGACCGATCTCGCCAAGGAGACGCAGAACCTGCGCGTGAAAGTCGTGCCCGGCGTCGGAGAGGGCGTGGCGGTTGCCGGGGCCTTTCTCGGCGGGCCGGTGGTCGGCGTGACCGCCCTGCTGCTGCAAAAATTGCTGAAGGACCCCGTCGGGCAGATGATTTCCTACGAATACCAAGTCACCGGCACCTGGGACAACCCGCAGGTCGTCAAGCTGGGCCAGCAGGCGCGGCAGACGCCGCCGGCCGAAGGCGCGGCGCCGTGAGACGCCTGCTGCTCGCGCTCCTGCTCTCGGCACCGCTGGCGGCCGCCGCCGAGGCCTACAGCGTGCCGGCGCAATTCTGGCTCGATGCCCGTTCCGGCGCGCGCGTCCTGGCCGAACCGGCGGTGAGCCAGGCGGTGCAGCGCTTCCTCGACCGGCCCGGCGCCAGGCTGGTGCTGCGCCACGCGCGTGGCGACGAGAGCACGGCGAATGCGGAGGAATTGCGCGGCTGGCTGATCGCGCTGGGCCTGGATGCCGGACGCGTCGAACTCGCCGAGTCGGGCGGGGTCGATAGAACAGTGACCATTGAAATAATTTCCCAATGACTTCAACCACCGACGTGAAACGAAAATCCATCACCCCGAGCAAGGCGCCGTCCAGCTTTGCCAAGCGCAAGAGCCGGACCTCCTTCGCCAAGGCCGGCAAGACGCAGGCCGGCATCTTCAAGATTGCGGCGATCCAGATGGCGTCCAGCCCGAGCGTGGCCGCCAACCTGGCGGAAGCGGAGCGGCTGATCGAAATGGCGGCGGAGCAGGGCGCGCGCCTGGTGGCCCTGCCGGAATACTTCGCGATCATGGGGCTGAAGGACACGGACAAGGTCGCGGTGCGCGAGGCCGAGGGCAAGGGGCCGATCCAGAAATTCCTCTCCGCCCAGGCGAAGAAGCACAAGATCTGGATCGTCGGCGGCTCGGTGCCGCTGGAATCGTCGGTGAAGAGCAAGGTGCGCAACAGCTGCCTGGTCTACGACGACAAGGGCAAGCAGGTGGCGCGCTACGACAAGATCCACCTGTTCAACCTGGACCTCGGCAACGAGCACTATCACGAGGACAAGACCATCGAACCGGGCAAGGAGGTGGTGACGGTGGATACGCCCTTCGGCAAGCTCGGCCTGTCGATCTGCTATGACCTGCGCTTCCCGGAGCTGTACCGGGCCATGGGCGACGTGGACATCATCGTCGTGCCTTCGGCCTTCACCGAGACCACCGGCAAGGCCCACTGGGAGACGCTGATCCGCGCCCGCGCCATCGAGAACCTGGCCTATGTGCTGGCGCCGGCCCAGGGCGGCTACCACCTCTCGGGGCGCGAGACCCACGGCAACAGCATGATCGTCGACCCCTGGGGCGTGATCCTCGACCGCCTGCCGCGCGGTTCGGGCGTCGTGATCGCCGGCGTCAATCCGGCCTACCAGGCGAGCCGGCGCACCAGCCTGCCCGCATTGAAACACCGCACTTTGCACAAGTGCTGAGGACACCATGACCGATATCGCCGAAGTAATCCCCCACGACGCCCTGCTGACCACGGCAGACGCCAGCCTGCTCGCGCCCTACGGGCTCGACCGCGGCGAGCTGCAGGGCGTGCTCAACCAGATCATGCAGCGCGGCGTCGACTTCGCCGACCTCTATTTCCAGTACAGCCGCAGCGAGGGCTGGCAGCTGGAAGAGGGCAAGGTCAAGTCCGGCAGCTTCAGCATCGACCAGGGCGTGGGCGTGCGCGCCGTGCACGGCGACAAGACCGCCTTCGCCTACAGCGACGACATCAGCCTGCCGGCCCTGTCCCAGGCGGCGGCCGCCACGCGCGCGATCGCGAAGGCCGGGGCCGAGGCGCGCGTGCAGGTCCCCGCACTGACCCACGGCAAGCATGGCGAGCTGATCCTGGAACGGCCCGCGCTCTATCTGCCCCACGATCCGATCAAGAGCCTGAGCGACGCGAAGAAGGTGGCGCTGCTGGAGAAGCTGGAACGCATGGCGCGCGCCGCCGATCCGCGCATCACCCAGGTCATCGCCAGCCTCGCCGGCGAGTACGAGGTGGTGCTGATCGCGCGCTCCGACGGCCTGCTGGCGGCCGACGTGCGGCCCCTGGTGCGGGTGTCGCTGCAGGTCATCGCCGAGGCCAACGGCCGGCGCGAGCAGGGCAGCGCCGGCGGCGGCGGCCGCTTCGACTTCGGCTATTTCACCGATGCGGTGCTGGAACAGTACGTGAAGCAGGCGGTGCACCAGGCGCTGACCAACCTGGATGCGCGCCCGGCGCCCGCCGGCACCATGACCGTGGTGCTGGGCCCGGGCTGGCCCGGCATCCTGCTGCACGAGGCCATCGGCCACGGCCTGGAGGGCGACTTCAACCGCAAGGGCAGCTCGGCCTTCTCCGGCCGCGTGGGCGAGCGGGTCGCCGCCCACGGCGTGACGGTGGTGGACGACGGCACCCTGGCGCGCCGGCGCGGCTCCCTCAACGTGGACGATGAGGGCAATCCCACCGAGTGCACGGTGCTGATCGAAAACGGCATCCTCAAGGGCTACATGCAGGACACGCTGAACGCGCGCCTGATGGGCGTGCCGGTGACCGGCAACGCGCGGCGCGAGTCCTTCGCCCATATTCCCATGCCGCGCATGACCAACACCTACATGCTCAACGGCGACAAGTCGCCGGAGGAGATCATCAAATCGGTGAAGCATGGCCTGTACGCGGTCAACTTCGGCGGCGGCCAGGTGGACATCACCAGCGGCAAGTTCGTGTTCTCCGCCGCCGAGGCCTACATGATCGAGGACGGCAGGATCACCTATCCTGTCAAAGGTGCCACCCTCATCGGCAACGGCCCCGACGTGCTCACCCGTGTCTCCATGATCGGCAACGACATGCAGCTCGACCCGGGCGTGGGCACCTGCGGCAAGGAAGGGCAGAGTGTGCCGGTGGGGGTGGGCCAGCCCACGCTCAAGATCGACGGCCTGACCGTCGGCGGCACCGCCTAGCACCAGCTTGGTTTGGCGCCTGGCTGCGTGCACGGGCGCGGTGCAGGGATGGGGAATCAGCCGCGGGCGTCCGCCCGCGGATCGAGGGAGGACGCGGGCTGCCGCCCGTGTTGCATGAGGTGCGTTTTCTGGCACGGCCATTGCTGGAGTCGAAGGGGAGCGATCGATGGCCTGCCTTGCAGGTGTAATGCGGTTGTCATATCGATCGTGTTATAGTCGCCCGATATTCTCTTGATGACTGGAGGTACGTAAGATGGCTCAGTCCACTGGCAAGACTCCCGCTGCAAAGAAATCCGCTCCCGTTCCGCAAGTGATCGAACCCGCCAAGAAGGCCGCGGCACCCCGGAAGCCCGTCGCAACCAAGACCGTCCCTAGCAAGACCACCGCAAGCAAGACCGCAACCACGAAAGACCCCGCCAAGGCGCCAGCGAAGAAAGTCGCCGCACCCAAGGGCAACGGCGAGGCCGTCACCCGCACAAGCCCGGCCAAGGCCGCGCCGGCGATGGGCGGCGTGACGCCCGAGCAGCGCTATCGCATGATCTGCGATGCCGCCTACTTCCGCGCCGAGCGCCGCGGCTTCGTCGGCGGCAACGCGCTGCAGGACTGGCTGGACGCCGAATCCGAGATCGACGAGCTGTTGCGCAGCATGCAGCAGTAGCGGGCTGCTCCCGGTCGGCAGTCGCCCCGGACTTTCCGGGTTGCCCCGCCCCCCTTGCGCCGATACCATTGCCCCGAGGGCGCCTGATTTCACGGTGCCCGATTCATTCAGGGGGAGAACATGGGGATTGTCGGCTTCATCGTGCTCGGCCTGCTCGTGGCCGGCGTCGTGTATTTCATCCTGCTCTACAACGGGCTGGTGCAGATCAAGCACAACGTGTCCAAGGCCTGGGCCAATATCGACGTGCTGCTCAAGCAGCGCCATGACGAGCTGCCCAAGCTGGTCGAGACCTGCAAGCAATACATGAAGTACGAGCAGGAAACGCTGGAGAAGGTGATGCAGGCCCGCGCCGGCGTCGCCGCAGCGCGCGAGGCGCACAACATCCCGGCGCTGGGCCAGGCGGAGGGCGCGCTGCGCGCCGGCCTCGGCGGCCTGTTCGCGCTGGCCGAGGCGTATCCCGATCTCAAGGCCAACGACACCTTCCAGCACCTGCAGCAGCGCATCACCGGCCTGGAGAATGCCATCGCCGACCGGCGCGAGTTCTACAACGAGAGCGTCAACATCAACAACGTGCGCATCGAGCAGTTCCCGGACGTGATCGTGGCGCGCATGTTCGGCTTCGGGCCGTTCGATCTGCTGCAGTTCCAGGCGGACGAGAAGCGGGACGTGGACATCCGCCAGCTGTTCGGCTGACGCCTCGCCCGAAGCGCATGCGGGCGCGCCGGGCTGCGGCTCAGCGCAGGGCCCAATACGCCAGGCCGCCGCAGCCGGCGAAGAACACGCCGAGATGGGCCCAGGCCCAGCGCCGGTAGCGTCGGCTCAGGCCGTCGTGGCCCAGATTGGAGAGCAGGAACGGACGCCCGGCCCCGGGCCGGCCGAGGATGTTGAGCGTGGCCCGCGCGTGTTCCCGCTGTTCCGCCGTGACCTGCGCCTCGGCGGCTGCGCGCGCCTTTTCCCACTCCGCCAGATCGATCTCGCCGTCGCCGTTGGCATCGAAGCGGCGCAACAGCCCGGGACGATCCGCCTTCCATTCGGCAAGCAGGCGCCCGACGTCCTGCCGTAGATCCCGGGCCGAGGCGTCCTGGCCCAGCGTTCTGAATTCGCCCAGCGCATACAGCTCGTCGCCGGGCAGCAGCAGATACTCGGTGTAGCGCCGGCTGCCTTCGGTCCAGGTTTTCCTGTGGGAGGTGGTGATCTCGGCGCCGTCGGGGTCGATGACGCAGGCGCCGCTGCCGTCACGCACGAGAAAGGTCTGGTCGCTGCTGCCGAATTCCTCCACCCGCCAGTCGCCGTCGCCGTCCTTCTTTTCGATCTGGTAGCGATACCACACGCAGGGCGTCTGGCTAAGCTTGGCCGGAAGCAGCTCGTCCGGGTGCTGCTCGACGCGTCCGGAAAGCTCGACGTAGCCCTGGGCTGCGGAGGCGATGCGCGAGGTGGCGACGTTCTCGATCCAGCGCTGGCGGCGGGTGTTGCCGGCCCAGGCCGCCAGCCCGCTCGCGCAGACGAGGGCGAAGGCGACGAGCCAGGGCCCACGCCCGCCGAGGTCGTTGGCGACGGCCAGGGCGAGGCCGTCCAGCACCAGCAGGGTGGTGTTGCCCCAGTACGCGCGATGGGGGCTGAGGCTGCCGATCGCGCGCAGCGCCAGAAACATAACCTACAGCTTGATGGTCTGCCCCGGGGTGAGGACTTCGAGCTTGGTTTTCACGCCATGTTTGCGCAGGGCCGCGGCGAACTGCTCCGGCGTGCCGTCGAGCACCGGGAAGGTGCCGTAGTGCATGGGGATGACGATGCGCGGCTTGACCAGCCTGGTGGCCAGGGCCGCCCGCTCCGGGCCCATGGTGAAGTGGTCGCCGATGCAGGCGAGCATGACGTCCACCTTGTGGAATTGCGAGATCAGGCTCATGTCGGAGAACAGGTCGGTGTCGCCGGTGTGGTAGAGGGTGGGGCCGCCCTTGACGGTGATGAGGAAGCCGCCGGGGTTGCCGCCGTCGTGCAGGTCCTTGTCCGCGCTGCCTTCGGGCGCCGTCACCGTGGAGCTGTGCACGGCGGGGATGAAGCTGATCTGCACCTCGCCGTTGAGCAGGTCGAGCGTGCCGCCGAAGTTGCCCTGGGTGTCGAAGCCCATCTGGTCCTTGGGATAGCCGCCGTACTGCACCAGCGCGCGGCCGAGGTCGAAGGTGCTCACCAGGCGCGCGCCGGTTTTCTTGGCGATTTCCGCCGCATTGCCGACGTGGTCGAAGTGGCCGTGGGTGATCAGGATCAGGTCGGCCTTGTCGATCTTGGCCAGGTCGTCCTTGCCGTTCTTGTTGGCGGGATTGGTGATCCAGGGGTCGATGAGCAGGATCTTGCCGCTCGGCGTCTTCAACTTGAAGGCCGAGTGCCCGTACCAGGTCAGTTCGGTGGCGGCGGACGCCACATGACTCGCGGCCAGCAGCAGGATTGCGAAAAGAATGCGCACAACAGGCATGGATCGTTCCCTTTCTTCTTTGGTCTGAAATGGAGCGCGCGGCCGGTCAGGCCTTGCGGTCGTACACCACGAAATGATACTCGAAGGGCTCGCCGTTGCTCGCGGTGTGCTTCTCGCGCGAGACCTCGTTCCAGTGCGACAGATCGAACTGGGGGAAGTGGGCGTCGCCCGGGAAGTCGCGCTTGATCTCGGTGATGTACATGCGATCGACGATGGGCAGGGCCTGGGCATACAGCTCGGCGCCGCCGACGAAGAACACCTCGGAGTCGCCATTGGCGACGATCAGCGCGGCGTCGATGGAGTTCACGGCGATGCAGCCGGGCACCGCGTAGTCCACGTTGCGGGTGATGATGACGGTGGTGCGGCCCGGCAGCGGCTTGCCGATGGAGTCGTAGGTCTTGCGGCCCATCACGATGTGGTGGCCCATGGTGAGCGCCTTGAAGTGCTGCAGGTCCTCCGGCAGGTGCCAGGGCAGGCGGTTTTCCACGCCGATGACGCGGTTGGCGGCCATGGCCGTGATGATGGACAGACGCATGTGAGCTCCAGAGGATTTTCGGGCATTTTAACCCGATCCGCGGTGACGTTCACACGGCGTCCCGGCGGTGTGCCCGGGCTGTTCCCGAGGCCGCGCCAGGCCTGCTTGAAGTGCAAAGCCGGCGCCATGGTGCTATATTTGGGAACAGGAGATGGCATTCCTCCTCGAACCGCCCGCGGCTCCCCGCGCGGCTGATGATGCCTACACGATTCCCCGGTTCGGGGAAGGTGTGGGCGCACAGGCGGTTGATTCAAACTCTCCTTCCACCACCTTCTTCGTTCCAAGCAAAAATGGGTACAAGAAAGGAACGGAATGGGGTACTACGCACTGTTTGCCGTGTTCGGCGGCGCCGGTGTGGGCGCAAGCCTGCGCTGGTGGCTGGGCACCAGGCTCAATCCGGTTTTTCCGACGCTCCCCCTGGGCACGCTTGCGGCCAACCTGCTCGGCGGCTATCTGGTCGGGGTGGCGGTCGCGTATTTCTCGCACAATTCGGCGCTCTCGCCGGAAGCGCGCCTGGCCGTCATCACCGGCTTCATGGGCGGGCTCACCACCTTCTCCACCTTTTCCACCGAAGTGGTCACGCTGCTGCTGCGGGGTCAGTACCTGTGGGCAGGGCTGGAGGCCAGCGTGCACCTGTTCGGCTCCTTCATCCTCACCGCGCTCGGCATGATGACCGTGCGCCTGCTGGTGGCGCGCGCATGAGGAGGCCGGCATGACTTCCGCCGAAGCCGCCTGCCCCTTCTGCAGCGCGACCGAAATCCTGCGCCGCAACGAGCTGGCCTATGCGCGCTTCGACAAGTACCCGGCCAACCCCGGCCACGTCCTGGTCATCCCGTTCCGGCACGTCGCAGATTTTTTCGACACCACGCCGGCGGAACGAGCGGCCATGTTCAGTCTGCTCGACGAAATGCGGACGCAGCTGGACGCCGAGTTCCACCCGGCGGGCTACAACATCGGCGTCAACGTGGGGGAAGCGGCGGGCCAGACCATCATGCATGTGCATCTGCACCTGATTCCGCGCTATCCCGGCGACGTGGAGCAGCCGCGCGGCGGGGTGCGCGGCGTCATCCCCGCGCGCCAGAGTTATTGACCAAGGAGGAGGCGGCATGGACGGTTTTTTTCTGAGGTTCTACGTGCACGAAAACGAGCGCCACCACCACGTGCTGGTGTGGGAGTGGCTGCTCGAACAGGCCAACAAGCTGGGCATCCGCGGCGGCTCCGCCTTCCACGCCATGGCCGGATTCGGCCGCCACCACGTGCTGCACGAGGACCAGTTCTTCGAGCTGGCCGGCAGCCAGGTCGTGGAGGTGGAGTTCATCATCAGCGAGGAGGAGGCGATGCGCCTGCTCGATCTGCTGCACCGGGAGAAGATCCGCGTGTTCTATGCGCGCATTCCGGCCCGCTTCGGCGTGATCAACCCGGACGACAAGGATCCGCCGTCCGTCGCCGCCACGCAATGAGGAAAGGAGCGTCACGATGACTGAAATCTGGGCTCAGGCGGCACTGTGGCTGGGCTTGGCCCTGGTCGCCACGCTGCTGTCGATCTACCTGCGCGTCGCCACGGCGCTGTCCGAAATCGTGGTGGGCACCGTGGCCCAGCTCGTCATCGGCGCCGCATTGGCCGGGGCGCTGCTCGGCGGCGACGCCAGCTGGATCAAGTTCCTGTCCGGCGCCGGCGCCATCCTGCTCACTTTCCTCGCGGGCGCGGAGCTGGATCCCACGGTGTTCAAGAGCCAGTGGAAGCCGACGCTCGGCATCGGCCTGGTGGGCTTCGCCGCGCCGTTCGTGATCTGCGCCGCGGCCGCCCACTGGCTGCTGGGCTGGAGTGTGCCGGCGAGCTGGCTGGCCGGTGTCGCCATGTCCACCACCTCGGTGGCGGTGGTGTATGCGGTGATGCAGGAGTTCGGCCTCAACGCCACGGACTACGGCAAGGGCGT
>CAYUJV010000059.1:0-16395 GCA_964445085.1 uncultured Burkholderiales bacterium
CCGGCGTCTCGCTCCGGCAGCGCTCCCAGGCGTAGTCGCAGCGCTCGGCAAAGCGGCAGCCCTGGAACGGCGCGTCCAGCCGCGGCACCATGCCCTTGATCACCGCCAGCGCCGCGCCGCGGCGGGCCATGCTGGGCAGCGACGCGAACAGCTTCTGCGAATAGGGATGGCGCGGGTCGCGGAAGAAATCGTCGCGCGCGGCCGTCTCCACGATCTCGCCGGCGTACATCACCGCCACCCGCTGGGCGATGTCGGACACGACGCCCAGGTCGTGGGTGATGAACAGCATGGCCATGCCGTTCCTGCGCTGCAGCTCCCGCAGCAGCTCCAGCACCTGGGCCTGGATGGTCACGTCGAGCGCGGTGGTGGGCTCGTCGGCGATGAGCAGTTCCGGCTCGCAGGCGAGCGCGATGGCGATCATCACGCGCTGCTTCATGCCGCCGGAAAGCTGGTGCGGATAGGCATCGTGCGTGCGGGCGGGGTCCGGGATGCCCACCGCGTCCAGCAGCTCCAGCACCCGCCGGCGCAGCGCTTCACCCGTCAGCCGCTGGTGCTGCACCAGCGGCTCGGCGACTTGCTGGCCGACGCTGAGCACCGGGTTGAGGCTGGTCATGGGCTCCTGAAAGATCATGGCGATCTTCGCGCCGCGCACGCGGCGCATCGCCACCTCGGGCAAGCTCAGCAGGTCTTCGCCGTGCAGGCGCACCGCGCCGCCGACGACGCGTCCCGCCGGCGGCAGCAGCTGCAGCAGCGACAGCGCCGTGACCGACTTGCCGCACCCGGACTCGCCGAGCAGCGCCAGGGTCTCGCCGCGCTCGATGGAAAAACTCACCGCATCCACCGCGCGCAGGCTGCGCTTGCCGGCACTGAAGTGAACCCTGAGATTTTCGACGTCAAGCAAGCTGCTCATAGGAAAGCCTGAAACGCAGAGGGCGCGGAGGTCACGGAGGAAAATCCTGGCTCGATCCGGTCAGCCAGCTTAGCCGGGCTGACACGACAAGCCATCCTTGCCCCTGACTCTCCGCACCCTCTGCGATTATTGCTTTGCATTTTGTTCAGATCACCCGAGGGTCGAAGGCGTCGCGCACCGCGTCGGCGAACAGGTTCGCCGCCAGCACCAGCACGAACATGAAGGCGAAGGCCGCCGCGAGCAGCCACCAGACGATGGGGTCGCGCGCCAGCTCCAGTCGCGCGCCGTTGATCATGTTGCCCCAACTCTGCATGGACGGATCGACGCCGACGCCGACGTAGGCCAGCACCGCCTCCGCCAGGACCAGGCCGCTGAATTCCAGGGTGATGGTGATGAGCACGATATGCATGACGTTGGGCAGGACGTGGCGCGCCATGATGCGCACCGAGCGCACGCCGAAGGCTTCCGCCGCCTGCACGTAGTCCATCTCGCGCAGCTTGAGGGTCTCGGCGCGCAGCAGCCGGCACAGGCTGGTCCAGCTGGTGATGCCGAGGATCATGCACAGGAACAGCAGGCGCAGGTCGGCGCGTTCGACCAGGGTGAGATCCGGCACGCGATCCATGTGCACCTGCAGCACGAGCACCGCCGCGGCGATGAGCAGCACCCCCGGAATGGAATTGAGGGTGGTGTACAGATACTGGATGACATCGTCCACCCAGCCGCGGAAATACCCGGCCATCACCCCCAGCGCCAAGGCAAACGGCAGCATCACCAGGGTGGTGAGGGTGCCGATGACGAGGCCGGTACGGATGCTCTTCAGGGACAGATAGAACACGTCCTGTCCGACCTTGTCGGTGCCGAAGATGTGGTAGAGCGGCGCCCACTGCACCGCCAGCAGCGTCGCCCACAGGACGCAGCCGAAGGTCACCAGCATGGCGCGCCAGGGCAGCTCGGTCTGGCCGCGGGCGATCTGCGCCAGCGCCTGCGTCACGCGGCCGCGCTGCGCCCGCGCCAGGCGCCATGCCACGAACACCGCCGCGGCGCACCACGCCAGCAGCGCGAGCAGCGTCCCGTACACGCCGCGCTGGAAAATGTCGGCACCGCGCCGGGCGAGGTCGTTGCCAAGATGCGCCGCGCCGTATTTCAGCCGCGGGAAGACGCGCACCACCCGCCCGTCCGCCTGCTGCACGGTTTCCATGGAATAGAGATGGGTCGCGAATGGCGCGGAGTAGGTCTTTTCCTTGTGCTCGCGCAGGGGCAGCACGACGCGGTCGAGCAGGCTCAACACCTCCGGCGCGAACTGCCGGGGCTCGCCCGGTTTCTGATCGTCCAGGGGCAGGCGGAAATGCACCGAGTCCAGCAGCCCCACGATGACGAAGGCCGCCAGCACCACCGCCGCCGCCATGGCGCCGGGACGCCGCGCCAATTTGCGCCATGGCGCGGCCAGATGCTCGGCGCGCGACGCACGCCAGGCATACAGACCGATCACGACCAGCAGGAGGTAGATCAGCAGGTCGGTCCACAGGAACACGGGCTGGAACGGCATCATGACAGGCGTATCCGCGGATCGACCAGGGTGTAGGAGATGTCGGTCAACAGCAGGCCGACGATGTAGAGCGCCGAGCCGAGGAACACCATGGCGTGCACGATGGCGAAGTCCTGGTGGCGGATGGCGTCGATGGTGTAGCTGCCCAGGCCCGGGATGCCGAAGAAGGATTCCGAGATCAGGCTGCCCATGAACAGGGTCGGGATCACCACCACCGCGCCGGTGAGAATGGGGATCATGCCGTTCTTCAGCACGTGGCGGAACAGCACCACCGATTCCGCGAGGCCCTTGGCGCGCGCGGTGCGCACGTAGTCCTTGCCGATCTCCTCCAGGAAGATCGTGCGGTACCAGCGCGTGCCGCCGCCGATGCCGCTGATCACGCCGATGGCCACCGGCAGCACCAGGAACTTGAACGCATCCAGCCCGCCCTGATAGCCGGAGATCGGCACCAGATGGAGCAGCTTGCTCACCAGGAACTGGCCGCCGATGATGTAGAACAGCCCGGAAATGGACATCATGGCGACGCACAGCACGACACCCGCGGCATCCAGGTAGGTCCCGCGGAAAAAGGCCAGGATCAGGGCAAAGGTGATGTTGACCAGCAGCCCCAGCACGAACACCGGCAGCGCCAACGCCAGGCTGGGCCACATGCGGGTCTTGATCTCGTTGCCGATGTCGCGGCCGTCGTCCGCCGCGCCGAATCTGAAGGCGAACATCGGCACCGAGCGGGTGGCGAAAATCGTGTCGGTGAACTTGGCCGACCCCGCCGCGCCGGCATTGAAGAACAGCGGCTTGTCATAGCCGTGCTCGGCCTTCCAGCGGGCGATGGCCTCGGGCGTGACGTGCTTCATGCCGAGCTGCAGCCGCGCCATGTCGTCCGGCGTGTTGACCGCGAAGAACAGCGCGAAGATCAGCACGTTCACGCCGATCAGGATCGGGATGGCGTAGAGCACGCGACGGATGATGTAGGCGAGCATCTAGAACTTGCCCCCCGCGGACGGCGCGCGATGTTCGCGCCGCCAGTAGTTCCACCCCGCCGGGATCAGCACCGCCAGCAGTCCCAGTGCCAGGACGGCAACCGGCCACAGCACCGGCCGGTTCCATTGCTCGCGCAGCCGCTCGCGCAGGGTCGGGTCCACGCGCAGGTATTTCAGGCCGTTGTTGGCCATGAGATTGGGCTTGGCGTTGTGCAGCCAGCCGTGATAGAGGCCGTAGGCCTGCGGGTAGTAGCCCCACACCCAGGGCGCATCGCGGCGCGCGATGTCGACCATCCGGTCGATCAACTGCTGCCGCTCCGGGCCGTTGTCCATGTTCTTCATCTGCTCGAACAGGCGGTCGAATTCCGGGTTCTCGTAGTTGGCGGCATTCTCGCCGCCGCCGCTCACCTTGCCGTTCGGCCCGTAGAGCAGGAACAGGAAATTCTCCGGGTCCGGGTAGTCGGCGTTCCAGCCCCATTCGAAGATCTGGGCCGTGCCCTTGCGCATCTTGTCCTGGAAGCGGTTGTAGTCGGTGGCGCGAATCACCAGCTCGATGTCGAGCTTGCGGAACTGCTTGACCAGCCATTCCAGGCGCGACTTGGCATCCGCGCCCGTGGCCGCGGTGTCGAAGTTGAGCACCAGCGGCTTGCCGGTCACCGCGTCGCGGCCGTTGGGATAACCCGCCTCCGCCAACAGGCGCCGGGCTTCCGCGATCGGCTTGCGCCGGGCATGGTCGCCCACCCAGTCGTACAGGTAGGGATTGATGCCGGCCTCGCCCTCGCGGTAGCCGAAGATGCCGGGCGGAATCGGGCCCTGGGCCGGGATGCCGCGGCCATTGCTGAAGATGGAGATGCGCTCCTCGTAATCCACGGCAATGGAAATGGCCTGGCGCAGCTTGCGCGCGCGCTCGCCCAGGCCGCCCACCACCGGGTCCTGCATGTTGAAGCCCATGTAGCTGATGGTGGCCATGACGGTGCTCACCAGCTGGATGCCCTTTTTCTTCAGGTCGTCGGTGAGTGCGGCATCGCCGGTGGCGCCGATGCGGATCGCCTGGTCGAAAGTGTCGGAGCTGATGCCGGAACTGTCGTAGTAGCCCTGCAGGAATTTGTTCCAGTACGGAATGTCCTCCTTCTCCAGGCTGAACACCGCCTTGTCGATGAAGGGCAGCGGCTTGCCCGCGTCGCGCAGCAGGCCATGCTCCCGGTCGCCGGGCTCGCCTTCGCTCGGATAGCGCTCGCCGTGGAAATTGGGATTGCGTTCCAGCACCATGCGCTGGTTGGGGTCGTTCACCGTCAGCATGTAAGGGCCGGTGCCCACCGGGAACCAGTCGAGCACGAGATTCTTTTCCGCCATGCCGGGCTGGCTGTAGAACCTATCCACCTCCCACGGCACCGGCGCGAAGAACGGCATCGCCAGCCAGTAGACAAACTGCGGATACTTGCCTTTGAGGGTCACGCGGTAGGTATAGCGGTCCACCACCTGCGCGCCCGCCAGCGGATACTGGTTCAGGTCGAGATAGCCTTCGCCGCCATTGGCGCGGCGCGCCTGCTGCACCTTCGCCAGCAACGCGCCGTATTCCTTCAGCCCGACGATGTATTCGCTCATCAGGCCGAAAATCGGCGAATTCAGCGCCGGATGGGCCAGCCGCTTGATCTCGTAGACATAGTCGTCGGCGGTCAGTTCGCGCGTGCCGGTGTGCGGGAAGTCGGCCAGGGACTGCACCCGCGCGACCTCCTCCCGCGTCAGGTTGGCATAGCGGAGATGGCCCGCAGCGTCGCGCGCAAAAGCAGGGTGCGGCTGGTAGCGGATGCCCGGCTGGATGTGGATCTCGTACACGCTGTAGGCGATGCGCGCCACCGGCGCGTCCGCCGGCAGCGGCTTGCCCGCCGCATCCAGATAGCGCGGCCTGGGCACCTCGGTCGCGGTGGCCGGGATCAGCGTGTAGGGGCGCTTGAGATAGTGGTACTGCAGCGGCGGCTCGTAGATCTGGCCGATGAACTCCACTTCGTTCGAGCTGTAGGAGCGCGCCGGGTCGAGATGCTTGGGCCGCTCGGAAAAGGCGGCGTAGCGGATGTTCTGGCCGCGCTCGGACACGGGATAGGGATCGTTCCACGGCGTCTTGCCGCAGCCCGCGAGCATGAGGACGAGCAGCAGGAAATACAGTGAGCGCGACGCAGTCATCGCCCGCAAGTTTAGCCCAATTCGCCATTCGGAAGGGCTCCCGCCTTGCTTTATAATGGCGGACTTCATGCAACAACCCCCGACCGGGAAAAGGACTGACCATGGGCTTTCTTGCGGGCAAACGCATTCTCGTCACCGGCATGCTCTCCAACCGATCCATCGCCTACGGCATCGCCCAGGCCTGCCAGCGCGAGGGCGCAGAACTGGCCTTCACCTACCAGGGCGAGCGCACCCGGGAACGGGTCCTGGACCTGGCCGGGGACTTCGGCTCGAAGCTGGTGTTCGAGTGCGACGTGGCCTCGGACGAGCAGATCGAGAAGGTGTTCGCCGACCTGAGGCAGCACTGGGACGGCCTCGACAGCATCGTGCACTCCGTGGCTTTCGTGCCCAAGCAGGCGCTGGCGGGGGATTATCTGAGCGCGGTCAACCGTGAATATTTCCGCATCGCCCACGACATCAGCTCCTACAGCTTCACCGCCCTCGCCAAGGCCGCCCTGCCGATGATGGAAGGCCGCCGCGGTTCGCTGCTCACCCTCTCCTACCTGGGCGCGATCCGCTCGGTGGCCAACTACAACGTGATGGGCCTGGCCAAGGCCAGCCTGGAGTCCAGCGTGTATTACCTCGCGCAGAGCCTGGGCCCCAAGGGCATTCGCGTGAACGCGATCTCCGCCGGGCCGATCAAGACCCTGGCCGCCTCGGGCATCACCGACTTCAACAAGATTCTGGACTACGTGGAACACAATGCCCCGCTGCGCCGCAACGTCACCATCGAGGAAGTGGGCAATGCCGCGGCCTTCCTGATGAGCGACCTGGCCTCGGGCATCACCGGCGAGATCACCTACGTCGACGGCGGCTTCAACACGACCGTGGGCGCCGGCTAAGCAACGGCTGCAAGCGGGAGCCGGCCGGCGCGCGGGGCATCCCCCGCGCGGGTGCTAAATTCGCGCCCGATTCTGCCGCTATAAGCGGTCATTCCAGCCATTTTCCCCGCAGGGAGCAAGCGAATGACCGCCACGGTACACAACCAGATCGCCGCCGGCCGGGCCACATTGGCCGTGGCCGGGCGCTTCGACTTCAGCATCCACCGGGATTTCCGCCACAACTACGAGGAAATCCTCGGCACGCCGGGCGTCCGGCATCTGGACGTGGACCTGTCCCGGGTCGAATACATCGACAGCTCCGCCCTGGGCATGCTGCTTCTGCTGCGGGAAAAGGCTGGCGGCCGCAGCATCGGAATCAGGCTCACCAACGCCGGCGGCGCCGTGCGCCAGGTGCTGGAGGTGGCGAACTTCGGCCGCCTGTTTGAGATCGTCTGAACCCGCCTGCCCGATGGCATCCGCCCTCCCCGCCGCCGCCCCGCCGGACCGGCCCAGCCTGGGCACGATCCTCATCGCCGATGACAAGGACGAAAACCTCCTGCTGCTCACCAGCTATCTGACGCGCAAGGGCTACGCCACCCTGAGCGCGCGCAACGGGCAGGAGGCGGTGCGCGCCTGCCAGGTCGCCATCCCCGACCTGATCATCATGGACGCGGCGATGCCGGAGATGGACGGCTTCGAGGCGACGCGCGAGATCCGGCGCCTGTACCCGGACAAGTGGATTCCCATCCTCTTCCTCAGCGCCTACGACAGCAACGAGCACCAGGCCCGCGGCCTGGGCGCCGGCGGCGATGACTACCTGACCAAGCCGGTGAACCTGGCGATCCTGAGCGAGAAGATCAAGGCGATGCGCCGCATCGCCGAGGCGCAGGAGCGGGTCGCGCGCTACGCGGCCCAGCTGCAGAACGCCATCGACGAGGCGCGCACCGAACAGGAATTCGCCAAGCACCTGCTGCAGCGCATCATCCACAAGGACCTGGACGTCTTCGACGGCGTGCAGCAGTGGGTGCGGCCGGCGGAGCATTTCAGCGGCGACGTCATCGTCACCGCCCGCGGCCCCGGCGGCGAACGCTACGTGCTGCTCGCGGATGCGACCGGGCACGGCCTCGCCGCGGCCATCAGCGTGCTTCCCATGATCGAGGCGTTCTACCACCTGGCCGAAAAGGGCTTTTCCGTGGCGAGCATCGTGGGCGAGCTCAATCGCAGGACGCGCCAGCTGATGCCGCGCGACCGGTTCGTCGCGGCCGTCGTCGCGGTCATCGATCACGCCCAGCGCTCGCTGCAGATCTGGAACGGCGGCATTCCCGCCGCCCGCTTTGTCGACGACGCCGGCGCGGTGCTCCGCGACTGGCCGTCGGCGCACCCGCCGCTGGGGGTCCTCGCCGAGGACGAACTCGACGCGCGGCCGGAGATCTTTTCCTGGCCCGCCGCGGGCCAGCTCGTCATGCACAGCGACGGCCTTGCCGAGGCCGTCGACGACGCGGGCACCCTCTTCGGCAGCGCCCGGGTGTGGGAGCTGCTCGCCGCGACCAAGCGCGAAACGCGCTTCGCGACACTTGTGAGCGCGGTCCAGACCCACATCGGCGACGGCGCCCCCCACGACGACATTTCCCTGGTGATGGTCGCCTGTCCGGACGATGTCCCGGCCGCCGCGCCACCCCCACGCAAACCCAGCGGGGCGGTCCCGCCAGCAGGCGAATTCTCCGCCTGGCATTTGAGTCTGGGGCTCGACGCCGCCCAGCTGCGCAGCCTGGACGTCGTTCCGCTGCTGATGAGCTGGCTCGATCAGCTGCATCTGAACGAGCAACACCGCCGCACCACATTCGTCGTGCTCGCCGAGCTGGTCAACAACGCCCTGGACCACGGCCTGCTCCGGCTCGATTCCCGCATCAAGCAGCAGCCGGACGGGTTCGAGCGCTACCTCAAGCTGCGTACCGAACGCCTCGCGCAGCTGGCGCACGGCTCGATCAGGCTCTCCATTGCGCAGGTCGAGCACGAGGGCGCCCCCTGCCTGAAGATCTCGGTGCGCGACAGCGGGCCAGGCTTCGCGCATCAGGAACTGCTGCAGCAACTGGGTTCCAGCCATACCCTGCCTTCCGGCCGCGGCATCCTGCTGGTGCAGCGCATCGCCGCGGAGCTGCGCTACGAGGGCGCGGGCAATGTGGCCGTCGCGCTGCTGCGGCTGCCCGATGCGGGGGACCAGGGAGCGAAAATTAGCGCCCGCCTTTAAAGTATTGCGCGCCAGGACCGCTAATTTCCTGGCAACCGCGCCGGCTCCTGCCGGCCGCCATTGCACCATCCACCAGTTCAGAAGTACGCGAAGGAAACTCATGAGTCACGACCGGGCCGGCACGGCACGCTTCAAACCCGGCCCCGTCAGCCGGCCGGAGGCCAGGACGCACGCTGGCGACAATCGCGAATTCCTGTTCACCGACCAGGACTTCGAGCGCATCCGCAAGCTCATCCACGCGCGCGCGGGCATTTCGCTGTCGCCGGTCAAGCGCGACATGGTGTACAGCCGCCTCGCGCGCCGCCTGCGCGTGACCGGCCATGCCACCTTTGCCGAATACATCGGCTATCTCGAACAGGGACATCCGGAAGAGCTGGAAGCGTTCACCAACTCCCTGACCACCAACCTGACCTCGTTCTTCCGCGAAGAGCACCATTTCCCGCTGCTGCAGGAATTCCTGCGGCCCCGGATGGGGCAGCGCAACCTTGCCATCTGGTGCTCGGCCTCCTCCACCGGCGAGGAGCCCTACTCCATCGCCATGTCGGTGGCCGAACTGTTCGGCCGCATTCCGTCCAACGTGAAAATACTCGCCTCGGACGTGGACACGAACGTGCTCGACAAGGCGCGCCAGGGCATCTACCCGGCCGAGCGCATCGCCCGGCTGCCGGAGGCGCTGACGCGCAAGTACTTTCTGCGCGGCCAGGGCAGCCAGGAGGCGCAGGTCCGGGTCAAGCCGGAGCTGCAGGCCATGATCACCTACCGGCAAATCAATCTGCTCGACCCGAACTGGCCCATGCGCGGGCCGTTCGATGCCATCTTCTGCCGCAACGTGATGATCTATTTCGACAAGCCGACCCAGCACCAGATCCTGCAGAAGTTCGTGCCGCTGCTGCTGCCGGACGGGCTGCTCTTTGCCGGGCATTCCGAGAGCTTCCATCACGCGGCGGATCTGTTCAAGCTGCGGGGCCGTACCGTGTACGAGCTCGCGCCGGCGGCCAAGCCCCATGCCTACAAGGCCTGAACCTCCGGCGTCGCGCACGGAAGAAAAGCTGAGCGCCGACGTGATCCTGCCGTCGCTGACGGCACGGATTCCGGCCACGGAACGGCTGATCATCGTGGGCGCCTCCACCGGCGGCACCGAGGCGATCAAGGAATTCCTGGTGCGCCTGCCGGCAAACTGCCCCGGGATCCTGGTGACGCAACACATGCCGGAGTCCTTCACCCAATCCTTCGCCCAGCGCCTGGACGCGGTGTGCAAGATCCGGGTCAAGGAGGCCGCCGCCGGCGACCGCGTCGTCCCCGGACATGCCTTCATCGCCCCCGGCCATTCGCACCTCCTGCTGGCGCGCAGTGGCGGTCAGTATCTGTGCGAGCTGTCGTCGGGCCCGCCGGTGAACCGCCACCGGCCATCGGTGGACGTGCTGTTCCGCTCCGCCGCGAATTGCGCCGGCGCCAACGCCATCGGCGTCATCCTCACCGGCATGGGCAAGGACGGCGCCCTCGGCATGCTGGAAATGAAGCGCGCCGGCGCCCATACCTTTGCCCAGGACGAGGCGTCCTGCGTCGTGTACGGCATGCCCAAGGAAGCCATCGCGGTCGGCGGCGTGGACGAAATCGTGCCGCTGCAGGAGATGGCGGCCAGGGTGCTGGCCGTGCTGGCGAAACCGGCCGCGCGCGCACCCGCCTAGCGTTTCCCACTGGCAAAAAAAGAGGGGCTGGCCGCCCCTCTCTTTCCTCGCAACGACAGGCCGGATTCAGCGTTCGGCTTTTTCCAGCGCGCTCTGCCGGATCTCGATGTTCGTGTGTTGCTTGAGACTGTCGACGTAGGCTGCGCCGATCAGCATGGCCGTCGTGCGCTGCAGCAGCGCGGGCGCCATCTGCTCCGCCTGCTTGATCCCCTCCGCCGACGTGCTCGCGCCCGAAATGCGATAGAGCGCATAGCTGCCATCCTCCAGGGCGAGTCCGGTGTACGCCGGCAGCTGCTTCACGTCTGCCTGGAACACGGCACGCACCTCGGCCGGCGCAAACCCGTCGGCATCCTGGCGCGTCACGGTCTTGGCCGGCCCGAAGCTCGCACCGGCAACGGAGCGCCCCTGGCGCAGCTCGGCCAGGTCGTGCTCGCCCTGCTCCCGCGCCAATGTCGCCGCCTGTTCCCGCGCCAGGATGCGTTCGATCTGCGCGCGCACCTCGGCCAGCGGCCGCTGCCCCGCCGGCTTGTATTCGGCGATGCGGGCAGCGACCAGGGTGTTCGGCGACACCTCGATCGCTTCGGTATTGCGCTTCTGCTTGACGGCCTCGTCCGAGAAGATGGCGTGCAGCAGGCGGTCGTTCTTGAGCACGCCCGCCGCCGCACCCCGGCGGCCAATCCAGTCGCTGGTCTGGATCGTGAGCTTGTACTGGTCCGCCGCCGGCTTGAGCGACGCGTACTGGGCGTAGACCAGGTCGCCGAACTTGTCCGCCTCCTCGTTGAAGCGGCGCATCGCCGCCTCGCGCCGGGCATCCTCCAATGCGATGTCCTTCACCTCGGCGAAGGGCCGCTGGGTTGCCGGCTTCATCGACTTGAGCAGCAGAATGTGCAAACCCGCCGGCGACTGCACCGGGCCTGAGACCTCGCCCGGCTTCATTTCGAAGATGGCCTTTTCCACCGCGGGGAAGATGGAACCCGGCGTGATCGTGCCGAGATCGCCGCCCTTGCCCGCGGTGGAGGGATCCTGGGAAAACTCCCGGGCGAGCGCCGCGAACTTGGCCGGATCGGCCTTGGCTTGCTGCAGCACCTCCGCAGCCTTCTGTTCGGCCGCCTTTTTGTCCGCTTCCTTTGCGTCGGGCGGAATGCGGATCAGGATGTGGCTGGCTTCCCGCTGCTCCGGCGTGGCGAAGTCGCTGGCATGCTGGTCATAGTAGGCCTTGGCGTCGGCCTCGGTCACCGTGATGCCAGGCAGCAGCACGTCGGGCGAGAACACCACATACTCGACCCGGGCCTGTTCCTCGACGTGCGACACCTCCGGGTGAGCGGTGTAGTAGGCCTGGATCGCCGCGTCGTCCACGTGCGCCTTCGCCAGGAAGGACTCGAGGCCGATCACCGCCCGGCTCACCTCGCGCTGTTCGCCCAGCAGCTGCGCCAGGTGCTGGGATGCGCTCTTCGGGATGATCATGGACGCGAGCGGCACCCCCACCATGTTGTTGACCAGGGCCTCCTGCTTGAGGGACTGCAGGAACTGGGCGCGCGACATGCGCTGCTGCCGCAGAAACTGTTCGAAGCGCTGTTCCGAGAACTGGCCGTTTTCCTGGAAGATCGGATTGGCCACCACCGCCGGCAGCACGGCCTCGTCGCTGATTTCATAGCCGCGCGCGACTGCGGCCTGGAGCAGCACCCGTTCGCGGATCATCTGGTCCAGGACCCGCTGCTTCAAATCTGCCGCTTCCAGTTTCGCCGGGTCGGTCTCGCCCTGGCTGCGCAGGCGGGCCTGCTCCTGCCGCACCAGATCGTCGAACTCCAGCGCGCTGATCTTCTGCTTGCCGACCTCCGCCACCCACTGGCCGCCGCCACTGCCCTTGAAATAGGCGTCCACGCCAAACAGGGCGAAGGAAATAATGATCAGACCGAGCAGAATCCGTGCGAACCAGCCCTTCATGCGCTCGTGAATGGTATCGGATAGCATGTTCACATCCTGATTTGCGCGGCGCCCGCGACTCGGGCGCCAATAATGGAAAAGGGCGAGACTAAGCTCGCCCTTGTTTGGCGGAGTGGACGGGACTCGAACCCGCGACCCCCGGCGTGACAGGCCGGTATTCTAACCGACTGAACTACCGCTCCAGATCATCTTTATGGTGGGTGCTGAGGGGTTCGAACCCCCGACATTCGCCTTGTAAGGGCGACGCTCTACCAGCTGAGCTAAGCACCCAAACCCGGTTCCTGCGCTTCCCAGCACTCGCCGGAACCTTGTCTTGGGCCTGTCTCCCGCCTCGCAGCGGGCCCTCACCCAAAGCCCGCTAGTTTATCGCATCTTTGAGCGCTTTACCAGCACGGAATTTCGGAACCTTGGCAGCCTTGATCTTGATCGTCGCGCCGGTGCGGGGATTGCGCCCATTGCGTGCCGCGCGCTTGCCCACATAGAAGGTGCCAAACCCCACCAGCGTAACCATGCCACCCTTTTTCAGGCTCTGCTGCACCGCTGCCACCGCCGCATCCAACGCGCGTGTTGCAGCGGCCTTGGACATGTCGGCATTCTTGGCAATCGCGTCGATCAATTCTGATTTGTTCACGTGAAGTCCCCTTTCGGTTTTCTATGGCGATTTATCTAGGTGTGACACGAGTGACTCGCAAAGCGCTTTATAGCAGCGGGGAAATCAGCGTGTCAAGCAGTTTCCGGAACCACGCAGACCCCTTTCACCCTATAAAAAAAGCCCCCGGACGCATCACCCCACACCTCAAGAAAATTCACCAACGCACTCTCCACGCACAAGAAAATGGGCGCCCGAGGCGCCCATTTTCCCTGCCGCTGTGCGAGGACTCAGTGCTTGATGACCGCTTCCGACTTTTCGTCGACCTTGGCTGCCGGCAGACCTTCGGCTTGCTCCTCCGGCAACGGCGTCGGCTTGCGTTCGAGCGCGTATTCCAGGACCTGCTCGATCCAGCGCACCGGATGGATGTCGAGCTTGTTCTTGATGTTGTCCGGAATGTCGCCGAGATCCTTCACGTTCTCCTGGGGAATCAGCACCGTCTTGATGCCGCCGCGGTGCGCCGCGAGCAGCTTCTCCTTCAGGCCACCGATGGGCAGCACTTCGCCGCGCAGCGTAATCTCGCCGGTCATGGCGACGTCCGCCCGCACCGGGATGCCGGTCATCACCGACACCATGGCGGTGCAGATTGCGATCCCCGCACTCGGCCCGTCCTTGGGCGTGGCGCCCTCGGGCAGGTGGATGTGGATATCGTTGTTCTGGTAGAAGTCGGCCGAAATGCCCAGGCGCGAGGCGCGGCTGCGCACCACCGACAGCGCGGCCTGGATCGATTCCTGCATGACCTCGCCCAGCTTGCCGGTGGTGATGGTCTTGCCCTTGCCCGGCAGGCGCACCGACTCGATGGTCAGCAATTCGCCACCCACCTCGGTCCAGGCCAGACCGGTGACCTGGCCCACCTGGTTGGTTTTCTCCGCCATGCCGTAGCTGAAGCGATGCACGCCCAGATACTGGTCGAGGTTGCGCGAGCTGACGGTGATCTTGGTCTTCTTCTTCTCGACCAGCAGCGATTTCACCACCTTGCGGCAGATCTTCGCGATTTCGCGCTCCAGGCTGCGCACGCCCGCTTCCCGCG
The DNA here is from genome assembly GCA_964445085.1 of uncultured Burkholderiales bacterium. Lineage (GTDB taxonomy): Bacteria > Pseudomonadota > Gammaproteobacteria > Burkholderiales > Thiobacteraceae > Thiobacter. The sequence goes on from CAYUJV010000059.1 coordinate 14,034, forward strand.
TGTAATAACGGATGATGTCGCGAATGGCGCTCTGGGTGACGTTGATCTCCTCCGGCTTGAGGCCGTGGGTCTTCATCTGCTTCGGCAGCAGGTAGCGCGTGGCGATGTTGATCTTCTCGTCCTCGGTATAGCCGGCAAGACGAATCACTTCCATGCGGTCCAGCAACGGCGCCGGGATGTTGAGCGAGTTGGCCGTCGCCACGAACATCACGTCCGACAGGTCATATTCGACCTCGACGTAATGGTCGACGAAGGTGTGGTTCTGCTCCGGGTCCAGCACCTCGAGCAGGGCGGACGACGGGTCGCCGCGGAAGTCCATGCCCATCTTGTCCACTTCATCCAGAAGGAAAAGCGGATTGCGCACGCCCACCTTGGTCATGCTCTGCAGGATCTTGCCGGGCATGGAGCCAATGTAGGTGCGGCGATGGCCGCGAATCTCCGCCTCGTCGCGCACGCCGCCGAGGGCCATGCGCACGAACTTGCGGTTGGTGGCCTTCGCGATCGACTGGCCGAGCGAAGTCTTGCCCACGCCGGGAGGTCCGACCAGGCACAGGATCGGCGCCTTGAGTTTATCGACCCGCTGCTGCACGGCCAGGTACTCGATGATCCGCTCCTTGACCCGCTCCAGGCCGTAGTGGTCCTTGTCGAGGATCTCCTCCGCCTTGCGCAGGTCCTTGCTGATCTTGGTCTTCTTGCGCCACGGCAGGTTGGTGACGGTCTCGATGAAGTTGCGCACCACGGTGGCCTCCGCGGACATCGGCGACATCATCCGCAGCTTCTTCAGCTCCGCCATGGCCTTGGCATGCGCTTCCTTGGGCATGCGCGCGGCCTGGATGCGCTTTTCCAGCTCGTCCAGGTCGGCGCCTTCTTCCAGTTCACCCAGTTCCTTCTGGATCGCCTTGACCTGTTCGTTGAGGTAATACTCGCGCTGGCTCTTTTCCATCTGCCGCTTCACGCGGCCGCGGATGCGCTTCTCAACCTGCAGGATGTCGATTTCGGCGTTGAGCATGCTGAACAGGTGCTCGAGCCGCTCGTGCACGTCCATCATCTCCAGGATCTGCTGCTTCTGCTCCAGCTTGATCGGCAGGTGCGCGGCGATGGTGTCGGCTAGGCGGCCGGCATCGTCGATGCTGGCCAGGGAGGTGAGGATCTCTGGCGGAATCTTCTTGTTCAGCTTGACGTACTGGTCGAACTCGGTGAACACGCTGCGCATCAGGGCCAGCGTTTCGTGATCGGTGGGCGGCTCGATCTTGCGGATGTCGGCCTCGGCCGCGAAGTGGGTCTTCTCGTCGATGAACTCGGTGATTTCGGCACGCTGGTTGCCCTCGACCAGCACCTTGACGGTGCCGTCCGGCAATTTGAGCATCTGCAGGATGCTGGCCACGCTGCCGACATTGTAGAGGTCATCCGTGGTCGGTTCGTCCTTGGATGCCGATTTCTGCGCGACGAGCAGGATATGCTTGCCGGCTTCCATGGCCACCTCGAGCGCCTTGATGGATTTCGGGCGACCGACGAACAGGGGAATGACGATGTGGGGGTAAACCACCACGTCGCGCAGGGGCAACAGCGGCAGGTTGACGTGTTCGGCGAGCGGTTCCGGTTGTGTGCTCATAATGGGGCCACCTATAAGAAAGAAGTACTGCTCGGGGATGGGGGCTGCCGGGTTGAATTCAAGGGGGAATCCAAGCCGTGCCCCATCAGTTCAGGACACTCAACCGCGGTGCTGCCAGGCCGCGCTCGCCAGTCCGCCCCGTTGAGAGAAATAGCGGAAGGAATCGAACTTCCTTGACCCCGGGGCGCATGCCGTCGCCCCGGGGCCCGGGTTCAGGCGACCCTGGGCTGGTCGGCGTAAATCAACTTCGGCGGGGCGGAGCCCGTGATGACATCCTCGTCCACCACCACCTTCGTCACGTCCTTCTTGGAAGGCAGCTCGAACATGATGTCGAGCAGCGCGTGCTCGAGGATCGAGCGCAGGCCGCGCGCGCCGGTCTTGCGCTGCAGCGCGCGCTTGGCGATCGCGGTCAGGGCATCGTCGCGGAATTCCAGTTCGACGCCTTCCATGGCAAAGAGCTTCTGGTACTGGCGGATCAGCGCGTTCTTCGGCTCGGTCAGGATCTGCACCAGGGCCTTCTCGTCCAGTTCCTCCAGGGTCGCCACCACCGGCAGGCGGCCGACGAATTCCGGGATCAGGCCGTACTTGATCAGGTCCTCCGGCTCGACGCCGCGCAGCACTTCGCCGATCGCCTTGCGGCTTTCCTTGCTCTTCACCTCGGCGCCAAAACCGATGCCGCCCTTCTCCGAGCGGTTGCGGATCACCTTGTCGATGCCGTCGAAGGCGCCGCCGCAGACGAACAGGATGTTG